>JANSXW010000180.1 GCA_024742755.1 bacterium | reverse complement strand
TATTGGCTAAATTAGGACGGATTGCCCAAAACAACCGATGCAAAACTAAGTAAAAAAGAACTGGCGAACCATGACGACGACGAAAGAAACGCTTTACGATGCCCTTCATCAATACTTCGGTTTTGATAGCTTTAAAGGCCGGCAGGAGTCTATCATTAAGAGTGTGTTGGGCGGCAAAGACACCTTTGTCATTATGCCTACCGGTGGTGGCAAATCGCTTTGCTATCAGCTGCCTGCGCTTATGCTGGAGGGTACTGCTATCGTCATTTCGCCCCTGATCGCATTAATGAAAAATCAGGTGGACTCCATCCGAGGCTACAGCCAAAGCGATGACGTGGCCCACTTCCTGAACTCCTCCCTCACCAAATCTCAGATGAAGCAGGTGCGGCAGGATATCATGGACAATAAGACCAAGCTCCTCTTTATTGCACCGGAAACGCTGACCAAGGAAGAAAATATTGAGTTCTTTAAGCAGGTCAACCTGTCTTTTGTGGCCGTCGATGAAGCCCACTGTATTTCAGAGTGGGGGCATGACTTCCGGCCTGAATACCGCCGTATCCGGGCCATGCTCGATTCTATAGGTGGGGATATCCCGGTGGTGGCCCTGACCGCTACCGCGACGCCCAAGGTTCAGTCCGATATTGTGAAGAACCTCAATATGACGGACCACAACACCTTCATCTCCTCCTTCAACCGGGAGAACCTTTACTACGAGGTGCGCCCGAAACTCAAAAAGGAGCAGACACTGAAGCAGATCGTACAGATTATTAAGGAAATACCCGATCAGTCTGGCATCATCTACGTGCAAAGCCGGAAGTCGGCAGCCGAAATTGCCGGAGCGCTGAAGGTGAATGACATCAAAGCCGCTCCCTACCACGCCGGTTTGGATGCCAAAACCCGCAGCAAAACGCAGGATGATTTCCTCATGGAAGAAGTGGATGTCATTGTGGCAACGATTGCTTTTGGTATGGGGATTGACAAGCCGGATGTGCGGTTTGTCATCCACTACGATATCCCAAAGAGTATTGAGAACTACTATCAGGAGACCGGGCGTGCCGGGCGGGACGGGCTGGAAGGCCGCTGTGTCGCGTTCTATTCCTACAAAGATATTCTGCGGCTGGAAAAGTTCCTGCGCGACAAGCCTGTAGCCGAGCGCGAAATGGGCATGCAGCTGATGCAGGAAGTGATGTCCTATTCTGAAACCACCTCCTGCCGCCGCCGCTTCCTGCTGCACTACTTCGGGGAGCAATTTGATGAGGACAATTGCAGCGAGATGTGCGACAATTGCCGCCATCCAAAAGAGCGGATTGATGTCAAGGATGATGTCGTATTAGCCATCAAGGCCGTAGATGAACTGGATGAGAACTACGATATCAAAGTGATGGTAGACTTCGTCCGGGGGCATGCCTCCAAGGTGATAAAAGACTTCAGCTTTGACAAACGCCCCCTCTATGCAGCGGGCAAGGCACAAGATGCCACCTACTGGAGCTCTGTTTTCCGGCAGGCGATCCTCAACGATCTGCTCCGCAAAGACATCGAGACCTACGGGCTGCTCAAGATCACCGAAAAAGGCCAGGCTTTTCTAAAAAATCCAGAGCCATTCAAAATTCCTATCGACCACAACTACGATGCTGAAGTAGCGGCGGACATAGAGGAATCCAAGGGGAGCTCTGCTGTACTGGACGAGACCCTGATCAAAATGCTGCGGGACCTGCGCCGCAAAGAGTCCAAGCGGCATGATGTACCGCCGTTTGTGATCTTCCAGGACCCCTCTCTGGAGGATATGGCCACCCACTACCCTATCACGATGGACGATATGAGCAATATCTCCGGTGTGAGCAAGGGCAAAGCGATGCGTTACGGGCGCCCTTTCCTGGAACTGATTAAGCAATACGTAGAAGAAAACAATATTGACCGCCCGAATGACTTCGTGATGAAGCAGGTGGCCAATAAGTCTAAGGTCAAAATCAACATCATTCAGGGCATTGACCGCAAGGTGCCTATGGAAGATTTGGCGGAAGCCAATAACCTCTCGATGGAGGAGCTCTATCAGGAGATGTACGCCATCGTACTTTCCGGTACCAAGGTGAATATCGATTATTACATTGACGAAAACCTGGATGAGTACGCGCGGGAAGAAATTGAGGACTACTTCATGGACGCAGAGACGGATGCCCTTGAGGAAGCCTACAAAGAGCTGCAGGACGAAGACATTACGATGGAAGAGATACAGCTCGTCCGCATTAAGTTCATGTCTGACAAAGCCAACTGATGCGTATTCTTATCCTGAACGGGCCGAACCTCAATCTGCTGGGCAAGCGAGAGCCGGAAATCTATGGCCGTAAGTCTTTTGAGGACTACTTCGGGGAGCTTCAGGCGCAGTTCCCGGAGCATACGCTGGAGTATTTCCAAAGCAATCACGAGGGGGCCCTGCTGGACAAACTGCACGAGGTGGGCTTTTCCTACGATGGGGTTGTGTTCAATGCAGGTGCTTACACGCATACCTCCGTTGCGCTGGGGGATGCGATAGCCGGGATTTCCACGCCGGTGATTGAAGTACATATTTCCAATGTGCACCGGCGGGAAGCGTTCCGCCATCGTTCTTACCTGTCTGCCCACTGTGCGGGAATAATTGTGGGGCTTGGACTACAGGGCTATGCGCTTGGCGTGCAAGCCATTATTGGGCATCAACTCTGACCGCAAACAGAAGCGCTTTACCCAATAATGTTGAATAAAGCGCTCCACACTTTCCAATCTGTTTGGCTTTATCCTGGCCAGGAATAGAAGAACTGCTCCTTCACAATTTTTCCATCCTTCACCTGATAAACTGCGATTTCTGACATGTCGTGCCGTTGCCCGTCTTCCTTATTTGTTGCATCCATGTAATAGGAGATCGAGAAATGATCATCCGCCACGACAGGGTCAGAAATTTTAACGCTGTGGACTTCCATCGACTTATCGAAGTAGGCCGCTTTGCCTTTGATGGCTTCAAGGCCTTTGGCTTCGGGCTCCTCTCCTGCGGGCTCTATGCTGTGGATGTCTTGCGCATAAAGCGTTTCGATGGCTTCCATGTTCTTGCCTTGCCGGCAAAGATTGACAAGTTGGTCGGCGATTTCCTGAGTAGTCATTTGTAATAGGTTTTGGTTACGCCAGCCAAGTTACACCGTGAGCACGATGTTAAAAAATTTTGTTTGATCTTTTTTGTTTCTTCAGGGATTCAAAGGGGAGAATCCAACGGCTTCACTGGCACAAATTACGGCCTGACGGAGTGCCTTCTGTTGATCTTCATTCAACATAATCGTGCGCTTTTGGCCTTCGTACCTTATCCGGATGCCTAAGACATCATAAGCGGCCATTCGGTATAACACATCAATGGGCACGATACAGGTATGTTGGTAAATGCGCATGTTCGTTTCCTTGCTGAAAACGCCACGGTCCGGGTAATTTAGTAACTGCACAGCGGAGGTATCTTCAAAAGCAATGATAACGTTGCGCCCGGCTTCGATTTTCTGGAAGTCATACTCCGGTGCGGCGATGGTGAGAAAAAAAGAATTAATACTGTCTACGTCACCCTCCATAAAGGAAAAAGCCACCTCGGCCTCCTCAATAATCTTAGGGCCATCTACCGTCTCGTAGAGGCTCGGAATCAGCAAGCCGATGGGCATGGGCTTGGAAATGATCAGGCGTGTGCTATCGAACGGGTCGATCGTATCCGCTGCGAATTCACACTGTGCCTGCAGGGCTTGTGGCAGCGAGCATCCAAGGCTGCCAATCAGTAACAGGTAGGGAAAAATCTTTTTCATCATACGGTGCCATTACTGGTTTGACCACAAAAGTACAGAACTCACCAACATGAAACGAAGGTGGAAATTGATAATTGCATCTTAAAACAGGAAGAGCGCAGCTTCGGCGGACCGAAACTGCGCTCTCCTTTGTTTGATAAGCGTTATTGCTTAGTACTTGATGGACAGCTCGTAGTTATCTGCGTTGTTGTTATCTGTCTCATTGATTGCGTCAATGCGGATCAGATAGTGGGTACCGTTGGCCAAGACAACAAACATGTCGCCTACTACCAATTCGTCCGTTACGTCTGTAACCGGCGTGTCGGTGCCAGTTGCGCAGTTTTCGGAAGCGCCATCGCTCAGCTCTATACCTGTAGCGTAGGCTGCTTCAATTTCTTCCTTAACAGAAACGTTATCGAAAGTGAAGTTCTCTACCTGCGTTTCGTCAACCTTTACCATATCCGCACCGTTGATGGTACCGATCTGACGGCGCCAGTTCAGGCCGGGAGCCGGAATCGTGCAATCAAGACCAAGGTCGCGGATTTCAGAATCAGCGTCTGAGCTTCCTGTGCCTTCACCTGTATCGAGGTCAAGACCACCGGTACCGGTAGGGCCTGCCTGATTGAAGAGTACGCCGGTGAGGGTCGCATCAATTGGTGTGGTAGGGTCGACAACGGTGATGTCGAGTGAAACAGTACCTACGTTGCCTACTTCGTCCGTAGCTTCGAAAGTATAGGTCCGGACTTCACCGTCCATTTGTTCGAATGGCACGACTTCGATTACGATTGAAGCGCCCTGCTTCGCGTCACCAAAGAGCGTGACCGGGTTGTTAGCGGTTTCCACGCTTCCGTCTACTTCGAATTCGCCGTTGGCGTAGTAGTTGGCAATGTTTGTGTTGTTAATAGCGGTTCCATCTACCAGGAAAGTGAAGGTTTCGAGCGGGTTGTCACCCGTTAAGATCTCCACACTCACTGTAAATGTTTCTCCGGGAGCCAGGGTTGCATCAGTGGAAGTGAACCCAACGCCATCGATCAAACGTACCTCGGGTGGCAGCTGAGTGATCGGGTCAACAGGATCATCTTCGCAACCGGTAGCGATCAAAAGGGTAAGCAGGATCGCAACTCCGGAAAATTTCAGAAACAATTTTTGCATGATGGATTTTGATTTTGTTTAAAATAAATTGTTTTCGGTTTTTTGTAGATATGCCTACATCTCGTATAGACGTAGTATCTGGAACAAGTAACGCTGGCAACTGAAAATTCGCCGCTTGCGTTAACACTTTTTAATACTTGTTCCTCTTATTCTAACTTTTCCTTAGGACGGATGTTCGTTTACACCTCCAGGGGAAAGGGTTGAAACGCATGGCGGAACAGATTATTTTTTAAAGGCCCTGTAAATTGCCTGTTCCGATTGATTAAGGAGCTCAATCAGGTACAGCCCTGAGGGCAACGCACCGAGGTCCAGCTGATGCTGAAGTTGCTGCCCTGACAGTTGCTGATTTTGTACAGCTACCCCTCTGCTGTCCCGCACCCGGAGCATGACTTGCCCGTCAAGAGGTGTTGCCCAGTGCAACTGCAAGACCCCGGAAGTCGGGTTAGGGAAAACGTTAACCGTTTGGCCCTGTAGCAGATTGTCCGTGCTCACGACATTGGTAAACACGAATGCCTTATTGGTGTAGAGCGAGGTGTCGGTTCCTGTGGTCGCCCTCACCTGATAGTAGTAACCGGTCCCGATTTCAATATCGAAGTCCTCATAGGTAGTCGCGTTAGCCGGCGCTTCCCCGATTTGCACGTAGGTGCCAAAAAAAGAGTTGGCCCGCTCTATCAGAAATGCGGTTTCGTTATCCGATTCATCCACCCACTCTAACAATACCGCTGTATCGGCAGTCATGCCAGCCGTGAGGTCCCGGGGCGGCGCAATAGCCGCGCATTGATTGGCGATGAAGTCTACAACGTCGTTGCGCACTTCCGGCAACTGTGGGTAAAAAGCATCACCGGGGCAGGCCGTCGCGCAGCCATCACGGTGGCCGGAGATCCGCATCAGCTGCAGGCCGGAGTTGCTGTGGAAGGCTGTCCCGAGCGGGTCTACCCCAATATCGCAGCTCTTCCAGGCCATGAGGTGCGCCAGGGTTCCTCTCGCTGCCGCAGTAGGCGTAATACTGGTGTAATCACCGAGCATGCAGACCCCCATCGTAGCGCCATTGGTGCCACAGAAGTGGGCGCCCAGGCGGTCATCGCCCCGGCCTTCGTACAGCACTCCGTTGGGGTCAATCAGCCAGTTGTAGCCGACATCGTCCCAGCCATTTACTCCGGTATGGAAATCCCAGATGGCACGGACGACCGCCGCCCAGTCATTGGAGGTATTGGTACCTGCTGCGTGGTGGATGATCAGGTGGGTCGGATTAGTACTGACCGGCGTTGCATCAGGCGGACAGGTGCCATCCGGACACCAGTCTTCACGGCCCTCAAAGTCAGGCTGATCGCAGGGGCAGTAGACCGGAGAGCGTTCTGTAACGGCTGGGGGATACCCTGTGCGTTCCAGTTCGTCTGTACGGCCGGGATTGAAAAAGTGCAGGACCAGGTTGTCCATGCCAACGGCCGGCTGAACCTCCACCCACCGGCTGCCCGCAGGGGCAAAGTGCAGTTCACTCACGTATTTTTCAGAAGACTGCTCAGCGTGGCCATCCATTCCCAAAGTTACCCAATCGCCCCAACGCTCACCATCGGGAGAGAACCGGGCATTCAGCGTGCCTTCCTCCCCTTTCCAAACGGCCGAAAAAGCCAGAAAGGGCTGAGGATTGGCAAGGGGGATGCGGATGCTGGCGTCAGCCTGCTGCTCACTCACACTTACGGTAGCCCGGGTGGGTTGAGCGAAGGCGTTGAGCGTACAAAAAAGAAGTAGTAGTACAGTAGTGGTAATCGTTCTAATCATGTTCGGTATGTAGTTGCAAAAGGATAATAACGAAACACACAAGGTAAATATTTTCTGCACACTGCCTGCGGCATGCGCCTGCCTCAATACGTCATGCAGATGGCTGGAATTCTAAAAATCTGCTACCTTTAATTCTGCTGTAACCAAATTTATAACCATAGATTGCCAAAACATATGGACTACTTCAAAGAATCCCTCTACCTCCACCAATACCTGAAAGGAAAAATCAGGATGACGCCCAAAATGGATGTCCGCTCCAAAGAGGACTTGTCTTTGGTGTACTCGCCGGGTGTTGCAGAGCCTTGCCGGGCCATCGCTGCCAATCCGGAAAAAGTGTACGATTACACCATCAAAAGCAATACTGTAGCTATTGTTTCCGATGGCTCTGCCGTGTTGGGGCTGGGCAATATTGGCCCGCACGCCGCCATCCCGGTCATGGAAGGGAAAGCCATGCTTTTTAAGCGCTTTGCCAATATTGATGCCTTCCCGATTTGCCTGGACACGCAGGATACAGAAAAGATCATTGAAACGGTGAAGCTGATCGCACCGGTCTTTGGGGGCATCAACCTGGAGGACATCTCCGCCCCCCGCAGTTTTGAAATCGAGCAACGGCTGCAGGATATTGGCATTCCCGTTTTCCATGATGACCAGCATGGCACGGCTATAGTGGTGCTGGCCGGGCTGATCAATGCTGCCAAGCTTGTAGGCAAAAGCCTATTCGACCTCAAAGTTGTGATCAACGGGGCCGGGGCGGCCGGCGTAGCCATCGCAAAGCTGCTGAAGTGCGTGGACCATCAGAATTCTTCTGAATGCATTGCCGTGCGGGAAGTCATCATGTGCGACAGCAAAGGCATTATCCACAACGGGCGCGACGACCTCAACAGCTCCAAACAGGAGGTGCTCAGCTTTACAAACCCGAACAACAGCGCCGGCTCCGTAAAAGACGCTATTGTGGATGCGGATGTATTTATCGGTGTAAGCGTAGGCAACCTGCTGACCACAGCGGACATCAAAACCATGGCCAAAGATTCCATCATCTTCGCACTGGCGAACCCCGACCCGGAAATCATGCCGGAAGACGCTTACAAAGGTGGAGCAGCGATTGTTGGCACCGGGCGCAGCGATTTGCCCAATCAGGTGAATAACGTCCTTGGCTTCCCCGGCATTTTCAGGGGCGCACTTGATGCACAAGCCAAACGGATCACCCCGGCGATGAAGCTGGCAGCCGCGTATGCTATTGCGGACTTCATCCCTAACCCTACCAGGGAGTCCATCATTCCGGCTTCACTGCAGGAACAGGTGGCGTGGAAAGTAGCCGATGCGGTAAAGGAAGCCGCATTAAAATAAAAAAGGGGGTAGAACAGTAAGCTCTACCCCATCAACAAAAACAAATATGCACAAAATTCTTACGAGCAGTGCCTGATCATTTCAGGTACTGCTTTTTTTGCCCCGAAGCCCGAGGAAATGGCCCAATCGGACCAAATCCTCAGATCTAAAACGGGGAATGTAATCGCTTTATTGACTATTCAGCAATAATAAGCTGCTTCGTCAGTACCCCCTTGCCCGTGCGCAAGGTGTAGTAGTAAATTCCGGTTGCTACCAGATCACTGCGGTCGAGGCGTACCTGATGCGTACCGGCATCGTACCATCCCTGTACCACTTTCATCACCTGGCCAGCGGCATTGCGTACTTCAAACTGTACCTCATCTGCCTGAGGCAGGTAGAAGTCAATCATCGTCACGTCAACAAACGGGTTAGGTACGTTTTGGTACAGTTCTGGTGCAACGGCTTTCTCCGCCGCCACGCCTTTTTCTTCATCCTTATCTGCCCCGGCCAGGCCTGCCAGACAAGCATCAGCATTCGTAACGGTAATGAGGGTCACGCAACGCTCTGAGTTGCGGCCGCCTACAGAACCATCGGGCTGCAGTGCGTATGGGTTGTTGGCTTCGTCGAATGCCCATACTTCCACCTCGTAGGTATCGTTGTCTGAGCAAGTCAACGTAAGCTTGTTCTGCTCCATACTGAAGGCTTCGCCCATGAAGTTCATGGAGTAACCGACAGGACCGTGGCAATCATCTGTTGGCATAGCTTCAAGCAGGTACTCCAGCGTGATGTCAGCAAATGCCTGATCTATCGTTCCATCGCCGTCTATATCTATAGGTTCGGCAAGCGGCTGCAGTTCTACAGACAAGTCATCGTAACACTGCGGTGCGCGCACGAAGCAGTCCACTACCTCGAATGGCAGGTTCGCTGCTGTGAAGTTGCCGCAGGCATCCACTACGTTCAGCTCCAGGATATGTTCGCCCATTGGGAACTTACCGTTGATTACGTAATCCGGATAGCTGCCTGAGATTTCCACAGAGTCCGTTACATCCATATCGAGCATACCGTCAGCTCCTGCGTCCAGGAATACCCGGAAGGTCATCTCCACCATGGAGTCTGGCAGCAAGGTATCTGGCAGGCATTTGCCGTCCAATGCGAATGGATAGATCACGTTAGCATCGCAGGTGTCTCCTTCGAAGCTGCAGAATGGATCTGGCTGTTCGAAGACTACCAATGGTGCATCCTCATCAATCACGTGCAGTATCTGGGTGTAAGTCCAGCGGCCGGTAGACGCGCTTGTGCGCCAGTAGCCTTCCGGATTCGTGGTGTTGTCGCAAATCGTATCCTTAACGCCCGCTATCGGGAAGTTGTTCAGGAATAAGCTGTCGGCATCAACGTACGTTGTGTCAAGCTGACGGAGTACCCATGTGGCATCTTCGCCCAGCTGTCCGTCACAATCTTCATCGCGGCGGATGCTGATGGCATCAGACAGCCCGTCATACTCATCCCAGTTGGTCACCTCCCAGGTGCGCAGGATGCGGTAGCAAGCTTCGCCTTCACCCGCAATCAGCGTATCTGTGTGGCTGATGGTAATGGAATCGCATACTGAACCGTATACCCGGACAGAATCCGCAGACAGATCGTCACAGAAGACCGTGCTGTCCGCTGGCAGGTAGATAGCGTAAGCATCAAATCCATTGTCTTCGATGCGGATCACCTGCGTGTAAACCCAGCGGCCTGTGTTACCGACTGTGCGCCAGTAGCCTTCCGGATTGGTTGTGCCGTCACAGAGGGTATCTTTCACACCAGCCATTGGGAAGGTGTTCAGTACTGCACTGTCGGCATCGACGTAGATCGAGTCCGGACGGCCGAGGAGCCATACATCCTCTTCGCCCATCAGGCCATCGCAATCTTCATCGCGGCGGATCACCACTGCGGTGTCTATTGCGTCGTAGTCACACCAGTTGGTTACCTCCCAGGTACGCAGAATGCGGGAACATTCGCCATCTACGGCTGCCACCAGCGAGTCAGTATAGCTGATGGAGAGGGAGTCGCAACCGAGGTTGGTGATTTCCACCCCTTCCAGCGTATCTGTTGCGTAAACATCGGCAGATACCTGTATGTCAGCAGGGAAGCGAACATTGAAGCCTCCGGTTCCACCAATAGTGATCACTTGTGTGAGGGTATCCATAGATACGTTGCCGACCAGGTCAATTGCCAGGAAGCGGCGGGTGATGGTACCGCTGCCGCAAGTGCTGATGTCGACGATCGGGTCAAGTACGATAGCGTCTGCTGAGCAGTTGTCTACCACATGCACCTCGCCGAAGAGGCTGTCCAGTTGGTTCAGGCTGAATGGATCGAAGCCTTCCGGCAAGTCACCACAGCCTACCGTCACATCTTCCAGTCCAATGCACTGTGGCGCGGTCTTGTCTTCCACCAGTACATCCAGCCAGCAGATGTTCTCGTTGCCAGCGGCATCCACCACGCGGAGCTCGACCGTCACATAGGTACCGGCATCACAGCAGTTGAACTCAACGTAGTTGCCCCATGCGGAGTAGTACGGTGTGCTCAGGTCACTGCAATCTTCCGGATCGCGCTCGTAAACGCGGCGGACCATCATGCTGTCGATACCGCAGTTGTCATAGCTGCCCGCATCGATGTGGTGCGTGAATAATCTTGCAAGGCCAAAGCCGCCTACGGACACATTGAGTGCACCGGTACAGATGGCTACCGGCTCAGACAGGTCGGCTACGCGGAAGTGGCAGAGTTGCTGTGTGCTGTTGCCACAGTCGTCTGTCACGGTGTAGCGGAACTTGTACTCACCAATTTCCAGCCCGGTGATCAGGCGCAGGTCGTCTTCCAGAAGCGTATCAATGATGGTGTATATGACCGTATCATTGCTCATATCCACACTGACCACCTCGGTGAGGACGGTCCACTCATCAGAGCAGGCATCGGTCACCTCTGGCATTGGCACCTCAATCGTTGCAGTGCAATCGAACGGATCCGTAGAGAACAGCATGATGTCCTCTTCGACTACCGGGCAGTAGTGGTCGCTGATTGGGCAGCTTACCACCGGACCGGTCAGGTCGCCCACCTTGATCGTTTGTACGAAGGTCCGTACAGAATCCGGTGTGCAAAGATCCGTGATTGTCCAGGTCCGCTCGAAGCTGTAGGTACCCGCGCAGATGTCTTCGCGGTCGCTGTCTTCGTAGTCTGCAGAGATGTTGCAGAACGGCTCATCAAGCAGGTGCACATTAAAGGCAGACTGAACGTAAGGATAACCGGTGACACTTGGGTGTGGGTTGCCATTGGCATCGCCGGTGAACTCCGCTTCGCAGTCGAACATAGCGGCAAGCTTAGGCATTTTCACATCCTCCAGTGCCGGCACCTGTACCTCAATTTGCTGTGCACAGGAGAAGCTGTTGCCCCGGACATCAGTGACCACAAAACTGCGGTTAATGACATTAGGCAGGCAATCTTCGCTAGCCGGGGCAAGCTGATCGGTGAAGAAGAGGCTATCAATGCCGCAGAACGCTTCAACCGT
>JANSXW010000251.1 GCA_024742755.1 bacterium | reverse complement strand
GATAAGCAAGACTAACAAACTTTGTTAACTTCATTCTGACTCTGAACCCATGTCTCATACCTAGCCTTGCCTGCCCAGTCTACTTCATGCAACCTGGACCTGCGATGTGTCTTTGTGAGGATTGGCAATGACTTGCTTTCACATTGGTTTTGCCCCACGCCCGCGCAAAGCACAGGTCGAACCCCGAATTGGCCCCGAATTGGCCAGCCGAGCCGGCAGCCAGAGCCACCAACACCATGCGCAGGCCCAGACTGATTATTTGCAACCTCACATATTGCACGTGTTCCAGCCAAGCCCGGCCAGGGCCATATCAAAATGGCACACAGCGCCGACAGCGCCTCTAACCAACTCAATCTAAGTTCATGGCGCGGCAAAGCTAGCAAGAAACATACAGCTGCCTGCTGATGGCATCGGCAGCCTGGGTGTAGGGATTGTCGACGGCAGTGGCGAGTTCTGTGACATCTGTCAGGAGGAAATCCGTCGTGTTGCCATTGCCACCCCCTTCAACCTCCACCACCCCAACTAATAGTCCGTTACGCCCAGACGCCCAGCTAAAATCCCTCTTGTTTTATTCACGAACTTCACAATCAACGAAATTCAGACTCAGCCTCAGATGATCTCAAATGACTCAGATGGCTGTGGGTCTTGAGCCGTGGCCGTGGACGTGATTGCAAAAGTCCAGATAACCGATGCAAACCTGTCAAGCCTCAAGCACATGGCAGGAGCTTCCAATCAGCGAGGTCAAACGCTGCAAAGACAGCCACTTGGCTTCGCGGCACGTGGGCTGCCGCAACAGCGAGAGAGCAATGCTCCTTGCAGCAGATTCTCCAACAAAAGCGCAGTTGAGGCAATTGGGCGGCGGGTACGGGTAAGTGGGGCATTGTGTGGACGACAGATGGGCGCATGATGCACGAGCATGGACCTGTGTTTGGCTCTGGCAATTCGGATTTGAACATTGGCTAAGGAAGAAGCACGACCATGACCATGGACTTGTGTTTGGCTCTGGCATGGGCGGGATTCGGATTTGAACATTGGCAAAAAAAGACGTACGATGTTTAATATTTAGCTTCAGACTCAACATTTGCGCAGGCAATTGAAGAACGAAGATGCTGTGGCTTGGCATCTAGCACGGGTCCAGGCAGTCCAAGAGACGTGGCGCGTGTGTGGTTGCCTTCATTTTTACTTGCTTGGTGGAATTTGGTGGAAGCATGATTTGTTCATTGCAACTGACATGAATCATTGTAAATTGTATAATGCAAATTGTTTCTTGTTGAGTTCCTGCCGGACGTTGCCACGTTGGATTGAGTCTGAAACTTGAAGCTCATGCTCATACTGACTCATATTCATACACACGTGAGACTGAAGTGACTGAAGCTTGCATCGTGCGAGTTTTTGATTTAAGGTTGCCTACGGCCGGCTTTGCTTGAGACATCATGAGTCTACTTCGAGGGGCCGCGGAAGGAAAGCTGCGAACAGCGTGTTTGATTGGAGCACGGAGATCGAGCCTTTTGGCACAATTGATGCAGCGGGGCGCGGCGCAGAAACAAAAGCAGCCACGACTTCAATACTGCAAGAAACGACAACAACAAAAACACCAACGACGCCAACGACGCCAACGCTGTCACAATTGAGTTTCCGTGTCGTCATTTGGTTGACTTGAGCAAACACATTTTTGTTGTTTGCTCTGCAACCGGCCAACCGCCCAGGACGATCCAGAAGGGACGCAGGGAGGTGAACCGTGGCGAATCGTTGTTCATGGACTACAACGATTACGTGGAGCACTACACACAGACCCTCAAGCCGCCGAGACGCCTCACTGCCATGGAGGCCAGAATTTTGGCTGCAATATTACCGATCCCAGATCGATGTGGCTGTTGTTCGGAATTCGGACGATTCGGATTCGGATGCAATGTTATCAACTTCCACCCAGTCACCCAGAACTGAGTATAAACTTGAACTAGTGGCTTATACTGTCTGGAACATATAGCGACGGTTTGTTGAGATTATTCGGTTAGTGAAGTTAGTGCGGTATGCCTTTTGGGCTGAGTGAGGGCCAACGTTGGGAGTTGGGAGTTGGGTCCAGAGCGTCCTTGATGGATCCAGGGAGTTTACAGCGCGCCAAGTGCCAAGTCTCAAAGTTGTTCGGATGATGATCGAGCTTGATCGGTGCCGTCTGAAGAGCCAAGGCAAAAAGTGGCACCAAGATGTGAGAGACCATGCTGTGCGGAAGCACAATCAGCAGGCGCAAGAAGTGCCAGTGGAGCGCAGTTTCCGGTACCTGTGGTTCCTCGTTTTTGGGGCTTCGGCCGGCCCCAGACCCCAAGGTTCCCAAGTGCCCCCCAGCCACCCAACTCAATGGGCCTGCGTTCAATGCTATGTTCCTCAACCCAGCCCAGCTTCCGAGCAATGCCATGCCTCCCGACTCCCGAGCCGACTCCTTTTAAGTTTGAAACTTCGAGCTTTGGCCTGGGTCTGGGTCTTCGCTTTGCTCGACTCATTTGCACAGGAATTGGTCGGCGGGCGGACGATCACAGTCCAGATGGTGGCCGTGCCGGCCGCGCGGAAGGTCCTGGATGACACGTACGTGGATCACTCGTCATCGACAACTGCGGGCCGCACCACTCGAAAGCCGAGCCTTGGTTGACAACTTGGTTGGCCAATAAGTTGACGACGCTTGTTTGAAATCGATTTCTGGGCACAGGGCATGAATTGTGTGCTGCATAGGCATAGGGGGTAGGGGCAGTCAGCTCCCTATCAACATTATCTACGTGTGGCGTTGTGGCGCAAGCGTGAGTTGCTTGTCTCGGGGAGGGAAGGGAAACATGCAAATCCTACGGCCAAGCGGCCAAACGGGCCAACCGCACATTCATTTAACCTTAGAGTAACTTGTTGACTGACTGACCTGACCATCCTTCATGATTTCATGTAATCATTTCGATGCCATTTAATTTTGCACTGTTACATTTCACAGGGGGGTCAAACCCCATCGTCACCGCACTCAATTGCACCGAAGTCATCGAAGCGCCACTGCTAAGACAGTTCCTTATCCGTATCCCAGCCTGCGCCTCGGCCCTGGAGCAAAGCGACACAGCAAGCGAGCAACCAATGTGCTAAAGTAACGGGTTGCTAATTGGTTGACGCGCGATGGAAAGTGGTCACCCCACGGCCCACGGTGGATGCTTGGCTTGTTCGCGTTCAACGTACTTGTCCAATCAAGCATTCAATTCAGGTCCGGTCCAAGCAGTCATGACTTCAACCACAAGTTTAGAGTACATGCCGGCCCCGCTGGCACGCCTCGCACGCTGGGTCTTTTTGGGGCCTGAGGCTCGTCGACCGGGTTCCGGTTTGTGTGCAAATGCCGGAATGCTGGGCATGCAGACATGCAGAGGGTGTTGGCGGAATGTTGGCAAATTGGCAGGGGGTGCCGACTGCTGTCGGGCGATTTTGACGGATGTTGCAGTGGGACTCGTGGCAAGGCAGGGGATGTTGCGGAATGATGTAAGTTCCAGAGATGATGCTGGTAATGCAGAGGATGCTGTTGAGGGCAAGCGCCGGCCCGGCGCCGGCCCGGCGCCGACGCGCCGGGTCATCTTCCCGTAGTCTTCCGTCATCTTCCCGTAGTCTTCCGTCATCTTCCCGTAGTCTTGAGTCATCTTCCCATAGTCTTCCGTCATATTCCCGTAGTCTTACGTCATCTTCCCGTAGTCTTCGGTCATCTTCACTTAGTCTTGAGTGATCTTCCCATAGTCTTCCGTCCTCTTCCCTCAGTCTTCCCTCAGTCTTCCGTCATGTTCTCGCAGTCTTCCGTCATCTTCCCTTCATCTCCCGTAGTCTTCCGTCATCTTCCCGCAGTCTTCCGTCATCTTCCCGCAGTCCCGTAGTCTTCCGTCATCTTCCCGCAGTCTTCTGTCAGCTTCCCGTCATCTTCACGTAGTCTTCCGTCATCTTCCGGTAGTCTTCCGTCATCTTCCCGTAGTTCCCGCAGTCTTCCGTCAGCTTCCCGTCCGTAGTCTTCCGGCATCTTCCCGCAGTCCCGTAGTCTTCCGTCATCTTCCCGTCAGCTTCCCGTACTCTTCCGTCATCTTCCCGTAGTCTTCTGTCAACTTCCCGTCATCTTTTTCGTAGTCTTCCGTCATCTTCCTAGTCTTTCATCATCATCATCCATCCTCACGCTTAGAGGTGAAAGTTAGAGGTTAGGGTTAGAGGTTAGGGTTAGAGGTTAGGGTTAGAGGTTAAGGTCAGAGGTTAGGGTTAGAGGTTAAGGTTAGAGGTTAGGGTTAAAGGTTAGGGTTAGAGGTTAGGGTTAGAGGTTAGGGTTAGAGGCTAGGGTTAGAGGTTAGGGTTAGAGGTTAGGGTTAGAGTAGGGTCATCTTCCGGTAGTCTTCCGTCATCTTCCCGTCATCTTCCCGTAGTCTTCCGTCATCTTCCCGTAGTCTTCCGTCAGCTTCCGTCGTCTTCCCGTAGTCTTCCGTCATCTTCGTGCAGTCCCGCACTCTTCTAGTCTTCCGTTATCCTCTCCTTGTCTTCCGTCGTCTCCCGCAGTCTTCCGTCATCTTCCCGTAGTCTTCTGTCAGCTTCCCGTCATCTTCCCGTAGTCTTCCGTCATCTTCCTAGTCTTTCATCATCATCATCATCCATCCTCACGGTTAGAGGTTAAAGTTAGAGGTTAGGGTTAGAGGTTAGGGTTAGAGGTTAGGCTTAAAGGGAGGGTTAGAGGTTAGGGTTAGAGGTTAGGGTTAGAGGTTGGGGTTAGAGGTTAGGGTTAGAGGTTAGGGTTAGAGGTTAGGGTTAGAGGTTAGGGTTAGAGGTTAGGGTTAGAGGTTAGAGTTAGAGGTTAGGGTTAGAGGTTAGGGTTAGAGGTTAGGATTAGAGGTTAGGCTTAGAGGTGGTGCTGATGATGATGATGATGATGATGATGATGGATGAAGATGATGATGATGATGATGACGATGATGACGATGATGATGATGGCGATGCTGATGATGATGATGATGCTGATGGATGATGAGGATGATGATGATGATGACGATGGTGATGATGCTGATGATGATGCTGATGATGATGAGGATGATGACGACGATGATGATGGTGATGATGATGCTGATGAGGATGATGATGATGATGATGCTGAGGATGATGATGATGATGGATAATGATGATGATGGATAATGATGATGATGATGACGGTGATGATGATGAGGACGATGATGATGATGCTGATGATGCTGATCATGATGATGATGAAGATGATGATGGATGATCATGGTGATGATCACGATGATGCTGGTGAGAATGTTGATGATGATGGTGGTGATGACGATGTTGATGATGATACTAATGGTGATAATGATGATGATG
>JANSXW010000393.1 GCA_024742755.1 bacterium | reverse complement strand
TTCTACCCCCTGAATGATCCCATTCAACAGGTGGTTGCGCATAGTCTCTGCCCCAGCTTGTTGAAAAACGCAGTTGTAGATGTACATGTCATTGTAGAAAGTTTCGTAGTCAAAATCGGGGGAGCGGTTCTTTGAAATGGTATAACTCCCATTTTCAATAAAGGAGCAATTCAGGATCGTAGACTCCACCAGACCATGCCCACTTGTAAAGCTTAATGCGCCAGTATTATTGGCAAAGAGACAATTATAGAATAGATTATAGCATTTGGTAGGGCTTCCTAAATCTCCCTGTACGACAAAGCCCCCTCCAATTATTGGCCCTCCGTCATTATTAATGAATTGGGTGTTCGAAATGGTTTGGTGAGACGTGATCTCCCCACCCAAGAAGGTCGTCTGAAATCCCGCTCCACGGGTAGTAGATTTATTATTGATAAAGGAAACAGAATCTACATCCAGGAAATATTCCGACCCATTGGGGCCCGCAATAGAAAGGGAAACGCCCCCGCCCCAGGCATTGTCGGATTCATTGCCATCGAAAATACTTCGGTAGATTTTAAACCCGGAAGCCCCTCCTGAAGAAAACAAATCGACATCAAGAAAGACCCCTCCACTTGATGCGGAGTAATTATTCCGGAACTTAGTATCAGCAATAACGACTTCAGAGCCTCCTGATGCCGATAAAAAGTTTGCTCCGCCTCCAGACACCACTGTCTGATTTTCTTCAAACTCACATCCCTGCAATAGTAAAGGCTGAGCCAGAGCTACCACATTTATGCCTCCTCCATAGAGGGCATAATTATTCATAAAAGTACATTGTTTGAAGATCAGCGTATCAGAAGTGCTGCCATTATCCTCACTTCTATGAAAGGCACCTCCGCTGACAGTAGCACGATTGGAAATAAAATGGCAATTTTCAAGCCTTGGCGTAATGCCCAGATTATCCGGGCTATTTACGCCGATTGCAGCCCCGTAGGAACCGCTGTTGCCTTCAAAGGTACAGTTACGGATAATCATTTTAGATGCCGAAGTGTCCCCCTCCTCGGTTGTAATAAACAGCCCTCCCCCATAGCGGGTATCAAAGGTATTGCCATTGCTATTGCCATGCCTGATATGGAAACGGTCTAAGACCGTATGCTCATCGGGGCTGCGGGCCGTCAGTACGTGATAGCAATTATCTGTGCTATCCGTGAATACCCCAATATCTCCACTCAATATGCTGAGTACACCTGTG
>JANSXW010000140.1 GCA_024742755.1 bacterium | reverse complement strand
GCGGAACTGTTCCTCATCATTCTTCATTTTGAGGTCCCACATCTTGAAGTTGTCCCACTCTTCCTGATACTCATCAGGAGCTTTATCAGTCATCCGCGGGTGAGCGGTGATGTCAAAATCCTTGAAATTAACCTCTACTTTGGGTACATCAATCTGAATGTATCCACCCGATTCGAAATCAAGGGTTTCTCCTTCAGGAAGACGTACAACGAACTCCTTAATAAAGGAAGCAACGTTATAGTTAGAGACCACTTCACACTCCCACTTTTTGATGCCAAAGATTTCTTCGGGAATGCGGATCCGCATATCCTGACGGACCTTCACCTGACAGGCAAGGCGCTTATTCTCAGCTACTTCCCGGCGTGTAAGGTGGTTAAGTTCGGTCGGCAGGACATCTCCCCCACCTTCATCTATGTGGCATTCACACATGGCACAGGTGCCACCTCCACCGCAAGCGGAAGGCAGGAATATGCTTTTATCAGACAGGGCGCCCAACAGGGATGATCCCGGCTTTACCAGCATTGGATTCTCCTCATCGCCATTCACGATGATCTTGACGTCGCCCTGAGGGACAAGACGCTTACGCGCAGCGATCAGCATGAAAGACAGTGCCAGAATCACAAGGCTGAACACAACTACAGCAAATACGATCGTGGTCATTCTATCTTAAGTTTTGTATCTGTTAAATTGAACTTCTGACAGTCCTAAAGATAACTACAGCTTTTTAAAGTTGTTGTCATCGTACCGTCAGTCCAGCCAATGGCTTAGCCATTAGTGGTGAAAGCCGCCGGGTCAATACCCATAAGGCTCATAAAGGCGATGCCCATTAGTCCGGTGAGGATGAAAGCCATACCCAGGCCACGCAGTGCAGGCGGCACATTGGAGTAACGGATTTTCTCACGGATGGCAGCAATCGCGATGATCGCCAGGAACCAGCCGAAGCCACCGCCCAGTCCGAACGCTACTGCATTGGACAGATTGTACTCCCGGGATACCATAAAGAGTGAACCACCAAGGATGGCACAGTTTACCGTAATCAGCGGCAGGAAAATCCCCAGGGCGCTGTAAAGTGATGGGGAGTACTTTTCCACCACCATTTCCACCAGCTGCACCATTGAGGCAATGACCGCAATGAAAAGGATAAAGCGCAGGAACGTGAGGTCAACGCCCAGCAAACCGGACTCGCTCAGCAGGTACTCGCTGATCAGCCAGTTGATAGGCATGGTGATGCCGAGTACGAAAATGACGGCCAGTCCCAGACCAAACGCCGTTTGCACACTTTTTGAAACAGCCAGGTAAGAACACATGCCCAGGAAGTAAGCCAGGACGAGGTTCTCGATGAAAGCCGCTTTGAGAAAAGTATTTAGAAATTCCATTGTTCTTCTTTGTTAATGGTTTGCGTTTGGTGAATTAGGATACGTCAACGAGCTTGGTGTTGTAGCTGCGCTGAATCCAGATCATAATACCGATGATAAACATGGCTGATGCCGGCAGTACCATCAGGTTGTTGTTGGCATACCAGCCGAACAGCATGCTGTCTGTTGTATTCACCAGATAGTCAGCAGTTGGGCCAATGATTTTCAGTTCAATCGGGCTGCCCGCAAACAGGCTGCCTTTGCCAAACAGCTCCCGTACAACGCCCACAGCCACCAGAATCACGCCATAGCCCAGACCGTTGCCCACACCATCGAGGAACGAGCGCCAGGGCTTGTTCGCCATTGAGAAGGCTTCCAGGCGGCCCATTACGATACAGTTCGTGATGATCAGGCCAATGTAAACGGACAGCTGCTTGTATACCGGGTAGTTGAGGTACTTCAGTGTCAGCTCCACCACCGTTACCAGGGAGGCGATAATGACCAGCTGAACAATCATACGTACCGACTTGGGAATGTAATTCCGCAGCAGGGACGTGAACAAACTGGAAAAAGCAGTAACGAAAATTACCGCAATGGCCATCACCAGTGAAGGGTAAACCAGGGAGGTTACCGCCAGGGCAGAACAAATGCCCAGTACCTGCACGGTGATTGGGTTGTTGTCGTTGAGGGGGTCGGTGAGCAGCTTGCGCTCTTTTTTGCCAAACTGAAATACCGACTCTTTCTCTTTTACAGCAGTCTCAGCCATTGTTTTCTTGTTTTTATGTGAGGCGGCGAGCCGCAGCCCACCGGTTTAGATTTTTTTAATTGAGCAGGAAGCTCTGTTGCTTCACCTTATCAATGTAAGGCTGATAGTACTTCAGGCCGCGGTAGAGCATTTCGCTCACGCCATCAGCCGTAACGGTAGCACCGGAGATTCCATCCACTTCGTGCTTAGGGTCACGGGCGCCGCCTTTGCGCACCTTGATGGACACATAGTCTCCGTCTGATTCGTAAATTTCCTTGCCCTCAAACTGCGCAGCAAACGAAGGGTTGTCCTTAATTTCTGCACCAAGGCCAGGTGTTTCACCTTTGTGGTCGAAAGTAGCTCCTGCGATGGTGTTGAGGTCACTCTTCAGGGCAACACTGCCCCAGATTTCGTCCCAAAGACCGTTGCCGCGAACAGAAAGGATGTAAAACTGCTGCCCATCCTGCTCGTAAACGTAAACAGGCAGGCGGCGTTCAGCTTCCGGCTTCTTGCGTTCCTTAGCCATATCGATACTTTCGGCTTTCACACCCTCAATGATGTTGCCTTCCATATCTACCACCGGCTGCTTCATCTGAGCAAAGAGCTCGAGTACCTGCTCATCCGTAAGGTCTGCTACCTTTTGCCCGTTAGGAAGGTAGTCCTGCACGGCGGTCAGGATAGCACGCTTATTGAAAATATCTTCATTCGTGGCAGACTGCTCTTTGGTGGCCTCCCGGAGACCGGTAAGGCTGATCGCTACAGCTGCGGTAAGAATGAGGATGAATATGACTACATATTTTGTTGACTCCATGAGTACGTATTCTTTTGGTTTAGAGAAACATTAAGCTTGTGCCGGCGCTGTTGCAGGTGCCGGCGCATCTGGTGTTTCTGACTTCATTGTCGCTTTGATCCGTTTTGCACGGCGGTTGATATTGGCCTGCAGTACGTAGTGGTCGATCAGTGGTGCGAAAACGTTCATGAACAGAATCGCCAGCATCCACCCTTCCGGATAAGCCGGGTTGAGCACCCGCACGATCATACCAACAAAACCAATGAGGAAACCGTAAATCCACTTGCCTGTCGCCGTAGACGAAGCGGTAACCGGGTCGGTTGCCATAAATGCCATAGCGAACAGGAAGCTGCCCATGTAAAACTGATAGTACCAGGGAACTTCCATAAATTCGGTTGCACCCCATGCGTTGAGCAACAATGCCATGACCGCTGCACCAAAGACCATAGAAACCATGATCTTCCAGTCTGCAATTTTGGTGATGATCAGGAACAGCGCACCCACGATAATGAGTGGCTTAGAACTTTCGCCGATAGAGCCCGGGATCGTACCCCAAAGCATCTGACCGGTAGTATAGGTCTGCGTTACTGCATCCCAGCCTTCTTTGGACGCTATAGCCAGCGGCGTTGCACCGGTGTAGCCATCAACCACAGCCGAGCCCCCGGCACCGAAAGTGGCAAGCCCAAGGCCGGCGAAGATATTGTCAAAGAAGCCATACACCGCACCATAGGCCTGACCGAAGTAACCGCCTTCGGCTGCCTTCTCGATACCTGCAATCCACACCTCGTCACCTGAGATATAGGTTGGGTAAGCAAAGAAGACAAACACACGCGCCAGCAGGGCGATGTTGAGGATATTCATACCGGTACCACCAAAGGCCTCCTTGCCAATCCATACGGCAAAAGCCACGGATACCGCCAGAATCCAAAGTGGAATGTCAGGTGGCATAATGAGTGGGATCAGTGCGCCCGATACCAGGAAGCCTTCTTCCACTCCGTGACCCTTTTTGTAAGCATAGTAAAATTCAATGCCAAGGCCCACTACATGCGTGACGACGAAAATCGGGATAATCTTGATCAAACCGTAAATCAGCTTGAGATGAACACCCTGCAGGAAGCCGGTATACTCACCCAATGCCACGAAGTGCTGATGCCCGATATTGTAAGTCCCAAACAGGTAGAGGACCTGCAAAGCAAGTACAACGTGTACCATCTGCCGTTTCAAATCCATACCATCGCGGATATGCACTCCGTCTTTGGTCGTTAAGTTTGGCGTAAAGGCAAAAGTAAAGAAGGCGTCAAAAGCCGTGTGCAAAAACGGAGATTTCTCCTTATCCGGCTCGATGTTCTTGAGTACTTTTAATAATGCGTTTTTCATATCTCTATTATCGTGAGATTTTCAATTCAAGTTAACTAATGCTTAGGCTTGTTCGCGCATGGTGTCCAGCCCCTGACGCAGAATCTGCTGCACCGGCTGTTTGGAGACACAAACGAATTCGCAAAGCGCTACATCCTCTTCCACGAGTTCAGGCAGCCCCAGGCCCTCCATCTTCTCAAAGTCACCGATGAGGATCGACTTCATGAGTTCCTGAGGGTAAAGGTCCATCGGCAGTACACTTTCGTAATTACCGGTCACCACAAATGCGCGGCGTTCGCCGTGGGTGTTGGTTTCTGCCTTAAACTTCATATCCGGCACCAATGCAGATGGGAAAGTAGTGGAGATACTTGGCGTGTTGAAACTTGGCAGCAACCAGCCGAAAAGGGCGTAATCGTCTCCCTCTTCCACCACCGTGATTTGGTCATCGTAGAAATCGAGGAAGCCGTTCAGTTCCTTGCGCTTGCCAGAAAGCACGTCACCGGAGATGAAACGTACGTGGTCGTTCGCCAGGTTGTCCTTCAGCAGGTCTTCAATCTTTGCGCCCACTTTGGTCTTGACGTAAAGCGGCTTTTTCAACTCCGCACCCGTCAGCGCAACGATACGCTCTGCATTGTAACGTTGCTCTGTGAAGATTTTGCCCAGTGTAAGCACTTCCTGCACGCCCAGTGTCCAAACTTTGGCACTAAGGCTGATCGGCTTGGTGTGGTGGATTTGCACGCCTACATTGCCGGCAGGGTGCTTGCCATGGAACCAGCGTTGCTTCACGCCTTTGGCATTTGTAAAAGCTTTGGCAGGAGCCGTTTCCCCACCGGCATTCAGCCCGAGGTAAACACTTCCGCTTGTCAGTTTAGCCAGTACATCCAGGCCTTTCTGAAATGCAGCTTCCTGCCCCTCAACGATAAAGTCGAGATTCGGTGCAAGGGGAGCAGTATCGAAAGTGGAGATGTAAATATCCCGGGGCACCTCGTTGTAGTCAGCAACCACATTGAATGGGCGCTGACGGAAGAGCGTCCAGGCACCAGCATCAAGCAGGTAAGCCACAAGCTGATCCCGGTTGCTGTTGTCCAGGTCGAAAGCAGGCAATGCGCGGTACTGCTGTTCTTTATCTGCAAGAATGGTCACTGCAGTAATCGCACGCTTGGCACCACGCTCAATACCGATCACCTCACCGCTGACCGGTGCTACCCACTTCATTTCGGGGCGGTTCTTATCGAAGAACAAGTGGTCACCTGCCTTCACTTCGGCACCCTCTTCCACCATCATTTTGGGAATTGGGGATATGCCCAGGAAGTTGGTAGGCTGCACGGCGAAAGTCATCGCCTGCACAGATTCATCGAACTTGAGCTCAGCTTCACCTTCCAGCGCGATGTCATGCCCACGGCGCAGATAAGTCACCGGCGTGTCTTCGTCCAGGAAGGCAGGCTTCTTAGGCTTAAACAAGCGGCCGAGGAAACCATCGTTTCCAGCGCCAACTTCACCGCTCTCTTCGTCTATGCCCAGCTGCTTGGCTTCAATAGCCAGCAAGTTGTTGGACACCTGAATGATGAGGAAGAAGAAAATCAGCACAGCGATAGCGATCAGAGAATAGGTCAGCACGGAACCAAATCCGTTACCTCCGGACTCTGCCTGCGCCCAGCTTGTTGTGTAGGCGCCCATCGCCAGAATGAGCAGAATGCCTTTGCTTACTGTTTGTTTCATTCTTATTTATTCATTAATGAGGTAGTTTTTCCTACCCTAAAATTACTTACAGGCTTTTCAAAAACACCGCAAATATAGGAACCTTTTACCATAAAGAAGAAGCTGGCATTTGCTTTAGTTTATTTAAAGTAATTATTTAGATTCGTTCTAAACAAATTAGCTATCCTCTTTATTATCAACAGGTTACAAAGCGATTTGCGGCAGCTTTTCTGCCTGTCAGGACCACACCTCTTCCCGTGTGATGAAAAACACTAAATCTTTTGCCCTATAGACTTACCGAGTTTTCGATTTGTTCATGGTGAAGCTGTTTCTTCCAGGATTTTTGCCAGCTTACCCAGGCTGCAGCAGCAATCACCGTGTAAACCACCATCAGCAGACTAAACAGATAGGCTTCACGGCTAAAGTACAATCCTATATATATGGTGTCGATCACCACCCAATACGCCCAGTTGTCGAGGTAACGCTGAACGAGCAGCAACGTAGCCAGTATGGAAAAAACGGTGGTAAAGGCGTCCCAGTAAGTAGCAGCAGCAGGGGTGTACTGATCAAAGAAATAACCAAATGCGATAGACAGCAAAGTCCCTCCTGCCAGATAAGGCAGATGCTCCTGCCAGGCTAAGCGCCGAATGGGGGCTTCTGTGTTCCCCTCGCCTCCGTAGCGCCAGTTGTAAATCCCGACAAACCCCATGACAACGTAGAATACCTGCAAAACGGCGTCCAAATATAGCTGATAGAAAGCATAGGATGCATACGCCCACAAACTGCAGCTGATGATGCCCCAAAACCAGCACCACACTTTTTCCCGGGCGGCCAGCACAATATAGAATAGGGCTGTTATCGTCGCTGCCCAGTCGACCCAGCTTAGGGCCCCCGCCTGCGTCATTATTTCCTGCATCATCCCACAAAGGTAAAATAAAAGTGGCAGGCACCACACGATCGGGTACCTGCCACTTCCGAAGCAAAAGCTTATTGCGATGCTTTTACCTGACCAGCTCGAACTTATATTGAACGGTCTTCATGAGCGGAGCGCCATTTTCATCAGACTCCGCCAGGAAGATATCAATATCTATGACTTCAGATTCGTCTTTTTCAGAGCTGTCGAAGATGATCTCCAGCCGGCCCTTTTCACCAGGCTCAAACGTCTCCCCAGTCAGGTCATTCACTACTTTGGTACAGTCGCAGGCAGAAATCAGGTCAATGGTGAAAGGCGCATCACCGGCGTTGTAGAATACAAAGGTGTACTCCTTTTTTTCGCCTTTGCGCACCTGGCCGAAATCCACAAACTCCTTCACAAACTTCATTTCGGGCTTGCCGCCGGGCAGACGGCCCCGGTCTGGCGCTTCCTTCGTAGTTTCTTTCTTCTGTATCCGCTTAATTGTAATGAAGGTCGGACCTTCCAGGATTTTAAACTCGGTACGGCGGTTCAACTCATACGCTCTTTCCTTTTGCTCTTTGGTTTCCAAAGCATCAATGAACTCCGGAGTCAGCACATCTCCTTCATTCAGGAAATCAGCTAAGACGGCAGCTCGCGCGTTAACAGTTTGCGGTTGGCTCTCGCCATACCCTTTAGCCACGATACGGTCGCGGTCTATCCCTTCGCGGACGAGCCAGCGGCGGGCAGATTCTGCACGGCGCTGTGAAAGGTCTTTGTTATAATCGTCGCTACCCTGACTGTCTGTATGCGAACTCAGCTCGATGACCATTTCAGGGTAGTCATTCAGAATTTCGAGAACGGCGCGCAGGTCGCTTTCCGCCTCCTCCCGAATACGGTCGCTATCAAAGTCATAGAGGATGTTCTCCAGGACAATCGGCTCATTTATCTCAAGCGTATCAAACTCAGGCTCCGGCGGAGGTACTGGCTTGGGCTCCAGGTAGAAGCGGTGCTCCAGTGAGGTAGATTCTTTAACGCCAACCGTATTCAGGGTCACCGTGTCCGGATAGTAATCCGGGTGGGTGCCGATCAGCATGTAGGGGGTCTCCAAAGCCAGATCAAAACCAACGACGTTGCTCTTATCGCCGGAATTTTGAGCATTGGGCGTGCCCATTTTATCATTTGTAGTGGGGACCAGGTAAACGGTGCTACCGGTCAGCGGTTTTTTATCTGCCGTAAATGTACCAACCATCAAGTCGACCACAATGCGGGCGATATTGACCGTGTAAATATCATCACAGCAGGTGCGGCCGTAGGCAGAACGACCTCCGGCACGGTTGGAGGTCAGCACACCGAAGTAGCCCTCCTGATCCAGCGTGAAGCCATAATCATCAACGCTTGTGTTGTAGCCACGCCCCATATTCAGGACCGGGCTCCACTTCTCTCCATCCCATGTGGAGTAGAAATGATCGAACCCGCCCAGGCCAGGATGGCCGGTGGAGGCAAAGTAGAGGGTACCTTCCCGGTAATAAGGTGTTTCCTCATCGCCAGGGGTATTGATGACATCCCCCATGTTGACCGGGGCGCTGTACTCGCCTTCGCCAATGAGCGTAGCGTAGTACAGATCAAAGCCGCCGTAGCCGCCTTCCATATCAGAAGCGAAGAAGAGGACACGCTTGCCATACAGCTCTCCCGGTGTGGGATGCTTGGCAATGTAGTCGCCATTCACGCCTTTCAGTTCCAGTGCGCCCGACCAGGAATCGCCTCCGCCTTTGCTAAAGTAAATTTTGCTCTCAGCAACGGTGTTGCCCTGCAGCTTGGCACGGGTGAAGTACATGGTGCTGCCATCCGGGGACAGGCGTACGTTGCTGTTGTGAAAACCGGGGCGGTTGATTTCGCCACCCAGTTCCTGAGGCTTCGACCAGTCGGTGTCATCAAGGGTGGAGCGGTAAATCGTGGCATAGGTCTCTTCCATGTTTTCCTCGTCCACGTAGATGACATCATCTGCATCGAAAGTGGCAAAGTAAATTTCCTTGCCGTCGCTGCTCAGGGTTGGGGTATATTCAGACACCTTATCATTAAGGTCGCGGCCGGCATTCTCTACCGTTACCCCCTTGAGGTTCTGCGGAAGCTCCAGGGCCAGCTCAGCGCCGGAAATTTCGTTCTTCGCCAGCGTTTCCAGGCTATCCCCGGGATTGGTAGCGAGAAACAGCTGAAATTCCTCAATTGCTTCGGCATATTTTTCGTTCATCTTCAGCAACTGCCCGTAGGTGTACCGGTACTTGGTGAACGCCCCTTCCTCGTCGCGGCGCAGCAAACGGCTGAACCAACGCTCTGCCGAACGGTAATCGCGCACTTTGAATTGCAGGATGGCAATGGTATCAATCAGCGCGCGCTCATCGCTGTCCTCGTAGGCGTCCTCGTAGTATTCCAGCGCATTCACGTAGTCCAGGTTAGCCCAGGACTTGCGGGCAGCGATGAGGTTTTGTTCTAAAGATGATTTGGTCAGGGGCTGGGCCTGCAGCACTTGAAGGCCAGAGCAAAGAATCAGCCCGAGAATAAAGTATGCGTTTTTCATAGACTTTCCGGATAGTTTGTCCAATTGCTTTTTGTTTGGTAAACGCTAAAGCCGGTTGCAGCTTTTTAAATAAAACGTTAAATGATATCAGAATTTCGGGCAAAGGATCGCCGGCTTGATTTCCGGTTCTTTGTAAATCTTGAAGATGTAGAAAGCTGCGATTTCGAAAGCGCCCTGGAAGTCTGTCGCAGTACGGTACTGGGAGACGTTCAGGTCAAATGCAGCAGCTACCCGCAGGTCTTTGTAGTCAAGCCCGGCTAGGATTTTTGCAGCATCACCGACCCGGTAGCCTAAGCCCATGTGCACTTTGATCTGGTCCTCCGGCTTGAGGTCATACCCAGCCCAGGCCTGCAGATTGATTTCGTGCTGCCCGCGCATCGTTTGCCACATCACCGTGGGGGCTGCAGACCACTTGTTGTTCAAAGCCCATTCGTACCGGGCATGAGTGGTAATCAGCATCGGCTGGCGGTCGCTGCTTTCAGTATTGTTGCCACCTGGAGTAGGGTTTGGAATAGGCCCCGTACCACCGCCGCCGGCAGCCCCGAAAGTGTAGTTGGGTACATTGAGGTGGCCAAAGGCTACCCCTGCCTCGAAGTTGTCGAAATCATCAATTTTCTGCTTGAACAGCAGGCCGGCACGGATATCAAGGTAAGAGTTGGATATGTCGTTGTCGTTAAGGTCCATATTTCCTCCGCCACCACCGCCACCGGTATTTCCACCGCCGCCAATTGCGGCATCATCTCCAGAATTAAAATCTTCAATAAAGCCGTCATTTGCGTTCCAGTTGGATCCCAGAAGAATATCACTGGACCGCAAGCTCCGCGTAATGCTCCCAATCTGCACGCCCAGCGTCAGCACAGACTCCCCTTTCTTATCCAGCCCCAGGTGGTAGGCGCCAGACAAGCCATTGGAGCGGGTCGTGAAACGGATCGAACCGGAACGGTCCTGCAAAATGTAGGCACCAACGCCTACCCAGTCCTGATCACGGAAACCCCGGATGATGGGCGCATCCACATAACCACCGGGCGTGTTGTAGCCCCGGTCGCCTACGGCCCACCACTGCCCGCGGTAAATGCCCCCTACGCGCACGGTGCCCAGGAAGGCACCGGTATTCGCCGGGTTGAGCGACAGGGGCGACATGTTGAATAAGGTATAGTGTAGGTCTTGTGCTTGCAAACTTCCGAGAACGGCAAAAAATAGAAAGAAGTGTAGAGTTCTGACTAGCTTCATAGAGTATTAGTGTTTTTAGAACGTCGCACCATCGGGTGTACCTTCAGCATCTGGGAAAACGGAGCCCGTTTTGGTCAATTTTGAGGCCCTGTGCCAGCCTGCGCTGCCTGATGAGCAGTACAAACTTGCACTCAAAGACCGAAAGATAATTGATTTCTGGAACAAATTGATAAAATCCCCGGCAAGATAGGTGTTAAGGAGCGTTACTTCGCTTACTTCCCTCATGGATTTAACCGGATACAAGACATTATACCGTTTTTTCCAAAGCCGCCTGTACCGCCTGCAACGGAAGGTCTTCCATACAGCGGAAGTGCCCTTTGGGGCAGCGCTGATAGCCAATTTTGGAACAGGGCCGGCACTTTAGGCCCCCGACCTGCACGGTGGTGTTGTGCCCCTCCCCTTCCGGGAAAAAAGGGTACATCCCAAATTCGGGGATGGTGTTGCCCCAAATCGAAACAATGGGCTTGCGGAAAGCCGCTGCGATGTGCATGAGGCCGGTATCATGCGTAATGACCCGGCTGGCCTGCCGCACCACCGAGGCGGACTGGTTGAGGTTGAATTTGCCGCAAGTGTTGAGCACGTGCCCCCCAGCGGCATCCGCTATGGCCTGCCCCTCTTCGGCTTCAGCTGGCCCGCCGAGCAGAACGACCGGCCCGGTGAGCATCTGACAGAGCTCAATGAGGCGGTGGGTGGGCAGCCGCTTCGTGTTGTGGGCAGCGCCAATAACAAGGGCGGTGTAAGCCGGGGCTTCGGCTACCGGCCCCAGGACGTTGGTGGAAAGCAGTGCGCCCATGGCCACTTCGTCTTCCTCTGGTATGAAATAATCGAGCCCTTGTCCATCGTAGACCGCCCCCAAAGGCGTAGCTGCAGCCATATAACGGTGCACGATGTGCGTGTCCGGCAGGCGGTCGACCCTTAGGTTGACGATCAGCCACTTTTCCAGATTGATTTTATCGAAAGTGTAAGCTTTGGCCCGGAGTGCCCATTTGACCTGACGGCTGCGCAGGTTGTTGTGAAGGTCCAGGACGTAGTCGTAGTTTTCGGCCTGCAGCTCCCCTTTGACTTCGCTTACCTTTTTGTCGATGGCATAAACCTTGTCCACGTGGGGGTTGTGCGCCAAAATACCCCGGAAGGAACGCTTGGTCAGGTAATGCACCTCGGCATTCAGCTGCTGCTTCACCGCCCGTATCACCGGCGTAGTGAGCACAATATCCCCAATGGAAGAAAAACGGACAATCAGTACTTTCATCGGGACAAAGTTAGGTTTTCCGTTTCGATCAGGGAAACCTGTTCCATTTGCCCGGCTTCAAACAGGGAGTCAAACATAGCAACTTCCATGCTGTGGGGCACCGGCTTATAGTTACGGTAATCGGCAACGCGCAGCCCCTCTAAAGTGCGGATATGGTAAGCTTCCCGGAAGCGGGCGCCCCCTCCATTCACCTGATAGTTGTACGCGAGGTAGTCCATTGTATGCCGGTCGCGGTGCAACCAATAGATGTACTCATCCTGATAGTCTTCGCCTCCCCCTTCGGCCCGGAAAGTGACTCTGATTTTGTGGTAAGGCTCGTTCTTGAGGGTTGCCGTGCCCAGGTATTCGGTTTGCACGGCCGGGTCGTTCAGCGCATGAGGCAGCAACGCGAAGTAGAGTACGGAGTTGACCGAGCCCGCATAAGCAGCACTGTCTTTGGCAGAAAGCAGCACCCGTTCGCCATTGATTTCCCGGTAGAGCCCATCGTTGGTGAGCACATCCCGGTAGGTTGCGCCGGTGGTATCGGCCCACTGCCGCTCGTACTGAAAGCGCCCGCCTGAGCGCTGACTGACGTAGTGCCGCCCCCGGAAATCAAATGCGATGGTGCTGCTGTCGACTACGCTGCTGCCGTGAGCGGTGCGGGCTTGGTAGATGAGGGTGGCGGGGTTGGGAACATCAGTGGCATCAGGCTGATTGGGCGTGGGGCTACAGCCTGCCATTCCTAATAGCATGAAAATGGATAGCCAGTTCAGTCGCATAGCAAAGGGCTTGGGTTCAGGGTAAAGAACACCGTGAGCGCCTGGAAGTATTACTGGCCTTCGATAATTTTTTGAGATTGGTAGAAGTTTTCGATTTACCGTAGCTGTTTCATCTCCTCAATAGCCCTGAGGTCCTCTTCCAATTGTTCCTCACCGTACTTGATATAAACCCCTCGTCTAGCCAGCTCGCGCTGAAAACTTATTTGATCCAGTCCGGCAAAATTTCGGGCTTGTCCCATACTTAGCCTTTCAAGGTCGTACAAATGCACAGCCAGTTCAATACGGAAGTCTTGTTCAGTATATGCTGCGGCTCTAAGTAATTCATCTGAAATCACAATGCTCATAAGCTGGTCTTTTACCTCTATGAAAACAGCGCCCTGTACCGTTTGGTTCCCCGCTTCATTTTGCTGCTCACCGTATTCTTATGCCCTTGTCAGGTCGCCCCCGTGTAGCTATCGGGGCAAAAGTCGCCCCATGACCAAGCGCCCGTCACCGGCAAAACCCAAACAGCCAAAGCGGAATGCGGACATCTTCTCCGGTTTCAATGCCATCGAGCGCCAGGTAAGCATTTAGGACCTCCCGGATTTGAGACTTCTTTTTTCCAGCGCCGCCCACTTCCAGAGTCACTGTATCATCTATGAGGAAATCCCCGCGCTTAGGCAAAGACAAATGATGCCTGCCCTGAAGCTGCGTAAAGAGAAAAGTTTCGCGCAAGCTACCCTGATCTACCTGCGGTGCAATAGCGTAGGCGATGTTCGTATTTTGCAGGAATATTTTTTCCGGCTTCTGAAGGGTGCTGATGCTGTGCCCGGCAGGATAAAGGGTATTGATAAGACGAGCCCTTTGCAAATGATGCAGGTATTGCACCAGGGTATTGCGGTGCACGCCTATTTTATCGCTCAACTTAGAGACATTGGGCTTGAATGGCACATTGGATGCCAAAATGTAAAACAACTGATAAATTTTCCGGGCATTCCGGGGATCGTAGCCGGGTATGAAATCGAGGTCACTTTCAATGACGAGCCGAACGGCTTGCTCCAGCCTTTCCTTATAAAAAGCTTCCCCTTCCAGAAAGAATGGATAATAACCATACTCCAAATATCCCCCAAAATACTCAAAGGGGGGCGTGCGCTTCACAATCTCAGCAGCCAGTTCACGGTGATGCTGCAGCAAATCCTTCAGGTCAATGACCTCATACTTTTCACCTGCCTTTAGCTGCAAGTACTCGCGAAAGGACAAGCCATGCAACTCATAAAGCAGGGCACGGCGGCTTAGGTCGACCTCTTGTTTCAATAATTCCACAATGGAAGAACCGGTAAACACAATGCGCAGCTCCGGATAAGTGTCGTACAGGTTCTTAATCTCCCGGGCCCAGGAGGGGTACTTGTGCACCTCATCCAGGTACAATACCCGGCCGCCTGTTTTAAAAAAGGTATCCGCCAGATCGGCCAACCGGTTGTCTGTGAAGTAGATATCGTCCAGGGTAGCATAAAGGGCTGTTCGGTCCATACCGTGCGCCATTTTCATACGCTGCAAAAGCAGGGTGGTCTTCCCCACGCCTCTTGCACCAAGCAGTGAAATCAAACGCCAATCCCATTTGATTTCGCGCAGCAAGTCCCGCTGAAAATCCAGCTGTACACTACCCAGTAATCGATCTGATTTTTCTCTAAGTCTGTCCATTTTGCTGTTTTGATACAGCAAAAATACACAAAAGTGCTGAACCTAAACAGCACTTTTGCACCTTTCAACGACTCAACAGCCCCTCAAAGCCCTATTCTGACTCCAACTCCTGCGACCACAGCTCCTCACCAGCAGTATTGTAAACGGTGATCGTTAGCTTACGTTCTTTGCGGGGGCCTTCGAAGCGCAGAATGCCGAAGTTGCGCTCCGTGACCAGGGTGCCTTCCACGCGGAGCTTGTTTTCCTCTTCTACGTTGCGGGCAGCGCCGGAGGTCAGGGGAGATACCGTAATATCCGCCACTCGGTATCCAGCGCTGTTGTGGTATTGGCTCATTTCGGTATGATGGCGGTCGCCGGTCAAAAAGACGACGTTGCGGATGCCTTCTTCTGCAATGCGGCGCAGCAGGTAGGCGCGTTCTTCAGCATGATGATGGCTGTAATTCTCGTGCACGGCAGCGGTATTCAGCACCTGCCCGCCAATGCAAACCAGCTTGAAGGGCGCACGGCTTTTCGCCAGGGCGTCAATCAGCCATTCCAGTTGCTCTTCCCCCATGATGGTAGCCTTGCCGGACTTCCGGTAATTCGGGCTTCGGAAGTAGCGGTCGTCCAGCAGAAAGAAGTCCATGTCGTGGTACTGAAAGTAGGAAGTGATGCCGCCATCCATGTCCGGCAGCCCGTAGGAAGGATTGCCCCAAAAGAGCTTGAAGGCCTCCAGCGTTTTGTCTTTGTGGATGAAGCTCCGGTCAGAGTCATTGGGCCCAAAGTCGTGGTCATCCCAAATGGCATAATGATGGGTGGATGCCAGCAGAGGCTGCAGCTCGGGCAGGCTCCGCGTGTGGGTATGCCGGTGGAAAATACCGGTCATGGTGTACCAGTCTGCTTCCCGCAGATAGGTGTTGTCGCCCAGCCAGACCATAGCATCCGGGCGCTTCTCGTGGATGGCCTCGAAAATGGGATAGTCGCCTCCGTAGCCATTGCCTGGCCGGTCGTAGCGGGGTTCATTGACATAAAAGCAGCTGCCTATGGCCACATCAAAGGCAGGCGGATCGGTGCGGTACTGCCACAGCGGTTGGGCAGAAAAGGTGAGCGGGTAAGGGCGGCGCACCGTCTTGCCATTAATTTTCAGCTCGTACGCGTAGTCTACCCCCGGCTCTACCTCATCAGCAACGAGCCGGGCGGTGAAGGCTTCGGCAGCGTTGGTTTGATAAGTAGCGGTATGGTGCCGGTCTTTGGCATCTTCCGCAGGCCAGTAGTCAAATTGGACCTCGGCTGCTTCGGTGGTCTGCACCCAAAGCAGGACTTCTCTCATTTCATTATAGCCCAGCATGGGGCCGGACTGAAGCAGCTCTGCCTGTGCAAAGGCAGTCAGGGCGGTGCTCAGCAGCAGGCAAACGGCAAGGAGTATATTCTTCATATTGCTTTTTGCGCAAAAATAGCAGATTGCAGGTAAATGGGGTGTTAATTCCTTAAAGAAGCTGGCCAGGCCGCACAGGTTTACATGAATTTTGATTATATTTATAGCCCTGTATTTCAACACAAACAAATAGGCACAATGAAAAGTATGGACCTTGGCTCGCTACAAGCCGCGCTATTCTGTTTTTCCTCCAGTTCCTGCATTTTGCTAATGCTGGCGGGGCTCCTGAGCCTGCCGGTTGCGGCCACTGCTCAATCCTCCAGTCTGGTCTGGCTGGACGGCGATGCCCTGAGTTACACGCCCTTTGCAATGGAAGGGCAAACCGATGCGGTGAATTTTATCCCGGACTTTTCTCATGCCGGCTATATGGGAGGTGGGGTGGCTCTGCCTGAAGTCCCGGTGGTCATTACGCTGTCTCCCTCAGGCGGCGATGATGACACCCCTGCCATTCAGGCTGCCATTGATGAGGTGGAGGCCATGGAGCCGGACAGTAATGGTTTCCGGGGCACAGTCCTCCTGCTGTCAGGCTGCTATGAGGTCAGCCAGTTGTTTATCGAGCAAAGCGGCGTGGTGCTGCGGGGAGAGGGGCAAGGCCTGGACGGCACCGTTTTGCATGCCAATTTGCCTATGCAGCACGATTTCATCACCATACGGGGCACGGGCAGCGGCTTTGACCGGATTAGTTCCACCCGTCAGGAGATCACCACTCCATATGTCCCCCTGGGGGCTTACCATTTTGAAGTCGGGGATGCCTCGGCTTATGCCGTGGGCGACACCATTGCCTTAAGGCGAACGCCCAACCCGCTTTGGATCGAAGACATCGGCATGGAAGAAATTGGCTGGACCGCCTCTTCCTACTCGATTTTCCACGAGCGGGTCATCACAGGGATTACCGGAAATACCCTTACCATAAATATTCCCATCGTTGATGTGATCGAAGAACAGTACGGGGGTGGGGAAATCTACAAAGCCTCCGTGCCGGGGCGCATCAGGCAGTGTGGGGTGGAAAACCTGAGGATCCGGTCTTACTACGCGCCCGACAACCCCTACGATGAGGACCACGCCTGGATCGGGGTAAAGCTGGAGCGGGTGACCGACTCCTGGGTCAAAAATGTTACCGGGCAGTTTTTGGGCTATGGGACCGTCTCGATCAGCAGCGAGTCCAACTTCAATACCATTCAGGATTGTGCCTGCATAGACCCCCGGTCGAAAATCAGCGGCGGGCGGCGGTACGCTTTCAATATCAGCGATGGGCTGGGGAACCTTTTCCAGCGCAACTACACCATGCAGGGGCGGCATGATTTTGTGACGGGCTCCCGGGTGACCGGCCCAAATGTCTTTCTGGACAACTACAGCACCGAGACCTTTAGCGATATTGGGCCGCACCACCGCTGGGCTACCGGGCTGCTGTTTGATAATGTCCGGGGCGGTGCCATACGCGTGCAAAACCGGGGCACCTCCGGCACTGGCCATGGCTGGGCGGGGAATACCACGATGTTCTGGAATGT
>JANSXW010000072.1 GCA_024742755.1 bacterium | reverse complement strand
GAAGAAGGCTACAGCTTTCCGGAAGCTACAAATGAAATCCGTTGTTGTATATACTGGGACAAGCCAATCGAGGAAGGGCTTTATGCCCTAGCTGTGAAAATGAATGGGTGGCTAAATGGTGAAATGGCAGAGTCTCTAACCAGGTATATGACAATCCAGGTTACTCCAGATTTAGTCGTTTCAAATAGCGATTTATTTCCGCTGCTCAATGATTTGGTTATTTTCCCAAACCCATCCAATTCTACTCTTAACCTACAACTACAGCACGCCCAATCCACCCAAGCCAAGCTCCAAATCGAAAACCTAGCCGGTCAAACCCTTCACACCGAAGCTTTGGATCTAAGCCCTGCCCTCCAAAGCTGGCAAGTCGATGTGGCGGACTGGCCGAGCGGGGTGTATGTGGTGCGCTTGCAGGCAGGGTCGGATCAGGTGGTGCGGAAGTTTGTGAAGGAGTAACCGGTAAAAGGGACGGTAAAATAAGCAGAATGGCAGTATCAAAGGCGTCGTAGAGCCATTGATCAGACTAGAAAAGCGGATCAAAAAGTACGGGGCACAAAATCCGCCTTGTTCACAATAGCCGCTGAGTCCCCCGTGGCGCGGATGACAAAGAGACCTTTGTTTTCTGCCATTTGCTCCGCCCCGGCATCTGCCTGTAGGAAAGCTACAGCACCATAAATGGTATTGGGGGCATACTCCTCAACCCAGGTTTTGAAGGAGGTCATCTTGTCGAGAAACTCACGGATATGTTTGGGCTTGAGGGTGGTTTTGACCTCTACAACCACCACTTCTGTGCCATTTCGGGCAACGATGTCAAACTCATAGCTTAGCCCTTCGTGACTGCCTTTGACCCGCCGGGCTGTTTGCTCTACTTTAATCCCGCGCCTTTGTAAGATAGGCACGAGGTCACCTTCCACCAGGCTCTCCACCAGGCGCCCCCACTGCGAGGAAAACAACCCGTAGAGTTCGTTGAAGCGCTTGTCCAGCTTTCTATCCGTGTCTTGGAACTTGCGGTCTGTCTCCTTAAACTGCCGGTCTGTCTCTTGAAACTTTTCAGTCAATAAACGGTCTGTTTCTTGAAACTTGCGGTTAGTCTCTGCAAACAGGGCCTTGATTTCCTCCCAGCTGATGTCGTTGTGCTCTGCCATGGTCGGTAAAATGGTTCTTACGTAAAACCCGCTAACCGTGAGATTGGTTCCGTTAAGGTGTCCTTTGTGAAGAGATTGAAAAGCGGAAAGCTACCTTAGCCTACATTCTACTCCACCGGTTGAACTAATCAGCGCCCAAATTTGTACCTTTGTGTGTTGATTTTGAAGGCAGTTGGCCAGAATCAAAACTGTAATTTTTTCATGAGTAAGCACGGAAGAGTATTGGTAGCCATGAGCGGGGGCATTGACAGCACGGTCACGGCTATGATGATGCACGATATGGGCTATGAAGTCGTTGGGATCACCATGAAAACCTGGGATTATGCCAATTCCGGTGGGTCTTCCAAGGAGACGGGCTGCTGTAGCCTGGATTCCATCAACGATGCCCGGGAGGTGGCTGTAAAAGTGGGCTTCCATCACTTTATTATCGATATACGCGATGAGTTCGGTGATTATGTCATCGACAATTTTGTGGATGAATACCTGGCGGGGCGTACCCCGAACCCCTGCGTCCTTTGCAATACCCACATCAAATGGAGTGCCCTGCTGAAGCGGGCGGATGCGCTGGACTGCGAATTCATTGCTACCGGGCACTACGCCCAACTCAATGAGCTCAACGGGCGGCACTACGTAAGCAAGGCAGTGGATGCGCACAAAGATCAATCGTACGTCCTCTGGGGGCTGAGCCAGGAATGCATGGCGCGCAGCCGTTTCCCCCTGGGGCCCTATACAAAGCCTGAAGTCCGGCAAATGGCTGCTGACTGGGGCTATGAAGCCTTGTCTAAAAAGGCAGAAAGCTATGAAATCTGTTTTGTGCCCGACAACGACTACCGGGGCTTCCTCAAGCGCCGGGTCGATGGGCTGGAAGCGCGTGTGGATGGCGGGCAGTTTGTCAATACCGCAGGGGACGTGATCGGCACCCATAAGGGCTATCCTTTTTACACCATTGGTCAGCGCAAGGGGCTGGGCGTGGCATTTGGCGAGCCGATGTATGTGACGGAAATCCGCCCGGATACCAATACCGTTGTGCTGGGCCGGCAGGAGGAACTTGTCCGGAATGGCATGATGGTCGGCAAGGTCAACCGGATGAAGTACGACCAAATTCCCGATGGCACAGAAGCGGTTACGATGATCCGCTACAACGATCAGGGCACCTTAAGCCAGTTAAGCAATATGGGCGAAAATATCCATGTAGACTTTTACGCTAATGTGAAGGGCGTGGCCCCCGGGCAGTCGGCTGTGTTTTACGAAGGGGATGATGTGCTGGGCGGCGGCATCATTCACGGCAGCTTTTTGGATGAGGGGCGGCAGAATTAAAGGGGCAGCGGTTCTAGTGGTCTGTCAAGTGTTAATTTATGGGTTGAGTGGGAGCAAATTTTGAGGCTAATCAAGGCGGATGTTCCCGCGCATAGCAGCGCTACGTAAGGGGTTATCCAACGAAGAGTAGCCTCAAAAGTCGCCGCAGGCAACCCCTAGTTTTAGCCTTGACAGACCACTGGAAGCCGCATATAGAAAACTATGGCGAAAGAATCCTATACCAAGGTTGGCCGATTCGGCAAAACGCATGGGCTAAACGGGGGCATCCGCATTCTGGTGGAGGATGCGTTCCTGGATGCGGCCCTGGAGGCTGAAGTGCTGTTCGCTCCGGTTGACGGCAGCCCGGTGCCCTATTTTAATGAGGGCGTCCTTCTGGAAAGCCCGCTGGTCATTAAGCTGGAAGATGTGGATACCAAAGAGGCCGCCAAAGCACTGACTGGCCTGGATATCCTGTTGCCCGCTGATGAGGTGGAGGCGGAACTGGGCATTGAGGATTTCCGATTGCTGGAAGGGTTTACCGTGGTGACGGAAACGGAGGGCGAAATCGGCCCCATACTTTCGGTGGAAGCCTACCCGGAGCAAATCTTAGCGCTGGTCAGTTATCAGGGGCGGGAAGTCCTGATCCCGCTGAATGAGACCTTCCTGCAGGCCATTGACCCGGAAGCGGAGCGGGTGGAAATGCAACTGCCAGAGGGGCTGCTGGATTTATAGCCGTACCACCTTTGTGCTCCAAAGCTCCCCTTCTTCCGCCCGGAAGCGGATGTAATAGATACCCCGGTCGAGTTTCGATAAATCAACTTTAGTCACGTTTTCTCCCTTTTTAATCGTCTGCGGCTGTTCAAAAACAACCGTACCGGCAGCATCGTAAATAGCAAGTGCCCCCTGCCCGCTGTAATTGCTCCTCATTTTGAAGGCGCAGGTGTGCTGTTCCGGCGCTTTGATCAACTCAAATTTCAGGTCGCGCTGTGCGGGGCGGGTTCGAGCCACCGGGCTGAATTCGTGCTTGCCTTCCTGATCGATCAGCTTAATCCGGTAATGCAGGTCTTCTTCCGGAAAAACATCCTTGTCGAGGAACAGAAAAGAAGCCGGCTCGTTTTCGTTGGAGAGGGGCGGGAGCTGCCCTATGGCTTCGTAGGGGCCACCATTGACGGAGCGCTCAATCTGATAGCCCAATACCCGGCGTTCGTAAGCGACCTCCCAGTTCAGTTCAATGTAGTCCGGATAAGGGTGGGCGCTCAGCTGAATGCGGCTGGGCTTGATTTTCTGAGCTCTGCCCTGTACCCAGATGGCATAAGACCGGGGCGGCACCCTGAGCGTTATGGCCGTGGGGCTGCCATCTAAAGAATCAAAACGGATCAGCGTTGCCTTCGGCGTAATGGCATGGTCGGTGACATCCGTGAAGTAATCGCCGGGTTTGATGTTTGAGGTGTTGAGCTCCTGCCTTATAGACAGGGTGTCGCTTCCGAAATTGATAGCCACCAGCACATCCCGTGGGCCCTGCGTGCTGCTCTTCAGCCCGGCGGGCGTATGGTTGCCTTCCAACTGGAAAACCAATGCCTGCGTAGAGTCACCGCTGTCATACGCCGAGCGCTTGTCACTGCCCACAGCATTCAGGTATTCCACCATAGTGGAGTTGAAAATGAACTGCCGGTGGATGGCCAGCAGTTGGTCGATGTGTGCCCGCAGAGGCTTTTTGTCTTCATATTCTGCCAGCTCCGAATCCCCGCCAAAGTAATCTCCGTAGAAAACAGTGGGCAAGCCGAGTTGATTATTGGTCAGCAGATAAGCATAAGCCAGTAAGGGGCTGGAAATGGGGTCATCGTAGTCTCCGGGCGTTGCATTTTGGTTTTTATAGGCCGGATGGTTGGCCATGGTCACGATATTGTACCCTGATAGGGCAGAAGCATCCCGGATGCTGGCCTGGTAGATTTTCCGGACGTCGTAGGTGGAATCCGAGCAAGCCCGCCGAAGGGCCTCCCGCAATTGGTAATCGTAAATGCGTGGCTTGGGGCCGGCATCCTGATCCAGTGCTTTGAGGGTGTTGCGCATCCACTGCACCTGCCCTTTTTTCCGGTCAAAGCCCGGTACGCCCCGAATGGCAAACTTAGGAGCAACCCCGGCAGCAGCAAGGGTTTTAAAATCAGCAGCAAACGCCTCGGCGGGCGAAAGCGGGAGGTCCGTAATGCTGAAGGCTTCCACACCCAGCGCTTCCCTTAGCGCTATGCCCTGCTCGGCCAGGGAGCCCAGGGAATCCTGGCTCAGGTCGATTTCTGCAATGACGGTCAGGCCCTGTGCCTCAAGGCTCTGAATGAGGGTTCGGACCTGCGGTGGTGCCTGTGCCGTGAGGTTGGGCAGCCAGATAGCGGTAAAGCCCGCATGCGCAAATTCCGGGGATTGCTCCGTCAGGTGGTCTACCCAAAAACTAAGGGTGGCGCTATCGGGCAGGCTGCCGGGCGCATCTTCCGGGCAGCTCCAATAGCAGCCCTGAAGAATAAAGTCCTGGGCACTCAGTCCGCTGAGCAGGCCGCAGCATAGCATGATGTTGAGCAATCGTTTTCTCATTGCGGGTACCGGATTGTAGTGATAGGAAGTAGCCCCGTTTAAAGTTACAAAATAATACGTCGATCCGGGAAAAGGAGAGGGTTTAAAAAAATTTGTGTTCATAACCGCTAATACCTAAGTTTGAGCGATCACAACCCAATGTCCCTATGCCAGCTTCCGGGCTTTCTATACTGATTCCTGTTTACAACCACGATGTGCGGCCGCTGGTGGAGGCTTTGCGCCAACAGGCTGATGCCTTGGAATGGGATGTGGAAATCCTTTGCTGGGACGATGCTTCCCTTCCTGAGTTTCAGAGCATAAATGCTCCGCTCGGTCAGTTGCCGGGCGTGACTTACCGGCTGATGCCTGAAAACCTGGGGCGCTCCCGCATTCGCAACCGCCTGGCGGAAGCGGCACAGTACGGCTATTTGTTGTTCATGGATGGCGATTCTGAGGTTGCCCGGGCAGATTACCTGGAGCTGTACCGGTTGCGGTGCACCCCTGAGCGGCTGCTCTACGGCGGTCGGATTTACCAGCCGGCGCCCCCGGAGGCAGCAGAACTCCGATTCCACTGGCACTACGGGAGCTCGCGGGAGGTGCAGCGCGCAGAAGAACGGCAAAAACAGCCGTACCACAGCTTTATGACCAATAATTTTCTCATCCCCAAAGCGCTGTTTGCTCCGATTCAGTTTGATGAGCGCCTGTTGCAGTACGGGCATGAGGACACGCTCTTTGGCCTGGAGCTGCGGCGGCGGGGCATCCCCATTTTGCACCTCGATAACCCGCTGATCCACGCCGGGCTGGAGCCGGCGGGGGTATTCCTGCGCAAATCCGAACAGGCCATTGAAAACCTGGCTTTCCTGTATCAGGAAGGGAGCCTGCAAGAAACCCGCCTGCTCCGCGCCTACGAACGCCTTGATGGCTGGAAAGCTGCGGGCATAGCCAGCTACCTGCTGCGTCAGGCTCTGCCCATGCTAAAGCGGCACCTCCTAAATGCAAACACCCCCAACCTGCGGGCTTTCGACCTCTACAAGCTGGGGGTGCTGCTTAGTTGCCTGGATAAGGATTGATTTTATTGCTGCTTGCCGGATTTTGGGGTATTGGATTTTCCTTTGCTTTGGGTACCAGTATCAGAAGCGGGAGCTGCCTCCTTAGTAGTGGCTTTTTCCTCTGCCTCCTCCTCTTCCAGGTTGTCGTAGATTTTTTTGTTGAATTCTGCGCTGATCACCTCCTCATCGTTGCGCACTTGCTCCAGCATCTGTTCGGGCGTAATGGCCTCATCATCGTAGGAGAAGATCCAGTACCCGGTGTCATTGAGGGAACGCAGGAAAGTCATGTCGGTCTGTGCGTACTTTTTAGCCCATTCCTCCGGGTCGGTATCTTCGCCCAGTTCGACCAGCAACTGATCGGGGATGAGGAAGTCCGGCACTTGCTCTTCCGGCGCTTCTTTAAGGATCCAGCCGTCTTTTTGGGCGATTTGGTCGAGCTGCGACTCCAGCCACTTGACGGCATTGGGCCGGATTTCCTTGCCGGTCACCGTTTTCTTCTTGCCATTCTGATGGTAAGAGATGGTAACGCTCTGCATGTCCGGGATACGCCCCCGGTAGCTGTCGCGGAACTGCCAGAAGTTGGCCCGGTCGAATTCGCCCAGGATGCGGTCCATTTCTGATTTTTCCAGTTTTCTGACGAAGGTGCCAAGCCGCTCGGTATAGCGTTCTCCCTTATAGCTGGCAATGCCATTTTCGTAGATGGTCAGGGTGAATACCGGACAGCGCCCGTAGCAGGGGCCTTTGCTCATTTCAATGAGGGGGTCGAGTTTGCTCAGTGAAGCCGAAGCCGGAGAGCCGCAGCTGTGGAGCAAGGTCAGGACCGTACCGAAAAAAAGCAGGAAGCCCAGATTCCTGGGGGGAACGAGAGGATTGATACTCATCAGGAAACGAAGGTTTGGTTTAAGCAGTGGATAATGGCAGCACAGCACCGGTTGGCGGGTTGCGCTGGTGGATTGAAACCGGTTGAGCAGGCAGGCTTTGTGCTCCAATTTAGGAGCCGTTGCTGCTTACTCCACTGTTTCAGTCACACGGGTTCATTGCCATAATACAACAAATCAGGTTGGTTACAGCTTCTGGCCACCGCCATCGTTCTCACCGGGCAATAATAAGCTTTTTGACGTGCATTTTATTCCCATGCCGGATTTTTATATAATAATTTCCGGCATGAAAGCCCGCCACACTGAGCTCCGCTTCGGGGCCTACGGCTTCAACCTGCTGTACTAAACGGCCGGCAAGGTCAAAAATTGCAAGCTGTGCCGGTTCATTTCCGGGCAGGCGCACCCGCAGGTAATCGCTGGCCGGGTTCTCGATTATAGAAATTGCCGGCGCAGGGGGGGCGGTGGCTTTGGCGGAAACGGGCGCACAGGAGCCTTGCAGCAGCCCGGGCCTGTAGGACTGCAGGGTGTTGAGCACGCGTGCTTTTTGGCCGGGTGTGAACAGCGCCATGCAGGCATCTTGCGTAAAATTCATGAAGTTCATAAACATGTCCGGGGAGCCGCAGGAAAACGGGGGCAGGGTAGGGCAGGTGCCTTGGTAGGTGTCGGCCTGTAGCGGGGTATCGGCAATGCCATCGTCCTGATCGCAGTTGAAATTGTCCGCATTGGGGCCCCAAAGGTGTTGCAGATTGAAATAGTGGCCCAGCTCATGTGTGCAGGTCCGCCCCAGATGAAAGGGTGGGGCAACGCTCCCGGCCGTGCCAAAGGCATCAGGGCGAATGTACAGCCCGTCCTCTGCCGGTCGCTCTTGCCCTTCTTCCGGGAAGGTGGCCGAGCCTAGTGCGCCATCGTTGCGGCCAGCCACCCAGATGTTCAGGTAGTGGCCGGGGTCGAAGCCGTCTCTGCCGCCCAGGTCTGTGTAGCAAAGGCGCCGTTTGCCGCTGGAAAAGGTATTGGTGATGCCTGCCACCGGTGTGGGAGTGCGGGTGATGGCAACCAGGCAGAATTCCAGCTCCAGGTCACTGATGAGCCCATCAAAGAGGGGGTGGACTAAGGGGATCTCCGCGTTCAGGCTGCGGAAGTCCTGATTCAGGACCTCAATCTGCGACTCAATCTGTTCGTCTGAAATGTTTTCTTCATCGGTATGCCAGACCACGTGCACCACTACCGGAATGACCATCGGCTCCCGGATGGGCACAGCGGGTTCGGTGTTCCGTACCGGGCTGGCATGGGTATTCAGGGCACAGCGTTGTTGAGCCTGTGCCAGTGTAAAGGCACTAAGGAGGGAGCAAACCAGCAGAAAACGCGCAGTGACGGGAAACATAGTCTTAATTGCTCAGCAGCTCGTACACTTCATCAAGCTTTGGCGAAATGACGATTTCCGTACGGCGGTTTTGTGCTTTACCGGCAGCGGTATTGTTGGTAGCCACGGGCATGTTTTCGCCCCGGCCGGCAGCCGTCAGCCGCTGCGGGGAGACCCCAAACTGCGTCAGAATCTGCGTAACCGCAACGGCCCGGTCCACGCTGAGGTTCCAGTTCGCCAGCGCACTGCCATCCGAATCGGTATGCCCTTCCACGAGGATATCAATGTCCGGGTTGTTCTTCAGCGCACCGGCCAGTTGGCGCAGGGCTTCCTTGCCAGAGGGGTCAATACGGGTACTGCCGCTGGGGAAGAGCAAGTCAGCGCTTAGGGAGACGTAGAGCTTGCCGCCCCGGTCTTCCACGCTGAGCCCGCGGGAGGAAAATTGCTGTACGAGGTCGCTCAGGCTGGCCCGCACGCCCTGCATATTGTCTTCCTTGAGGTTGAGCATTTCTTCCAGCTCCTGAATGCGGATATTCCGGTCCTGAAGGGTGCCCTTCATTGCAGTATAGTCGTACTCCATGGTATTCAGGCGGTTGGCTTTTTGGTAAAGCTCGTATTCCAGCCCTTCGAGGCGTTCTCTGTCCCGGTCCAGGTTTTGTTGCTGTTGGGTGAGCTGCTGCTGCAGGGCCACTTTTTCGTAGGAAGCCGTCTCATCCAGCTCGTTGCGCTCTTCGAGGATGCGGTCCATGCGCTGAAGCAGGTCCTGATAGCTGCGGTTCAGGCTTTTGTTGGTCACAACGTACTCTTCCAGCTCGAGGCGGGTGTTGCGGACCTCAATTTCCAGCTGCCGGGTTTCTTCAGCGAGCTTGTTGTACTCGTTTTGGAGCGAATCCGTAGACTGAGCTTCCTGCTCATAGAAGGTTTTGAGCTCTTCCATCTCCTGATACTCCTTCTTGGTCACACAGCCGGCCAGCAGGGCGACAAATAAAATGGCAATTGGAAAAAGGGGCTTCATGCTGCAAATTTTTTGTGCAATGTACCAAATTTTGTGAAATCACAGAAACACCTGTTCGTAACGCATCTCCCCGCCGGTCTAGTTTGCCAGCAGTTATTTATTTCAGCCGGATTGATTCCTGATTTTTTGCAATACAAAAGGTAAGCCCATTAACTTTGCAAAAAAAATAATCCAATGACAATCCGTTTATTCTTTTTCCTGTCTGCCCTGCTCATTTTGGGGAGCTGTCAGAGCGACGCCTCCGGTTCCACTGCGGATCAGCAATCCGGAACCACTCAGCCGGAAACGGCTGCTCCTGCCCCCGATGAGAAAGAAGCCCGCCCGCAGCCTTCGCTCTACCAGCCCCCGCAGAGTACGGAAGTCCTGTTTTTGAGCATCGATGACCAAACGGCCGCTGCCGGGGAAACGGTCTGCACACCAGTACGCGCCAGGGGCTTCAACAGCCTTTTGTCTATGCAGTATACCGTTGCCTGGAACCCGGATGTGCTGACCTTCAAGGGGTTGAAAGACTTCGGGCTGCCTTACCTGTCCATTCAAAACTTTGGAACGACCCGCGTGCAGGAAGGCGTGATGCCGGTGGCCTGGATCGATAACGCACTCAAAGGCGTGACCGTAAGCGCCGGGAACCCGCTCTATACGATCTGCTTTGAAGCAAAGGCAGGCGGGCAATCAAGCCCGGTACAAATCATTGATCAGCCTACCGCTATCGAAGTGGTCAATCTGGGCGAAAAACTGGTTGGGCTGGACAGTGAGCCGGGCACGATTACAGTACAGTAAGGCTCGTTTTTGGGTACAGGTGTCACTTATTTGGTAAACTCGTCCGGGTTTCTACTCATTTTATGGACAGAAATTTTATTTTTGTTGGAAATCATACCTTATGAGTAATATCGTTACCCAGCGTTTCGTCAAGTGCCACGATAAATTGAAGGCGGATAATCAGGTACGGTCGAGCCGTCAGTTTGCCTTGTCGCTTGACTATTTGCCCCAGAGCCTGAGCGAAATTCTGAAAGGCCGGCGCGACGTAACGATAGAGCTGCTGCGCAAAGCCGTGGAGCAGTATAAAATCAATCCGGTCTACATTTACACCGGCGAGGGCCCGATGTTTATGAGCGAGGAGGGCGATAAAAGCTTCCGGGTGCTGACCATTGTGACCAACTCCAATGAAGACGAGCGCATCGTGCATGTGCCCGTGCCGGCGCAGGCGGGCTACGCTGCCGAGATGACCGACCCCACCTTCATTCAGGAACTGCCGCATTTTACCCTGCCGGACTACAAGTATAAAATCGGGACCCACCGGTCCTTCGATGTTTCGGGCGATAGCATGGAGCCGACGCTGTTTGAAGGGGACAAGGTCATTTGCAGCTACCTCGAGCCCACGCTTTGGGAGTCCGGCGTAAAAGACAACTACGTCTATGTGGTGGTCACCCGGGGCGATGTAGTGGTAAAGCGGGCCTTCAACCACCTCAAGGACAAGCAAACCCTCGAGCTGCATTCCGATAACAACTTCTACGAACCTTATCACCTCAACCTTGGGGACATCCGGGAAATCTGGTATGTACGGGCGAAGATCAGCCCGTTCCTGCCTTCCCCGCAAAACATCAAGCGCTACCTCCATGATGAGATGAAGGACCTTAAGCAAACCATTCAGAACCAATCCAGGCTGATCAGCAACCTCAACGAAACCGTAGAGCAGTTGTTGAATAACAAATCAATCACCCAACCACATGAAAAACATCAGGATTAAAGGGACCATCAAACACGTGAAGCTCGAAGGCGGCTTCTGGGGCATCGTAGCGGACAACGGGCAGGAGTACCGGCCTGTCCAAATGCCCGAACAGCTCAAGCACGATGGGGAGGCGGTTGAAGTCACGCTGAAACCAGTGGAAGAGGAAATGTCCATTCACATGTGGGGGCAGCCCGTGAAGGTGGTCGCTTTCCACACCCTGCACCCCTGAAACAACAAAAGAACCCGCCAGGACATACAGTCAGGGCGGGCACTTTGGTCCCGGTTCAATCTTTTCCGGGCAACGTGATGAACGATGGTCGTTTTGGGGCCTGAAAAAGTCTTCAGAAGCCCTCTCAGGCAGCACTTATCTTTTCTGCCATTCTGAATGGCCTACTTCCGGGACGTTGAGCTGAATCTTATTGCGTTCAAACAGGTAAGCAGACAGCTTGGCCGCTACTTTTGCGGCGCCTTCGCTCCCTTTTTCGAGTGCTTCCGGCGTGAAGTAATGCTTCACGAAGTGGGTATCAAACTTACCGCTTGTAAAGGCTTCGTGCTCACAAACAAACTTGCCGAAGGGCAAGGTGGTCTCCACCCCTTCGATTTCATACATCTCAATAGCCTCGATCATGCGCTGAATGGCAGCATCACGGTTGATGCCGTAGGTCACGAGCTTGGCAATCATCGGGTCATAATAGATCGGAATCTCCATACCTTCCTCATAGCCATCATCCAGGCGGATATTATCTCCCTTTGGGCGACGGTAGTGGGACAAGGTGCCAACGCTCGGCAGGAAGTTTTCCGCCGGGTCTTCGGCGTACACCCGGAGTTCCAGAGCGTGCCCGTTGATGCTCAGGTCCTCCTGCTTGATCTTTAAAGCCTCGCCCCTTGCGATGAGGATTTGCTGTTCCACCAGGTCCACACCGGTAATGAGCTCCGTGACCGGGTGCTCCACCTGCAGGCGGGTATTCATTTCCAGGAAGTAGTAGTTCATGTCGGCATCCATCAGGAACTCCACGGTGCCGGCACCGGTGTAGTTGCAGGAACGGGCCACGTTCAGGGCGTCATTGCCCATTTTTTCCCGTAGTTCCGGCGTCAGGATAGAAGAAGGTGCTTCTTCCACCACCTTTTGGTGGCGGCGCTGAATGCTGCATTCCCGCTCAAAGAAGTGGATGTAGTTGCCGTGCTCATCGGCCAGCACCTGAATTTCGATGTGGCGGGGCGAGGTCACGTATTTTTCCACGAAGACAGACCCATCGCCAAAGGCAGAGGTGGCTTCGCTAATGGCCCGCTTCATCTGATCTTCGAACTCGTCCGGGTTTTCCACAATTCGCATCCCTTTGCCCCCACCGCCGGCAGAGGCTTTGATGAGGACCGGGAAGCCAATTTCTTCTGCTACTTTTTTGGCTTCGTCAATATCCGTAATGGCGTGGTCCAGGCCAGGCACCATTGGGATATCGTAGGCTTTTACGGCGTCTTTGGCGGCCAGTTTGCTGCCCATCACCTCAATAGCGTGCGGGCCAGGGCCGATGAATTTGATGCCCGCATCTTCGGCAGCCTGGGAGAACTTCGCATTCTCGCTCAGGAAACCGTAGCCCGGGTGTATGCCATCTACATTCAGGGCCTTTGCGACTTCCAGTATCTTATCGATCAGCAGGTAAGATTGAGCCGACGCCGGAGGGCCAATGCATACGGCTTCGTCCGCGAATTTGACATGAGGCGAGTGCCGGTCTGCTTCAGAGTAAACAGCAACGGTACGGATGCCCATTTTCTTTGCGGTCCGCATGACGCGTAGTGCGATTTCGCCCCGGTTGGCGACAAGGATTTTTTTCATTGGTTTTAGCTTTTTTGTTGGACAGCTCTGAGAATTGCGAGCTGCTCGTTCTGTTTTCCTGCGGGAAAATAGTTAATTTCCCGGCCATTACACAACCAACAGCGCGGAACGGCGCGATGATTTTTCGCACCTTTTCTCTGATGGGGCGGAATCCAGCCGTGGCGCGGCAAAACCAAATTTATGATTGATCAACCCCGGCAGCTGTGGGCACCTACCGAGGCCTTCCGGGCGCAATCCCGCCTGGCTCACTACCGGCAATGGCTAAGCAGGCACCACCAACTGAACTTCGATGATTACAAGGCGCTTTGGTCCTGGTCGGTCAGCGAACCGGCTGCCTTCTGGGCCTCCCTTTGGGATTATTTTGACATCATTGCGCATCAGCCCTACACCCAGGTGATGTCAGATGACCCTATGCCGGATACCAGGTGGTTTGAAGGCAGTACCCTCAATTACGCGGAGCACATCTTCCGCAACCGGACCACCGAGCACCCTGCCCTGATGGCGCAGTCCGAAACCCGGCCGCTGCACAGCCTCAGTTGGGCAGAGCTGGAAAAGCAGGTCGCTGCCTTTGCGGCCTTCCTCAAAGCGCAGGGCGTGGAAAAAGGGGACCGGGTCGTTGGTTTTTTGGCCAATACCGAAGAGGCAAGCATCGCTTTCCTGGCGGCCTGCTCATTGGGCGCTGTCTGGTCGAGTTGCTCGCCGGACTTTGGGACGAGCAGCGTGACGGACCGTTTTCAGCAAATCGAGCCTAAGGTCCTGATCGCCGTGGATGGCTATGCTTATAATGGCAAGCCCTACGATAAAACCGGGGTGGTGCAGGAGATTGTGGCGGCACTGCCCACTTTGAAGCGGGTTGTCCTTGTCCCTTTCCTGGATGAAAATGCTGTGGCTGGGGCTATTCCCAAAGCCGTCAACTGGGCGGATGCCCTGAGAGCGCCCCACGATGGATTGGCGTTTGAGCCGGTCCCGTTTGCCCATCCGATCTGGGTGCTGTACTCCTCTGGCACTACGGGCATTCCCAAAGCCATTACCCACAGCCACGGCGGTGTGCTGCTGGAACACCTGAAATACCTGGCTTTCCACAATGATGTGCACCCGGGTGAACGCTTCTTTTGGTTCTCCACTACCGGTTGGATGATGTGGAATTTCGTGCAGGCCGCTATGCTGGCCGGTGCTACTCCGGTACTGTACGATGGCAGCCCCGGTTATCCGGACATGACGGTCATGTGGGACTTTGCCGAAAAAGCGCAAATCAACCACTTCGGGACGAGCGCGCCCTTCCTCGTAGCCAGCATGAAGCGCGGGATAAAGCCATCAACCGATTTTGACCTGAATGCGCTGCGGTCTGTTGGCTCAACGGGAGCGCCCCTGCCGCCGGAAGCTTTCGACTACGTGTATCAGCATATTAAGGAAGACCTCTGGCTTTGTTCGATGAGCGGCGGCACGGATGTCTGTACGGCATTCGTGGGCGGCTGCCCGGAACGCCCGGTCTATATGGGCGAAATCCAGTGCCGTGCCCTGGGCTGCGCCCTGTATGCCTACGATGACGATGGCCAGCCACTGGAAGAGGAAGTTGGCGAAATGGTCATCACCAAGCCCATGCCCAGCATGCCCATCTACTTTTGGAATGATGCCGGCAAGGCCCGTTACCGGGAAAGCTACTTTGAGCTGTTCCCCGGTAGCTGGCGGCACGGCGACTGGGTGAAAATCACCGGGCGGGACTCCCTGGTTATCCTCGGGCGCTCAGATGCCACGCTCAACCGGCACGGCGTCCGCATCGGCACTGCGGAAATCTACCGGGCGGTCAATAAGGTACAGGCCGTTAAAGACAGCCTGATCGTGAACCTGGAGCTGCAGGGCGGGCGGCACTACATGCCCCTGTTTGTGCTGATGAATGAGGGGGAAGCCCTTACGGACTCCGTAAAGGAGGAACTGCGGTCCACCCTCCGGCAAACGTACTCGCCCCGCCATGTGCCAGACGATATCATTGAGGTGGCGGATATCCCCTACACCATCAGCGGCAAAAAGCTGGAGGCACCGGTAAAGAAAATCCTGCTGGGGCACCCCGTGGAAAAGGCAGCCAACCGCGATGCCATGCGCAACCCGGAGACGCTGGATTTCTTTATCGAATTCTCGAAAGGGCTGAAAGGCTAATAAAAACTGGCCCGGTGCAGCCCCGGGCGATAAGGGCGGTTGATGAGGTCGAGGATTTTCTGGTAATCTTCCGGGTTGTTCAGGAAGTCCATATCCTCAATATCGATGACGAGGATGGGGAGTTGTTCGTTGGAGCGGAAAAACTCGAAGTAAGATTGCTGGATTTGCTGCAGGTAGGAAGGCTCGATTTCCTGTTCGAAGGACCGTCCCCGTTTGCGGATGTTGTCCATCAGCCGGTCTACCGAGCGGTGGAGGTACACGAGGAGGTCCGGCTTTGGGAAAGCGGCGTTCAGGATGTTGAACAAACGCTGGAACAGGCGGTACTCCTCGGTATTAAGGTTGTTGCGGGCAAAAAGCAGGGTTTTGAAAAAGATATAATCTGAGACGATGCCTTCCTGGAAAAGGTCGCGCTGTGCCAGTTCCTGCTGCAATTGCTTGTGGCGCTCGGTCATGAAGAAAAGCTCCACCGGAAAAGCATAGCGGTCCGGATTTTGGTAGAAATGAGGCAGAAAGGGGTTGTCCGCAAACTCTTCGAGCAGGAGTTTGAAGCCGAAGTCTTCCGCCAGCATTTGAGAAAGGGTCGTCTTGCCCGCTCCGATATTCCCCTCGATAATCAGGAACTGGTGTTGCATGGATGGATCGTTGCTCATGGTTCTCGTCTCGGTTTACAGCACATTGACTTCCGGTTTGAGGGCGATGCCGAACTGCCGCTCCACCTCCTCCATAATCTGTTGCGCCAGCGCCCAGACCTCAGCCCCGGTGGCGCCCCCGTGGTTGACCAGGACGAGCGCTTGTTTGTGGTAAGTGCCTGCATTGCCTATCCGCTTGCCTTTCCACCCGGCTTGTTCGATCAGCCACCCGGCAGGGACTTTGGTATGCGTGCCTCCCTGCGGATAGCCGGGCATGTTCGGGTATTGGCCAAGCAAGGCCTCAAAGCGGGCATTGGCAATCACCGGGTTCTTAAAAAAGCTGCCGCTGTTGCCCAGTGCTGCGGGGTCCGGCAGTTTGCTTTGCCGGATGTGAATGACCGCCCGGCTGATGTCTTTGGCCCCCGGCTGTTGGATGCCCCACTGCTCCAGCGTTTCGGGAATGGCACCATAGCTGGTATTGAGGCGGTGCCCACGGCGGGTGAGCCTGAGGTGGATGTGGGTGATAAAGATTTGCCCCTTCAGGGACCGTTTGAAGAGGCTGTCCCGGTAGCCGAAAGCAGCATCTTCCTTTGTGAATTCCAGGGCTTTGCCCGTGCTCAGGTCGATGGCTTCCAGTCTTTCGAAGACATCTGACAATTCTACGCCGTAGGCACCTATGTTCTGAATCGGGGCAGCTCCGGCAGTGCCGGGTATGAGCGACAGGTTTTCCAGGCCGCCCAGGCCTTGTTCCAGGGCCCAAAGCACGGTCTCATGCCAGTTTTCCCCTCCGCCTATGCGCACCAAAGTGGTGTCTGTATCTTCAGCAAGGATAGATTTTCCCAGAATCCGGTTGTGCAGCACCCATTGGTCAAGGTCCTGGGTGAGCAGGAGATTGGAGCCGCCGCCCAAAACGAATACCGGGCGCTGCAGGTGTTGCCGGCGTAGGTTTTGCAACATCTCAGGGCTTTCAATATCCGAAAAGAAAGCCGCCCTGGCGTTGATGCCAAAGGTGTTGTAAGCCTGCAGGGATTGGTGTTCCAGAATCATTGTGCCGCCGCTTTCTTTTGAATAACCTCGTACCCCCAAAGCCCTGGTTTGATATTGACCAGGACGGTATCGCCCCGTTTCAGCGTATTGGGGTAGGGGGCAAGGCTGGTGATTTGCCGGATTTCCTGCCGGTAGTAGAATTCGATTTCAAACGCATTCGGCGCCGGTTTTTCTCCGGCTATGGGCCCGCTCCGGCTGGCGTAGCGGGCGCTTTGGGATACGAACTCCACGGCTATCGGCTTTCCGGGCGGGCTAAGCAACCGGTTGCTCAGGCTGCCTGCCAGCGGCCCAAAAATAGTACAGGAAAGCCCAAAAAAAATATAAATCTGGATTTTTTCGGTCAGCCCGTGTTCCCGCCGGGCAGCGTAATGCCCCAACGCGAGCCCGGTACAGCCACCGACGCCCATGCTGTAAAAGGCCAGCCGGGACATATCAAGCGTACGGTTGAACCACGCAAACTCCAGTGCGTAAACGACGACCAGCCCAAGCATCGCCAGCCCCGCAAGGGTGTACGTCAGCCGCTCTTTAAGCGTGTAGGCCATGTTTAGATGGGTTCGAATTGCAGTTTGGCCAGGGTGTTGTAAGCGCCTTCTTCCCGCTGGGAAAGCTCGGCATGGGTGCCCTGTTCGATGATCTGTCCGTTTTCAATAACGAAAATCTGGTCCACATCGCGGATCGTAGCCAGCCGGTGTGCGATGATGATGGACGTCCGGCCCTCCATCAGGGTGGCCAGCGCATCCTGAACGACTTTTTCGGATTCGGCATCGAGGCTGGAAGTCGCTTCGTCCAGCAGGAGTATGGCGGGGTCTTTGAGGATGGCCCGCGCAATTGCAATACGCTGCCGCTGCCCCCCCGAGAGCTTTACGCCCCGCTCGCCCACCAAGGTGTCCAGCCCTTCCGGGAACGTTTGGATAAAGTCCCAGGCATTGGCCTGACGGGCAGCGTTGATGATGTCTTCTTCACGGGCCTGAGGATTGCCGTACAGGATGTTCTCGCGTATGGAGCCTCCGAAGAGGATAACCTCCTGTGGAACGATGGCAATATTGCGGCGGTAGGCGGTGGTGTTGAAGGTTGAAATGGACTGCCCATCCACCAGGATATCGCCCTCATCGATATTGTAGAAGCGCAATAGCAGCTGTACGATAGTAGACTTTCCAGCCCCGCTCGTGCCTACGAGTGCGACCTTCTGTCCGGGCGCTACCCGGAAGCTCATGTCTTTCAATACCTCAATATCCGGGCGGGTGGGGTAGCGGAAGCGCACGTTTTTGTATTCGATATGCCCTTTGACCGGGATGTCAGGAATGTGGGCTGCATTTTGAATATCAATTTCCTGGTCTTCCAACAGGATTTCGCGGATACGTTCGGTGGCTCCAATTGCGCCCAGCAGCTCCGTGTAGAAATTCCCGAGGCCGGCAATAGAGGCACCAATAATAGCGGTGTAAGCCACAAACTCAATAAGGACGCCCACGCTCATGGTCCCATTTTGCACCATCATAGCGCCCTGCCAGATAATGAAGAAAAGCGCCCCAAAGAGGAAGGTGACGATGAAGACAGAAAAAAGGGCCCGCCATCTTGCGTAGCGCAGTGACATGCCCACGACCCGGTTGATTCGCTTGCTGTAACGCAACGACTCAAACAGCTCATTGGTGAATGCCTTTACGGCCTGAATGGCCTGCATGGTTTCATTGAGGATGTTGTTGGACTCCGCCAGTTCTTCCTGCCGCTCTTTGGAAAGCTTGCGGATGAAGCGCCCGAAAAACATTGCCCCGATAATAACGACCGGAAAGGTAGCCAGCATGATCAGCGAAAGCTGCGGTGCCCGGAAAGCCAGGAAAATAATACCCGCCAGCAGTATGATGATCTGACGAAGAAACTCGGCAAGGGTAATGGAAAAAGCATTGTACAGCTTCTCCACATCTGCTGTAAGCCGGCTCACCAGTTCGCCCACGCGGGCGTGCTCAAAGAAGGACATGGGCATGGAGATGAGCTTCTCGTACAATGCCCTTCTTACATCTGCAATCCCTTTTTCGCTGACGATGGAAAACAGGTAAATCCGGAAATAGGATACGGCACCCTGCACCACCAGAATGATGGCAAGTATCCAGCCCACATCAACCAGGGAGTAAGGCATTTCCTTTTCGCCGGAAGCGATATCGACCATCAGCCCGGAAAGGTAAGGGAACACCATGAAGGTGATCGAAGAAACAAACAGCAACACCAGCCCGAAACCGAATGCGAAACGGTAAGGGCGGATAAACCTGAAAATTTTAGCGGCAGCAGCCAGCTTTTCACGGGTGAGGCGGACTTTGGGCGCGTCATCGGCGCCTGACTTGCGTCTGGACATTATTGTGCTTGGTTTTTTTGCGTTCCACGATCATAAACAAATCGAGCCGCGTTAAGTTAAAATCCCGGATGCTTTAATCTGGTAATATCGCTACTCCGGCATAAGGCCGTATTTTTCAATACTTGCTGCCAGACCATACTTTTGCCTACAAAGTAGCACCTGCCGCAACCCTTTACCAATCGTTTTTTTGTTGATGTATCCGGGGGCTTTTCTTGGAGGGTGTCGGAAAAAAAATTAGCTTTGTAGCCATCCACACAGGCATGCCGGGCAGGCAGGCATACTCACTGCTTCCTGCCAACAGCGACTCCAAAATTGCAGAGCGTATTTGTTTATTCGTTCCCCAGTACAGCATAAAAATCTAAAACCGGTCTACTTCGTTGCGGGCTAAGGGCTGTTCGGGCCCGGGCCCTTCGATTCCCAAATCCCATTAACTATGCAAAGACAATTTTCGGCCCTTCTTTTTTGCTTTTTGATGCATGCGACGTTATCTGCCCAGTTTGTCGACATCGGATTTACTTTCGGCAGTATGTTCTACAGCGGGGACATCTCCCCCAGCGACCCCAGAGCGATGATCCAGGAAATGCGCCCGGCGGGCGGTATTTTTTGCCGGCTTTCTTCCAGTAATGTATTTTCTACCCGGTTCTCCCTTAACTTCGGTAGTGTGCAGGGCGATGACGCCAGGACCAACCGTGCACAAAGGGGGCTGGCTTTCCGTACCAACATCACAGAGTTTTCAGCCATTGGCGAGTTGCACGCCTGGCGCATCCGGCATACCGAATACAGCTTCACCTTCCCCTATCTGTACGGTGGGGTAGGGTTGTTCCATTTCAATCCCAGAAGAGAAGTGGATGGGGAGTGGATAGCGCTACAGCCGCTGGGTACCGAGGGTCAGGGGATTCCGGGTTATGCGCAACGGTACAATCTGACTCAGTTCTTTGCGCCTTTTGGGGCAGGCATCAAGTTTATCACCCGTAAGTTTACGTTCGGGTTTGAGTTTGGCCCCCGTTTTTTGCTCACGGATTACCTGGATGACGTGACCGGGGCAGAAGTGAACCACCGGGATGTTTTCATCAACAACGGGCCATTGGCTGCCCAGCTGAGCCGGCCTGCTTTGGGCGGGGCAGAAGGCGTGGATCAGACCTACCGCCGGGGCGTTACTTCCAGGGACTGGTACTATATGATGAATATTACGGTTTCCTATAACTTCGGTGCCGGGCTCAATAAAATGCTATCTGACCCGGTGCCCTGCCCCAAATGGTATAAGCCCACCAACCGGAGGCTGTAATTAACTCCGGTGCCTAATAATTATTCAAGGCTGGAAAGCGTTTCTTAATTTTGAAGTGTCTATCCTTTAGACCAGTACCCTAATTGATCATTTAATCCCAATGAACAGCATTATGACACGCAAGCTTATCCACCTCGTTCAACCCCTTTCCTTTTCTATTTTGCTTATCGGATTCCTTGGGTTTTCTGCTCAGGGGCTTCAGGCGCAAACCCAGCTGGGGGTCATGGGAGGCGTTTCCCTGTACAGCGGGGACCTTTCTCCAAAAGAATTCGGCGTTTACCTCGAGGAAGTGCGGCCTGCATTCGGTGTTTTTGCCCGCTTTGACCTGGGGCGCGCCGCTGCGTTGCGCGTGGGCGTCACCGGAGGGTCCGTAGAAGGCGATGATGCCCGGCATGGGCGGGAAGACCGGGGCCTGGCTTTCCGAAGCCGGATTACCGAGTTTTCCATGGTTGGGGAGCTGAACCTTTTTAAAATTGGTGCAGCCAGAAACCGGGGCCTCGTACCTTACCTCTTTGGCGGTGTAGCAGTCTTCCGTTTCAATCCGGAAGCACCCTTCGATGGCGACTATATCGAACTGCAGCCTTTAGGTACGGAAGGGCAGGGGTTGCCCAATTATGAAGACCCCTATCGCCTGACTCAATTCGCGGTGCCTATGGGCGTTGGCGTTAAGGTCCTGCTGAGCGATCAACTGACGCTGGGGCTGGAGTTTGGTGGCCGCATGCTCTTCACCGATTACCTCGATGATGTAAGCAATACAGAAGTTAACTACTTTGATGTCCTGGAGGGCAATGGAGAACTGGCAGCCCGCCTCAGCCGGCCAACCGTGGAAGACCCTACTGCCGACACGAGCTACCGGCGCGGAGGGCAGTACAACGACTGGTATTACGTAGGCGGTGTATCCCTTGCTTTCCGGATAGGCGGGCACAATCGTGGTGTACAGAGCGGACGCGGCATAGGTTGCCCAACCTTCTGAGACTGATGAAGTTCTGATGGAATTCCTACTATTTTTTCAGCATCAGCTTTAAATTGGTTAAATTGCTATCGTAGGAGCATCGCTGAGAATCCCATTTGCTAAATCCGTAAAGGAAAAGGCAGATTGAAAGCCGCCTGCAGGGTTTCCGGAATTTTAGCCTGAGCGGTAGTTCGGTCAACCCATCGAGACTTTGCAATTCTGGTATTTGGGTTTCCATTGTCCGTATTTAATGTTAACTTTGTGTTAACCAGACATTAAATACACTGCAATGAAAAGGGTATTAGTGCTTTGCACTGGCAATTCCTGCCGCAGCCAAATGGCGGAGGGCTATCTCAGGTTCTACTCCGGCGGGAAACTCGATGTTTACAGCGCAGGGCTCAAGGCTCAACATCTAAACCCTTACACCGTGCGAGTGATGGAGGAGGACAATATTGACATGAGCGAGCATGTTGCCAAATCCATCGATGACTTCAGCAATCAGCACTTTGATTACCTGATTACGGTTTGTGATGAAGCCACTGAGGCTACACTTGAGGGTATTCACTTCAGTAAAAAAATTCACTTCAGTATTCCGGACCCTGCCGAGGCGAAGGGTTCAGATCAGGAAGTGGAAGCGGTCTTTCTGAAGGTCCGTGAAACGGTGAAACGGTATATGCTCAAATTTCTCGGTAAAGCACTCGCTGAAAATGTTGAGGTAGCTTAACCCTTCTTCTGCTCAGCTTTTCTGCCACCTTGGGCAAAGATTGCAGGCTGACGAAATCCACTTTGTGTTTCTTTCAGGGTCTCGATGTTTGTGTAGCCGGCACGTTGGAAGGCGTTGGTTAATGCTGCCAGAAACCAGGCCGGCAGGATGCCCTGCGTTTCGTGCCCTGCCATCGTCTTGTCGGGGCTTCCATCAAAAGTTTGGTTCGAGTTTACCAGTGGCTGACAACTGCTCTACCTAAGATTCGTTACCTTTGGCACAATCAGAAAAAAATCGACATGGATACCATTTCCCTGGAAAAGAGGAAGCGTTCTGCTGCATTATTTGAGGAAGCCAAAAACTACTTCCCGGGTGGGGTGAACTCTCCCGTACGGGCATTCAAGTCCGTCTACGGCCCGCCTTTGTTCATCAAGGAAGGGCAGGGGTGCCGGATTACCGATGAGGATGACCATACCTACATCGACTTTTGCTGTTCCTGGGGCCCGCTCATTCTGGGGCACAATAATGCCAGGGTACGTGACCTGGTTACAGAGACTGTGGCGAAGGGCACTTCCTTCGGTACGCCCACCCGCCTGGGCAATGAACTGGGAAAACTCATTGTCAGCAACAACCGATACATCGATAAGATCCGCTTTGTCAGCTCGGGCACAGAGGCGGTGATGTCGGCCCTGCGCCTGGCGCGGGGCATTACGGGCAAGAGCAAAGTCATCAAATTTGAAGGCTGCTACCATGGCCATGTTGATTCCCTGCTGGTGAAGGCAGGGTCGGGCCTGGCTACCTTTGGGGAAAGCACCTCTGCGGGCATCCCCAGGGCATTCGCAGAAGAGACGATCGTGCTGCCACTGGATGACCGCAAGCTGCTGGATGAGACCCTGCAAAAGTACAGCGACGACATCGCCTGCATCATCGTAGAGCCCGTGCCAGCCAATAACGGGCTGTTGCTTCAGGACCCTTCTTTCCTGGAGTGCCTGCGCCTGAAGTGTTATAAATATGGTGTGCTCTTGATTTTCGATGAGGTGATTTCCGGTTTCCGGGTCGGGTTTGAAGGTGCGGCAGGCTACTACGGTATTCAGCCGGACATTATCACGTATGGCAAAATCATTGGCGGTGGCATGCCGGTGGGCGCCTACGGTGGCAGCCATGAGGTGATGAGCCATATTTCTCCGGACGGCCCCGTTTATCAGGCCGGCACTTTATCTGCGAATCCGGTAGCGATGGCCGCCGGGTATGCCGCATTAAAGCAGTTGCTGGAGCCTGGTTTTTATGAGGGGCTGGAAGCCAAAACCAAGCGGCTGGCAGACCGCCTTCAGGCTTTTGCATTGAAGCATGACCTGCCCATGCACGTGCAGCAGATCGCCTCTATTTTCTGGCTGGCCTTTACCCGCGACCGGGTGGTGCGGGCAGATCAGATCGACGCGGCAAGTATGGAACACTTTAAAAACCTGCACCGGGAACTGCTCAGGCGCGGCGTTTATCTCGGCCCAAGCGGCTATGAAGTCGGATTTGTATCGGCTGCGCATACCGAACAAGACCTTGATGAGGCCGCTTCCATTATGGAGGAGTGCCTGCATTTGGTTTTTAATACCTCAAAGTGATGGAAAACCGCCGAAATGTAAGATTGCGTTTACTGTCTTACCTGGTCATCGCCTATATGATGATGGCTTTTGCCTGGTGGTCGGTACTGCTTTACACCAAGAACAGCGATGCCTTCGCCGCCAAGCGGGACAAAATGCGCCTCATTATGGTCGCTGAAGGGGTGGTTCAGTCTGAGGAAGCTTTCCTGAATTCAGGGCCTTACCTGGAGCTAAAGCAGCAATACACCCGGCAGGAATACATGATATTGGGGGAAGCCGGCGTCATTATTCTCACCCTCCTGATCGGGATGTACCTCATCAACCGGGCTTACAATAAGGAAATGGAGGCTGCCCGGCAGCAACGGAACTTCCTGCTGTCTATTACCCACGAGCTGAAATCGCCCATAGCGTCTATCCGCCTGGTGTTGGAAACCTTTCAGCGCCGCAGCCTGCCACCGGAAAAGACCGAACGGCTCACCCGTAGCGCACTGCTGGAAACGGAGCGTCTTAACGGGCTGGTCAGCGATCTGTTGCTGTCCGCCCGCCTCGAAGCAGCCTACAAGCCCCACGAGGAAGCACTGGATTTGCCGCAGATACTGGAAGATTTAATTGAAACACTGGACTCTAAATATCCGGATGCCCGGTTCCATTTCGATAAGCGGTCGGCTATCAGCCCTTTCCGGGGGGACCGCACCGGCATGACCTCCGTGATGCTCAACCTGATGGAAAACGCCGTAAAGTATTCTCCAAAGCCCGCCGATATTGAAGTGAGCCTGGAAGAAACACCGGACGCATTGATACTCCGGTTCGCAGATCAGGGGCATGGGATACCGGATAACGAGAAACCGCAGGTCTTTGGGAAGTTTTACCGGATTGGGAACGAGGATACGCGCAAAACAAAAGGTACAGGTTTGGGTTTATACATTGTGCAGCAAATTGTCGCCGCTCACGATGGCCGGATTTCCGTTGAAGATAACCAACCCAAGGGTACGGTTTTCAAGATCGAATTGCCCCCGGGAAGGCTGGACAAGCAGGCAGCGCAACGGTCTGTAGAAATGTCAAAAACACAAAGCCAATAAATAGCATATGCGCATATTACTCGTTGAGGACGAAGAGAATATTCAGGATGTCATCAAGCTCAACCTTGAGATGGAAGACTACGAAGTTGTGGCCGCAGATAATGGCAAGGACGCCCTAAAGTACGCCAAAGAGCAGCATTTTGACCTTCTGATCCTTGATGTGATGCTGCCGGAAGTGGATGGTTTCCAAATCTGTGAGCAGGTCCGCCTGACCAACCGCGAAGTGCCAATCATGTTCCTCACTGCCAAGGATACGGCTCAGGACCGGATTTCAGGCCTGAAAAAAGGCGCTGATGACTACCTGACCAAGCCTTTCAATCTGGAAGAGTTGCTCCTGCGCGTCAATAACCTGATCAAGCGCACGAGCAAAAGCCCGGACAACACGCCGGAAGAATACGAGTTCGGGGACAACTGGGTCAACTTTGCCACCTACGAAGCCAAAGGCAACCCCGGCCATTTTACCCTGACCAAAAAAGAAGCGATGCTGCTGAAGCTGCTCGTCGACCGCAGGGGGGAGGTGGTTTCGCGACAGCAAATCCTGCAGTCGGTCTGGGGCTACGATGTGTACCCTTCCACCCGCACGATCGACAACTTTATCCTGTCCTTCCGCAAGTATTTTGAGGCAGACCCCAAAAATCCGGAGTATTTCCTTTCGGTGCGTGGAGTGGGGTATAAATTCATTAATGAGTAGAAGTTGACCTTCTGTTTTGCCGGTATTTGTTTAAGCGGGTGAGATTTTGTTTGGTGTTTGTTTTGAAATGCAAAATAAATGCGTAATTTATAGCATGAGATAACACCAAATGATTCATGCTATGATGAACGAGCCCATTTCCTCGATTATGACGAAAAAAGTGGTCACTGTCCGCCCGCAGGATACCCTGGAAGTCGTCAAAGATATCCTCTTCTTTAAGCACGTCCACCATATTCCGGTAGTAGAAGGGCATACCCTGGTCGGCATCATTACTTCCTTTGACCTTGTGCGTCTTGGCCGCTGCCAGGATGAGTACAAGCAGGTCAAGGTTTCAGAAGTGATGACGACAAAAGTGGCAACCCTCGGGCCGAATGACAAAATAGGGGCGGCAGCAGAGGTCTTTCTGGAAAACCTGTTCCACGGCCTGCCCATCGTCAATGAAGACAAGGACCTGGTGGGGATCATCACGACCCACGATGTGCTGAAGTACGAGTTCCACAAGGAATACCCGAATCACAAGATTTACTGGGAGCCGGTCTAGCGGATTAGAGTCTTTTCACGGCTTCTTTGGTTGCGGCAATCGTGCCTAGTGGCAGCGCAAACAGGAAGCCTACGATGGAAAACAGGAGCAGCAGAAAAGCAGCGCCATTGCCCATGCACAGCCCCCGGTTGGCCCGGGCAAAGGCGATACTGCCCCTGACATCCCGGTGCCTTTCCAAGGTGAAATCCAGGTTGCCAAAGCCTGCATAGTAGGCTTGTACGCCGAATACGGCGAAGGCGATTGCAGGGCTAAGCACAGGGACCAGAATCCCCAGCAAAAATAGCAGGAGGGTAAAGAACAATTCCCGGATGATGTTTCTGAGTGCCAGGGTGAGCCCCCGTGCCAGGTCCCGGAGCGCTTTGCTTACCGAAAATGGCACCGGTTGGTGTTGCCCCCTCAGATGCTTTTCTATTTTCTCGGACAGGAAACTCATGAAAGGGGAGGAGACCGCCAGGACCAGGTGCTTGAAGACGAGCAGCCCGATCGCCAGGACAAAGACGCCGCCAAAAATCTGCACGATGGTTTCCAATGCGCCTTTCCCCCAGTTGAAGGGATAGAAGTCAATGAGCCATTGGGCGATGTCATCGCTGGCAGTCCATGCGCCGTAAAAAATGGCTGCGCCCAGCAACAGGCTTACCAGGCCGGGGGCAAGCACGTACCCCCAGAGGTTGTACCGGGAAGTCAGGCGGATGGCATCAAAGTAAGCCGTGAAGCCTCGGATAAAGCCAGTGATCATAGTTTGTTTTCACGCCAATTTGGACAAGCCACAGCCTTTCACCGAAAATAATGGACAGAAGTGGGGGATTCTCCGATAAAAGCTACTCCGTAAAGCGGCCCAGGAACCGGCGCACGTCTTCTACGGAAAGCAGATTGTAGCGGGCTACAGATTTATCCAGGCCAACCTTTATGGTGTGGGCGGTTTCAGGCAGTGCCTTGAAGGTATCCTCATCGGTATGGTCGTCGCCCAGGGCCATGATGAAGTCCCATTTGCCTTCTTCCAGCCAGTTGAGCGTGGCTTTGCCCTTGCTGACGCCTGCGTTTTTGATTTCCACAACTTTGTTGCCTTCGAGTACCTGCAAGTCATCATTGGCCGTAAGGTAGAGGAGAACATCCCGGAATTCGCGCACCCGCTTTTCACCCAATTGAGGGTCAATGCGGCGGTAGTGCCAGGCAATAGAGAAGTCCTTTTCTTCAATAAAAGAGCCTGGCGTACGCTCGACCATATTCTCCAGCACCTGCCGGATTTTGGCTTTCCAGCTGATGGTCAGCCCGGGGTTGCTCTGCCATTTCCCATCGCGCTTCATCCATACGCCATGCTCGGCAGCCATATCCAGCCCCAGGTGCCCCAGCCAGTTTTCGAGGGTCGTCCGGTCCCGGCCGCTGTTGACGACCAGCTTGGTGCCCGGGTGGCTCGAAAGGCTCTTGAGCAGATTAATGACCTCTTCACCCGGTACCACGGCCTGCGGGTCCTTATGGAAAGGCATAAGTGTGCCGTCATAATCGAGGATGATCAGCCGGTTCTCGGCATCGTGGTAATCCTTGACAATTTCTTTTCTTAAATCGCGGTCTATTCGTTTCACTATATTTTCTTTTTGCGTCTCCATCAGCTTTTTTTGTTCATTAATGAAAGTGGCAGCCCAGTTGCGTACATCGTGCTGCTTGAGCTTTTCCTGCATGCCTTCCAGGCGCTTCTCCTGTTCCGCTTCGTCCATCGTCAGGGCCTGAAGCAGGGCATTAGTGATGTCCTGCCGGTCCTGTGGGTTGACCGTAATGCTGTCGTTGAGCTCGTTGTGCGCGCCAGCCATCTCACTAAGAATAAGCACGCCCTTTTTAGAAGCCTCCTTACTGGCGACAAATTCTTTGGCCACCAGGTTCATGCCATCGCGCAGGGGCGTGATCAGTGCAATGTCGGCTACTTTATATAGTGTCGTCAAGTCACCGAAGTCAAGGCTGCGGTAGAAGTACTGAATGGGCACCCATCCAAAATTACCGTATTCACCGTTGACCCGGCCAACCAGGTTGTCAATCTTTTGCTTGAGCGCCTGATACTGGGAGACATTGGCCCGTGAAGGCACGACGACCATCACCAGCGTGATTTTGCCGAGGTACTCCGGGTGTTTTTCCAGAAAGTTGGCATAAGCCCGGACACGCTGCGGGATGCCTTTGGAGTAGTCGAGGCGGTCGATAGAGATAATGAGCTTTTGCTCTTTGGCAAGCTGAATAATTTTTTGTGCCGTTTCCGACTCCTCGCTTGCTGGTTCCGGGTGGGCATATTTATCGTAGTCGATGCCCATAGGGAACATATCGACGTTGACCAGGCGGTCCCCCACAGTCAGCATGCCGAAGTGGTGCTCAAAACCGCAAATCCGGTAGACGGCGCTCAGGAAGTGCCGCATATAGCCGAAGGTATGGAAGCCAATCTGATCAGCCCCCAGAATACCTTCCAGAATCTCCTTGCGCCAAGGAAGGATTCGGAATACTTCGTAGGAAGGGAAGGGGATGTGCAGGAAGAAGCCAATAGATACATCGGGGTAAGCCTCCCGGATCATGGCAGGCAGGAGCATGAGCTGGTAATCGTGCACCCAGACCAGATCCCCCTCTTTGATGAGCGGGATCACCTCATCGGCAAACTGCCGGTTGACCTGCTTGTAGGCTTCCCAGTAGTGGTCGCGGTAGGAGGTGTACTGCATGAAATAATGGAAGTGAGGCCAGATGGTTTTGTTGCTGAAGCCTTCGTAGTACAGCTCAATCTGTTCCTGTGTCAGGAAAACCGGGAACAAGCCGTCCTTTTTGAGGTCCTGCCGCACTGTCTCCCGCTCCCATTCGTCTTTGATATCCTGGCCGGGCCAGCCAATCCATATTTTTTCGAAGGATTCGTCCAGGGAATTTAGGCCGGTCGCCAGCCCTCCGGCGCTGGGATGGTAGATCAGGTCTCCGGCTTCTTTTTTAATGGTTACAGGCAATCGGTTGGAAATGATGACTAATCGGGACATCCTTTGTATAGGGTTTTGTAGGATTGAATAATAAGGAATGCATTGGATTTATCCAAGAAACTTAATGTAAAAATTACACTAAGTTTTTTTCTGGTGCATAAAGTCTAATCATTAAAGTGCTGGTGTTGGTGCAATGTTCGGCCGGCAGGAGAGAGGAGCGGCTGGAATATGTGACTTGATTAGATTTTGTTCTTTTGATTGGAGTTTTGATAATATTTTGTTTGGCAATTTGGCAAAATAAAGATATTTAATGTAAATTGTGGTGCTTGGATTTAAACTATTTATCGTATGAGAAAGCCTGTTGCGCCCAAAACCATCCTGAATATACAGGTGGTGCTCCTCTACGGAGTGCTGGCCCTGTTGTTTTTTCTATCTTACCAGCAGCTGCCGGAAATCGCCGAGTTTTTCCGGGAATACAGCGGCAAAATGAAAGCCGCGATCCCCATAAGGTAAAAAAGCACCACCCGGTCTATGCCAGGCAGTGCTTTTGTCAGCATCTGGAAAATGACTTATAAAGTCACGCCACCATCAACGTTCAATACGGCGCCATTGATGAATGCGGCCTCATCGGAAGCCAGGAAAGCATAAGCTGCGGCAATTTCCGAAGGCTCGCCCAGGCGTGGGACCGGTGTCTTTTGCTTAAGCATATCGATTACCTTTTCAGGGATCGTCAGCACCATTTCCGTGCCGATGAAGCCCGGAGCTACGGCATTGGCGGTAATGCCTTTGCGGCCAAACTCTTTCGCCCACACTTTGGTCATGCCGATCACGCCGGCTTTGGTGGCCACGTAATTCGTCTGCCCGAAGTTGCCATTGTGCGCGACAACGGAGGCTGCGCTCACGATGCGGCCGTATTCGCGTTCCAGCATGTACGGCAAAACAGCTTTGGTGCAATTGAACACGCCGGTCAGGTTGACATCAATGACCTGCTGCCACTGATCCGTGCTCATTTTCTTCATCGTTGCATCCCGGGTGATGCCCGCGTTGTTGATGAGGATGTCTATTTGCCCGTAGGCATCCACTGCTGCTTTGGCGGCGGCCTCGCAGGCGGAGAGGTCGGTGGTATTCACTTTGAAAAACAAGCCGTCGAGCTCGGCAGCCAGTGCCTTGCCTTTTTCCTCGTTAATGTCCCAGATGACAACTTTGGCGCCTTCTTCGGCAAAACGGATAGCGGTAGCCTTGCCAATGCCCATTGCGCCGCCGGTGACGATCGCTACTTTTTCCTTCAATTTATTCATAATTCAGTATTAAAAGGTCAGTCAAATTGAG
>JANSXW010000176.1 GCA_024742755.1 bacterium | reverse complement strand
CGTTTTATTTTTGGATTAAAAAATACCACAGATGACCATTACCATTCAGACAGCCGACAAAGAAGCTTTAGCGAAGGTGCTGAATTTACTTAAGACTTTAGGTATTAATAGTGTGAATGTTCAGCTTGAGCCCTCAACAGCCTCGGAGAGTTACATTAAGGGAGATAAAAGCATTGACCCTACCTCTTTATTTGGCATATGGAGTAAACACCCCAAGACGTTAGAGCAGGTTCGTGCCACTGCATAAATTGAAGAACTCTTGGGGCTATGATCTATCGTTTGCGATTTACCTCCGATGCTTTAGAAGATATTGAGCGGCGTAAAAAAGCCGGAGACAAATAGCATCAGGCGGCTGCCATTCACAGCCGCCTGATACATTCTTACAGCTCAGAAGCCTCCTCTTCCTGAATCTGTTCAATCAGATAACGAAGGCTGTTCATTTCTTTTTCTTCCAGGTCTACACGGAACTGTACGCCCTCGCGGGTTGCCCCGGCACGCACGTCTTCAATGCGCTTGAGGTCATCATCCCATTTGGACAGGGCGGCTGGTGTTCCGATGGCCGTGAAAATCTGCTCCATCATCACTTCACCCATAGCATCAGCAAGCGTGCCTGTAAGGCCGGTGTCCCCACTTTCCACCTGCTTCAGTAAATCTGGGTTGCTGGCGAGGTATAACAACTCATCCTGAATCAGGATTTGCCCGTCGATGTCGATGCTTTGGGATTGCCCGGTGGAGTCAGCAGGCGCACCTTTCTTGAACTTCAAAAAGCGGAACCGCCGGTCGGACAACTGGTCGAGGCTGCCTTCCTCTGCCGCAGCATTCAGGTTTTGGAGGAAACGGGCTTCGTCTTTGAGCTTAGCTGCAAAAATAATGTTCAATTCATCGTAGGCCGCGAGCATGATGTCCCCATCGAGCTCATCAATCAGCCCTTCCACATCAAACCCGAATGCGGCCAGGCTTTTTTCTGCCATGCCTTTGGTGTACTTCTCAATCAGCAGCTGGTTCAGACCAGTGATGTCAAAGGCAGCGGTGAGCATGAATATCGGCGTTCCAGCGGGCGCTAAGGTGGTGAAATCGGTTTCCACTTCGTCCTTAAAGAGCATGCTGAGGTCGTTTTTAATCTGCCCCTGCAGGTCGAGGGCCACCTCACTGTTCACATAGCCTTTCTCAAAGGTCAGGGTATGCGCAATGTGCTGCCCCTGAAGGTCTTCCTCGCTGTAGTTGAGCAGGGCTCCTCCGGATTTGATTTTCTCAGAGCGAAGGATGAAATCGCTGGACAGCCAGTTCAGCAGGTCGTAATCGCCATTGAGGTGCTTGCGCAGGCTGTTGTTTTGGGCTACGGATGCTTTGGAGGAATTGTCCAGCAGTGCCTTCAGGCGGCCCTGAACGTCCTCTTTATTTCGCGATACGGCCAGTAGGGCGACCTCTCCGTTCCAGGCCATGGCTCCATCATCGGGCGTGGCGGCATAGTTGAAGGGCTGACTGGCGGGCAATGCCTTGATTTCGGTACTTCGGATCATACGGCCAAAAGCAGCGGTGTCGCTCAGGGAGGCGGAGAACACCATCAGGGGCTCATCCGTATCACTAAGCAGGGTGGACAGGTAGACGTTTTGGCTCAGGTCTACGCCTGATTGCTCAGGGTTGGCTACGATGGCTGCCAGGGTAGGGTTGTCTTCGGCAATTTCGGCGACCATTTTTTGGAAGCCTGATGTTTGCACCAGCGTAGGATAATCCGCCTTGTCCATCAATTGTTGCAAATTGAAGGTGCTAACGGAGGCGGCGTGCGCGGGAATGTAGGTCAGGCTATCGGTCGGGACAGGGTCTTTCTGGCAGCTACTCAGGCTGATGACAAGGGCGGCGGCCAGGCCGAAAGTGATAAGTCGGAGCAATTTCATAACGTGATGTCGTTGATTAATGCTCCAAAACTAACCCTTCAGGCCCTTGAAAGCCAGATGCATAGATTAAGCTGGGTGAATTTTCGATAAAAGCAGGCTCTTACATCATTCCCGGCACTACTTCCTGACCGTGCCCGCTTTCCCGGTCCGCCTGCCGTTTGATGTAGTAATAGGTTTCCATCTGAGAGCGGATCGCCAAATCCGACCCATCCTTGCGGTAATGGTTGGAAGAAGCCGCGTCAATCACCCGGGCCTTCACATTATCGCTCATCTGAATGGTCATGAAGTCTTTAATCTGATTGCGGATGTGCGTGGCGTAAATCGGGAAAGCCGTCTCTACCCGGTAGCTGAGGTTGCGCGACATCCAATCGGCGGAGGACAGGTAGATCAGTTCCTCGCCTCCGTGGTAAAAGATGAAGACCCGCGCGTGTTCCAGGAACCGGTCCACAATACTGATGACCCGAATGTTCTCGCTAACGCCTTCTATGCCCGGTACCAGGGAGCAAATCCCCCGGATGATCAGCTCGATTTTTACGCCCGCCTGACTGGCCTGATAAAGCTTTTCTATCATAGGCTCGTCCTGCAGGCTGTTGAGCTTCAGGATGATCTCGGCCCGGTTGCCGGCTTTGGCCTGCTCAATCTCATAGTCGATCAGCTCTTCCAGCCCGGTCCGGAGGTTGAACTGCCCCACCATCAAGTGCTCAAAACCCTGCTGTGGCACCTTGACGGTTTCCAGAAAGGAAAAGACCCGTGCGGCTTCATTGACGAGCCGTTCGTCAGAGGTGAAGACCCCGAAATCGCTGTAGACCTTTGCGGTGTCTTCATGGAAGTTGCCTGTTGACAAATAGGCATACATGCGGGCCCGGCGGTTTTCCACCCGGCGCACGAGGGCTACCTTGGAATGCACTTTGACGCCCGGGAAGCTGTAATGCACATTCACGCCCGCCTGTTCCAGCTTTTCGCCCCAGCGCAGGTTGGCTTCCTCATCAAACCTCGCCTTCACTTCGATGAACACAGAGACCTGTTTGCCGGCTTCCACCGCTTCCATCAGCGCTTTCATGATGCGCGACTTGCGGGCCACCCGGTACTGAATGATCTTGATGTGCGTCACCTTCGGATCATGGGCAGCCGTCTCAAAAAAGCGCACCACAGACTCATAGGAGTGGTAAGGCACGTGTATGAGGTGGTCGCGTTCCCGCAGGGCCTGATAGAAGTCGTCTGCATCTTCCAGCGGATGGTAGGGCAGAGGCGGCATGGGCGGGTTGCTCAGGTGGTCAATATCAAAGGTCGGAAATTTGAAAAAGTCGAAGTTGTTGTGGTAGCGGCCTTCCTGAAGGATATCGTACTTCTCCAGGTCGAACGCCTCCTTCAGGAAGTCGAGCAGCTCATCAGGCATCTCCCGGTCGTACACGAAGCGGGAAGCCGGGCCCACCTGCCGCCGGGACAGGCTGGCTTTGATTTTCTCCACCAGGTCGCCGGAAAACTCATCGTCAATGTACAGCTCTGCGTCCCGGGTCAGCTTGATGGAAAAGGTGTCCAGGATTTCGTACCCCGGGAACATCCAGCTCACGGAGTGGCGCACGATATCATCCAGCATGATCACATCCTTATGCCCGCCATCTGATGGCAGTGGGATGAAACGCGGGAGGTGGTCGGATGGGATCTTGACGATGGCGTACTTGTGGGGCGCATTAGGATTGTTGCGCTCGGCCAGCAGTACGGTCAGGTAAAGGGCGGCGTTGTTGAGGAAGGGCCGGATTTTATTTTTAACCAGGAGCACCGGCTGTACGAAAGGCAGCATGTGGTCCTTGAAGTAGGTCTCCACGTACTCCTTCTGAGCATCGTTCAGGTCGAGGCGACGGATCATGTAGATGCCGTGGTTGCGCAATTCCGGAATGATCTCCTCCTCAAAAATCCGGCTGAATTCTTCCTGTTGCTTATTGACGATCCGTTGGATGTCCTTTACGATTTGCTTGGAATTGATGTGCAGCTCCTTTTTGGTCTTCTTGCCTACGCGCAGGAGGTTGCGGTGGTTAGCCATGCGCACCCGGAAAAACTCATCAAGGTTGGAAGAGTAAATGGCCAGGAACTTAATCCGCTCAAAGAGCGGCACTGTGGGGTCCTTGGCTTCCTGAAGCACCCGGTAATTGAAGGAAAGCCAGCTGATATCGCGCTCAAGCAGCGGGAAGCCCTTGCTGCTTTGGTGGATTAGGTCAGTGGTGTCGTAATTCGATATCGCGTTTTCGTTTCTAAGCATTTCCTGGTGTTCAACAAGTTTGGACATGGAAGACGTCTTCTATTTTGACCTGGCGAGTGCCAGATATGTTCACTGGCTAAAATAAGGACATTTGCTCACCTTTCTCGCCACCGGGCTCAGATAATTCCGGGCCACGGGTTTGAATGGCAGGAATGCCCGCTGCTGCAGCCTCATGAAAGTGGGCGGCCATTTCCGGTGCGAGGAGGTTGTCAGGCTCGTGCGGGAAAAAGTAAATCTCCTTTACGCCCTGCTTTACCCACTGCTGCAGCCTTTCCACCCAATCGGCAGCACGCTCATAATCGGTGGGGTGCAGCCCGTTGCCCACAAAGCGGACCATTGTGGTGGCGTTGGTGGCCCCCATGTGGAGGACATCCCGCCGGCCGGCTACGTCTGTAATGACTATGCTGCGTTGCAGTTTGTGCAGGGTGTTGAGCAAGGGCTCAAGGCTTGGCTCCTTGAACCAGCTTTCGTGCCGCACTTCCACTGCCAGTTGGATTTCAGCCGGGAAGGCTTGCAGGAACTGCTCAAGTTGGGGCAGGCGGTCCGCGCTAAAGTAGGGGGGGAGTTGCAGAAAACAGCAGCCCAGCTTTTCCTTCAGCCCGGCGATGGCGGTGCAGAAGGTAGGGATGAGATCGGTGCCCAACCCCAGCGACTTGCTGTGGCTGATCGTTTGCGGGACCTTGGGGCAAAACCGGAAGTCAGCCGTGGATTCCCGGTACCACTTGTCGATGGTCTGAGCGTTGGGGATGCGGTAGTGGGTGGTATTGAGCTCAATGGTGTTGAACTGCAGGCTGTAGGCTTTAAGGTAGTCTTTGGCTTTGGTCCCCTTAGGGTACACTGTGCCCACCCATTCCTTCATGCTCCAGCCGGTGCAGCCAATGTAAAGCTGTGGAGCCGCCCCATCGGCAGGCAAAGCCGACAAACGCTGTGCATTGCCCGGTGCATCGGCGGGCAGGCTGAAGTCCACATCGCTGATATCTGGAAGTTTGCCAAATTTCATACCCGGGAGAAGTGGTTGGTGATGCCGCCGAAGGTAAGAAAAAAGTCTATTTTTGCCGCCCGAAGTGAATTGCTGTTCTCGCAAACCGAAACATGATGAAGCAAACGAAAGGCATATTTGTAACTGGAATTGGTACCGAGGTGGGCAAGACCGTCATCTCTGCCCTGCTGGTCCGCGCACTGAAAGCCGATTATTGGAAACCCGTGCAATCCGGGGATCTCCATAATACGGATACCATGAAAGTCACCGCCTGGGCCGGAGCGGCAGCCGGGCAAATCCACCCGGAGCGCTATCGCCTCAACCTGCCGATGTCGCCTCATGCCAGTGCTGCTGACGATGGCGTGCAGATTAGGCTGGAGGACTTCGAATTGCCCCAGACCGATAACTTTCTGGTGGCGGAAGGCGCCGGCGGGCTGCACGTACCCCTAAATGATCAAGACTGCGTTATCGATCTGATACAGCAACTCGGGCTGCCGGTGGTCCTGGTTTCCCGCCACTACCTGGGCAGCATCAACCATACGCTGCTGAGTGTGGAGGCCCTGCGCCACCGCAATATCCCGATTGCCGGGCTGGTCTTCAACGGCGACCCCCACCCATCAACGGAGAGCATTATCGAAAAAATGACCGGCATACAGCCGCTCTTCCGCATGGGAGAAATGGAATCGCTCACAGAAACCTGCTTTGAACGGCAGGTGCAGCGGGTGGGCGCGGCCTGCAAAAGCCTCCTTGGGTGATTTTGTCATAAAACAGTCAGGTCATCCGGGGCGCGGAACCGCTGGCCGTTTTTTATTTACTTTCCCGGAGACAAACAACAAGAAACGATGAACCTAACGGAACGCGATGCCCGCCACATCTGGCATCCTTACACACAAATGAAAACGGCTGCTCCGCCTTTGCCCGTTGTGAAAGCGGAAGGGGCGTTGCTTTACGATGAGCAGGGGCGGTCCTACATTGACTGTGTGGCTTCCTGGTGGGTCAACCTGCACGGGCATGCCCATCCCTATATCGCAGAAAAAGTACATCAGCAGCTGTTGCAACTGGAGCACGTCATCTTCGCCGGCTTTACCCACCCGCCGGCCGTAGAACTGGCGGAGCGCCTGATTGGCCACCTTCCTGACCGCCAAAACCGGATTTTCTACTCTGATAATGGCTCCTCCGCCGTTGAGATCGGGATCAAAATGGCGATTCAGTACTTCTTCAATCAGGGCCGGCCGCGCACGCAGCTCGTTGCCTTTGATATGGGCTTTCACGGGGAGACTTTTGGAGCGATGGCTGCCAGTGGCGACCACTCTTTCTTTACGGCATTTCAGGACTTTCTTTTCGAGGTCAAGCGCATTCCCAACCCGGTGCCCGGGCAGGAGGCGGCTGCGCTGGAAGCCCTGGAGGCCCACCTGAAAACCGGTGAAGTCTACGCCTTTATTTTTGAGCCCCTGGTGATGGGGGCCGGGGGTATGATCATGTACGAACCGGAAATCCTCAGTCAGCTCATGGCACTGTGCAAAAAATACGGCGCCCTTTGTATTGCCGATGAAGTCATGACTGGCTTTGGGCGCACCGGGCGCATGTTCGCCTGTGACTACCTGACGGAGCAGCCGGATATCATGTGTATGTCGAAAGGGCTGACCGGGGGGACACTGCCGCTCGCGGTGACGTCCTGCACGGAGGAAGTCTTTGAAGCCTTTTGGTCGGATGACAAGTACAAGACCTTTTTCCACGGGCATTCCTATACGGCTAATCCGGTGGGGTGCGCCGCTGCTCTGGCCAGCCTTGATCTATTGGAGTCGGAGTCTTCCGCGCAGGACCGCAAACGCGTGGAAGCGCAGCACCGGGCATTCCGGGAGCGTATAGAGCAGCACCCGGCTGTGCGGTCGTCCCGGCAGCGGGGCACTATACTGGCGGTAGAGTTCGAGAGTGAGGAAGCCACCGGCTACTTTAATAATCTGAGGGATCAGTTGTACCACTATTTTCTGGACCGGGGCGTGCTGCTGCGGCCATTGGGCAACCTGATCTACATGATTCCGCCCTACTGCATCACCAATGAGCAGCTCGAACAGGCCTACAGCGCCATGGAAGCCGCCTTTTCTGCCTTTCTGCTGCAGGAGCAGGCCTGACCTGTCGCTTTGGATTTCGGAAGGATGACGAAAATTACCCGGACGGCGTTCCGATAAATCAAAAATAGGCCCTACTTTAGAGGCCATAGCAAAAACCTATGATCGTAAGGATTATCATTATTCTCTTGTGCCTGGTGTTTTTCATCAATGGGTGCAACAGCCTCATCTCCCAGTTTTTTGGCACGCATAAGCTGCGCTCGTTCGATATGGCAGAGGTGGCCGAAAAGGGCATTGGGGATGCCGACTATGTGGAGATCAGGAATGCGGAGTTTAAAGCCGATTTCATACATCAGGAAGCAACCGAACCCGGCAGCCCGCCGGTTATCCTCTATCCGGTGTTTGCGGAAGGGCGCGCTGCCCAAAACCCTGTCCTGCTGGCCTGGACCGCCGATTTCTTTGACCCCTGTGTGGAAGCGGATACTTGCATTGCAGCAGGCACGAGGACCCTCAGAGGCGTAGTCCGCCCTCTGCCGGATGCCAACCTGGCCGGGCTCGACCGGCTCAAAGAGAAAGGCTACAGCTGGGAAGAACCCCTCATCGTTATCAATGAAAACGAAGCACCGGTAGCCTGGTACTGGAATGCCCTCATGATGTTGGGGGCAGGCCTGGTTGCTATCGGTATGGAAGCATTCTATAATCGCAAGAAAGCATAACATGGAAGAACGTAAAGAATGGACGTTAGCCGAAATCCTGGAAGTGCACCGAAAACCGCTCCTGGAGCTGGTGTACGAGGCCGCTACCGTCCACCGCAAACACCACAACCCGAACGAAGTGCAAATCAGCAGCCTCCTTTCCATTAAGACGGGAGGGTGTCAGGAAGATTGTGGCTATTGCCCGCAGGCCGCCCGTTACCACACGGATATCGAAGAAAACGACCTCATGTCGGTAGAGCAGGTAACCACTGCCGCCAACCGGGCCAAAGTGCTGGGCGCTTCCCGCGTATGTATGGGCGCTGCCTGGCGGAACGTAAAGGACGACGAAGATTTCGATCAGGTCATCAGGCTGGTGCAGACCGTCAACAGTATGGATATGGAAGTCTGTGCCACGCTGGGCATGGTCACGGAGACGCAGGCCAAAAAACTGGCAGAAGCGGGGCTCTACGCTTACAACCACAACCTCGATACTTCGGAGGATTACTACAAGGAGGTGATTTCCACCCGGGGCTACGAAGACCGCCTGGAAACTCTCCGTAATGTCCGCAAGGCCAAGCTGACGGTTTGTTCCGGTGGCATCATCGGCATGGGCGAGTCTGAAGAAGACCGCTGCAAGATGTTGCTGACCCTTTCTCAGCTGGACCCTCAGCCGGAGTCGGTGCCTATCAATGCCCTGGTGGCGGTAGAGGGTACGCCAATGGAAGATCAGGAGCCGGTGCCGATCTGGGATATGGTGCGCATGGTGGCTACTGCGCGCATCGTGATGCCGAAGTCAACGGTACGTCTTTCCGCAGGCCGCTTGTCGATGACGAAGGAAGGGCAGGCGCTTTGTTTTATGGCAGGTGCAGGTTCCATCTTTGCAGGGGACAAGCTGCTCACCACGCCCAACCCGGCTACAAACGACGACCTGGAGATGTTCGAAATCCTGGGGCTACAGCCCACTGCGCCCTTCGCTAAAGGAGACCGCCCGCAGCCTGAACCGCTGACGGAGGAGGAGCGCGCCAAAAAGGAAAACCCCAAATGGAGCCGCCCGGGGCACCGTATCCCGTCTCATGTGGAATACACCAAAAAGGGAAAACTCAAGAAAAAAGCCATTCAAGAATAATAGACGGAGCGCATTTTCCGTCAAACCACTAAGTTATGACAAAACGTAAGCAAATTGTTGCCGGCAACTGGAAAATGAATATGGATTATGAACAGGGCCGTGACCTCACCAAGGCGGTCATCGATGGGCTGCAACCCTCCGATGCGCTGGTGATTCTCGGTACGCCGTTCATCCACCTTCGCAATGTGGCCAGTATGATCAAAGATATTTCCAACCTGAAGCTGGCGGCGCAGAACTGCCATCAGGAAGAAAGTGGTGCCTATACGGGCGAAGTTTCCGCAAGCATGCTGAAGTCCTGCGGGGTGGAATACGTCATCCTGGGCCACTCGGAGCGCCGGGAGTATTTCGGCGAGACGGATGAGCTCATTGCTAAAAAGATTGATGCCGTGCTGGGGCAGGGCATGGAGCCGATTTACTGCTGTGGCGAAAAGCTGGACGTTCGCGAAAGCGGCAAGCAGAATGAGCTGGTCGCCGGGCAGGTCAAAACCGCCCTTTTCCACCTCAGCGCTGAGGATATACAAAAGGTGGTCATCGCCTACGAGCCGGTCTGGGCCATTGGTACCGGCAAAACGGCTTCTCCGGCACAGGCGCAGGAAATGCATGCTCATATCCGCAGCCTGATCCGTGATCAGTACGGTGCGGAAATTGCGGACAGCATCACCATCCTCTACGGGGGCAGTGTGAAGCCCGGCAACGCCAAAGAGCTCTTTGCTAATCCCGATGTGGATGGCGGGCTAATCGGCGGGGCCTCCCTCAAAGCGGCGGACTTTAATGCCATCGTGGACAGTTTTTAGGTCATGAACAGTAGTGCCCCCAATAACCCTAAGCCAAAACCGCAGTGGCTGGAGCGCCTGGAGCAGGAAAGCTATCAGGCGGAGCTCATTGTATCGGGTGTGGCGCTGTTGGGGGCATTCCAACTGCCGGGCTTGCTGAACCAATTGCTGAATTGGTGCCTGCAGCGCACTACGGCTGAACAGCAGGAGCTGCTCGGGTATCTGTTCATCTATTTGCTGTTTGGGGCTTTTATACTGATTTTCAACTTTGTTCTTCATTTTTCCCTCCGTACGCTATGGATTGGCAATATCGGTCTGGCCTCCGTTTTCCCGGAAGGGATCAATGAGCATTCCGATCGCTACAGCCCTCATTTTCTGGCACGGCTCAAAGCCCGCTTTCCTGACCTGCAGGGGTTTAATCAGCGATTGGACGACTTTTGCAGTTTGCTATTTTCGATTGCGGGCATCAGCCTGATCACCTTTATTTTTCTCACCATCCTCTTAATGGCATTTTGGGGTATTGGGTACCTTTTGTCGATGGTATTCGCAGGGCTGCCTGCTACCTATTTCGCATTGGGCGGCCTCTTTCTCCTTACTTCAGTGCTGCTCTTCCAGAGTATGCTGAATCATAAAAAGCTTCGGGATAAAAGCTGGGCAAGGAAAATACAGTTCCCTTTGTACCTGTTTTCCGTCCGGATCATGACGGGCCCCTTTCTTGAGCCATTTACTTACATTGGGCAGACGCTGGCGACTAATGTTTCCAAAGCCCGCTATATCGGGGTTACGGCAGGGTATATGGTTTTGCTTGTGATCGGGTTTGTTTTTTGGGTGAAGGACTCCAATCTGTTTATGCTGGATGCCGGTATCCGTAAGCGGGTAGCCGGGCGGGAGAGCGAGCAGTACGCAGAGCGCTATGAAAACCTAAGGCCGCCCGGAGCGCACATTCGCTTTGCCATGCTCAGCAGCGATGTCATCCGGGGGACGGTCGCAACGGTCTTTGTGCCGGTACCCAAAACCGAGCGGGAGTTCATTCAGGCCTACTGTGGCCCGGAGTGGGAAGATGGGGAGCGGGAGGAGCGGCAAGCCTGCCTGAAGTCTTACTATACCTTCAAGATTGACAGCACGGTGGTCGTGCCATCCGGTCTGTACCTCTACCGGCAAAAAGACAGCAAACAATCCGGTATCAGAGTCTACCTGCCGATGCAGGGGCAACGCGTTGGCGGGCACCTCCTTCGGATCATCCCTGCCCGGTTTGAGCAGGATTCCTTCCTGATCAATATCCCGTTTCAGTACTTTCCTGAGGAGGCTTTGCAGTAAACAAAAACAGCTCCGCCTGAGGGAGACGGAGCTGTTTTTTCCAGTGCCTTAAGTTTATCTTTCTTTGTTGTATTCAATGGCATTGAGGTCTACTACGAAGCCTTTGATCTTATGCTTCTTTAGCAGGTTTTTGCGGTAGTTTTCCGCAGCCGCTTCTTCCTTGAATGGGCCTAAGAGGATTTTGTAGGATGGCATGCGGCTGCCCTCCTCTATGCTAATCAGCACGTTGTCGAACCACTTGGCCTGCAGGTCGGCCACCTGCTTGAAGACATTCTCGTAGTTGGTCAGCGAGGCTACCTGAACGGCAAAACCTTTCTCGCCGGGTTCCTGAATGCTGATTTTGTACAAGCCGTACTTCTGGTACTCTTTGCCTACGAGTTTAGGCTGCGCAGCCGGAGCCGTCGTTTTTGCCTGTCCTTTGGGCTTCGTCTCGGGAGCAGCAGGTTTGGAAGCCGTATTGCTGGCGACCTTCTTCTCTGCCGGCGCAGGGGCATTGCCCGCATCTGTTACAATTCGGTCGCGGCTGGTATTGTCATAGGAAGAAGGGGCGCTGGCCTGCCTTTCCTTGCGTTGCGCTTTTTTGGAAGGCTTTTCGGGCGCTGCTGTGCCCCGCTTGACCACTTCGAGTTTGACTTCTGTCAATCCGTCCTGAACGAGCCCAATCCGTTCGGCAGCTGCCCGCGAAAGGTCGACCACCCGGCCACGCTTGTAAGGTCCCTTGTCGGTCACTTTCACCACTACTGATTTTTCGTTGTCAAGCCGGGTAACCCGGACCATTGTGCCGTAGGGGAGTTCCCGGTGGGCGGCGGTCATTGCTTTTTTGTCGTATTTGACGCCGTAGGCGGTTTCCTTACCGTGGAAGCTATCGTGGTAGTACGATGCGATGCCCCATTCTTCATTGCTTTGCGCAGACAATGCTACGGTAAAGCAAAGGGCAAGGAGGAGGCTTAAGTTCAGTCGTTTCTTCATGATTATCGTTTTTTGGACGGCTTGAAATTAATCAAAAAAATCAGCAAGCTCAATTAGATACGCAGGTTTGCGCGTTTTTATTGCGGTTTGCCCGGCGCAGGCCTATATTTTAGGCTGTGATTTTTGAACTGATTTATCGAAATGCCTGAATTCATACCTTCTTCTGCCTTGTTAACATTGCACCTTTGCTGTCATTTGCGTATCTTACCAAAAATCCGGACGCGCCTGTTCGCTCCCTTTCTTGAGGTGGATGTTTTGCTTCCGCTTCAGTTCTGCGCTCGTGTTTATTCGGTTGCCCGATAGATATGCTTCTTGCTGCT
>JANSXW010000040.1 GCA_024742755.1 bacterium | reverse complement strand
TTTATACAAGGTACGTTTCAGTTTACGGCTATCCGTGATACGGTATTCGTTGGCGGTAATGATTTACCCGATACGATTCAGGTGCGAGAGGGGTATTTTGAAGCCACTTTGGAATAATCGAACCTCTATCCTTTTAAAATTTAACCATAGACCGTAGCCACCAACTTCCGGCTCCCACCTTGATTCCGGAACTCACAAAGGTAGATCCCCTGCCAGGTGCCCAGGTTGAGCCGGCCTTTGGTAATGGGCATGGTCACGGAAGAGCCGATCATCGCGGCTTTGATGTGGGCGGGCATATCGTCGGGGCCCTCGATGGTGTGGGTGAGGAAGGGGAGGTTTTCGGGTACTACGTGATTGAAAATGCTTTCGAAGTCCGTACGCACATCCGGGTCTGCATTCTCATTGATGGTGAGGGCGGCGGAGGTATGCTTGATAAACAGGTGGAGCATGCCGCGGTCGGGCAGGGCACCCTTCAGCTGCCGCTGTACTTCGTCGGTGATAATGTGGTAGCCCCGCTCGAAAGCAGGGAGGGCGAATTCGTATTGTTGTACCATATGTTTAACCGTTTTTTACCGGACGAGCCCCCCAATAAGGCGGATCAGCTCCGTCTCCGTATTTTTGAGGTTGAAGACCGCATTGAGGCGCTGCTGGGAAGCATTGATGTAACTCACCTGTATAGTACGATAATCGAAGCTGTTAATCAAGCCCCCCCGGAAGCGCTCTTCGGCAATTTCCAGGTTGCGGCGGGCATTGTCTACCAGGCTTGTGGTCACTTCCACCAGGCGCTTTTGGGTATTGTAGGTCGCCAGGGTATTAGCCAGTTGGTTGTTGAGGGTGCGCTTCAGGTCGCTGATGTTGAGCTGAGCGATGAGCTCCTCCTTGCGGGCATTCTCCAGCCGGATTTTGCGGGCACCGCCATCGTAGATCGGGTAGGAAGCCGAGAGGTTAATAAAGGGCTGAAAGGTCCGGGCGGCAATCTGTGGGATTTCCTGAACGGTCTCGTTGGGGCCAAAGCTCAGGGTTTGCTCGCCGAAGGAAATACCAACGTTGTACGTGGCACCGGCGTTTAACTGCACCGTGGGCTTAAATGCCGCTTCCTGCAGGCGGGTGTTGATGGACGACAGCTCCCGGTTGATGTACTCGTTGCGCAACTGCACGTTGTTGCTTTCCATTTCCTGCTGCAAGTCGGCCAACTGATAGTCTTCGGCTGCGTAGGAAAGGGTATCGGTGAGCGTGTAGGACGTGGCCAGATCGTCAATGCCCATCGCCAGGTTGAGGTTGCGGATGGCGGTTTCGTAGGTGTTGATCTGGAGCACGTAGTTGGTGGAATCGTTGAGGTAGGCGTCCTGTGTCTGCAAGATGTCGAAGGTGCTCGACTGCCCAAATTCCTGCCGCACTTCCTGATAGGCCACGCGGTCGCGGGAGAGCTCCAGGACTTCCTGCAGTACCTCCAGCTGTTCCTGTTGCACCAGGGCGTTGTAGTAGGCATTGATAATAGCCTGAATGCTGTTTTGCACGGCCAGTTGCTGATTGCTCTGGCTCAGCTCCGCCTGCGTTTCCAGTTGCTCTTTGGTAATCTGCACCCGGTAGCCATCGAAAAGTATCATGCTGGCTTCAATGCCCGGTGTGATACCGGTATTATAGGTATTGGCAGCCGTCAGCGGGCCTGCCGGGTTGCTGAGGTTGCGGTAGTTGTTTTGAGAATTGGCCGTCAGGTTGATGGTTGGGACTTTCCCGGCAATCGCCCAGTCGTCATTGCGCTCCGCAATATCGGCGCGGGCTTCCGCAATTTTGATCTGGAAGTTGTTGTCCAGCCCCTTTTGGATGGCATCGGACAAGCTGAGGTTTTCCTGCGCCTTTCCCGTAAGGGCAAAAAGCAGCAGGGCGGGCAGTAGTGCGAGTTGTACTTTCATATTTGGCTTATATAAACTTGCGTTCAAAGACATATCGCTTGAGGTAAAAGTTGTAAAAGAATACGATGCCCGTAGCGATCAGCTTGGTCAGGGCCTGGTATTCCATAAAAAAGGCAAACTGAGTCAGGGCATACACGATGCCTGTATTGATGCTGAGCCCCACCACAGAGACCAGCACTGAGAGCAGGAATGCCCGCCCGGCCGAGCCCTGCAGCTGAAATACGAAGCGCTTTTGCATCATAAAATTCAGCACAACGGCGCAGGAATAAGACACAATATTGGCGGGTACCGGCGCCCAGTCCTGATAGTCCACGAGCCAGAGGTAGAGCAGGAAGTCCACCGAGGTGGCCACTGCGCCCGACATGGCAAATTTGGCTTTCATTTTCACCAGCTGCGCCAGCGTTTCCTTGTTCAGCCCCATGGGTTCTCCTTTTGGCGGCAAAGGTAGCCTTTAAAATCAACCGAGCATAAAGGACAGCGCCCCCACTATCACCACGACCGTGAACAGCACATACCACAGGAACTCATACCCGGTCTCCCGCCGTACCGCAGGCTCTACCGCTTCGTAGCTGGGCTTCACGCCGTTCCAGGCGTAGGAAGCATAAACCTTGAAGCGGTTCATAATGATGAGCAGCACCGGCAGCAACACCAGAATAACCGCTGTAATGACCAAAAGGCCGAAGGAGACCGCAATGGCCATCGGGATGAGGAACTGCGCCTGCAGGCTTTTCTCAAACAACAGCGGTGCCAGCCCGGCAAAGGTGGTGACGGTGGTCAGCACAATGGGGCGGAAACGCGACAGGCCGGTTTCATACACTGCATCCATATGCGAGCGCCCTTCTTCAATCAGGGTGTTGTAAGTGCTCACAAAAACCAGGGCATCGTTCACCAGAATACCGATCAGTGCGATAATACCCAGTGCCGAGAACAGGCTAATGGGCAGCCCCATAAGCCAGTGCCCCCAGCCTACCCCAATGAATCCAAACGGAATCAGCAGGAAGACGAGCAGCGCCTGCCCAACGGAGCGGAACGTCAGTGCAATGACGAAGAACATGAGGGAAAGCACGATGCTGAATACGGTCTGAATAGACTTGGCCGATTTCTGCTGCTCCCGGTTTTGCCCTTCGTAAATGGCAGAAACGGAACTGTAGCCGCTCAGAATTTCCGGGATGATCTCGTCTTGTAAGCTGGCCGTGACATCACTTACCGATACGTCGTTGTTTGACACATCGGCCTCAATTTTCACCTCCCGCTTACCATCGATGTGGTTGATGTTGATCACGCCCCGTTTCAGCTCCAGCGTGGCAATTTCCGAAAGGGGAAACTCCCGCCCGTCCTCGAAGCGGATGCGCATGTCTTTTAGATTGTTGATGTTGTCGCGGTCTTCGCGGTCGTAGCGTACCCAGACCCGTACTTCATCCTGGCCACGTTGTAGCCGCTGCACTTCGCTGCCGAAGAAACCACTGCGCACCTGCCCGACCACGTCCTGCAGTTTCAGGCCCAGGTATTTGCCCTTCTCGGTGAGTTGAATGTTGACCTCCCGCAGCCCCTCCTGATTGTTGTCGACCACATCTGCCAGTTCAGAAAGCCCCTGCATGGCTGCTTTGACTTCTTCGGTAGCCGCCTTTAGCTGAGTGTAATCCTCCCCGATCAGGGAAATGGAGATTGGCTTGCCAAAGGCAGAAGCTGCACCAAAGGTGAGCACCTCCGCTGTGGGAATATCGCCTACCATTTGGCGGATGGTATTGGTAACCGCCCGGGCGGTCAGGCTGTCCCGGTTTTCGCCATCCAGGATATTCACACTCAGGTTGCCTTTGTAGGTAGAAGGGCCAAGGTTCACCTCTACCCGCTCGATGGCCTGTTTTTCGCCATTGAAATAATGCTGGCTTAAGGAATCGTTCGCGCGCCAGGCAGCTGCTTCAATCATTTGCAGCTTCTCCAGGGTGATGTGCTCCCGGGTGCCGGCGGGCATTTGCAGTTGTATGGTAATGTCGTCCCGCTCAATGATGGGGAAGAAAGTCGTACTGATGATCCCTCCGCCAATAGCGCCGCCCGTGATGACCAGAAGCCCGATCAGGACAGCGATGGTGAAGAATTTGTTGTGCATGGCAAACTTCAGGGTCGGGCCGTAGAGCTTGTAACGCATCCAGTTCATGGCGCGCTCGAAGCCTTGCTGCACTTTGTTGGTGTCCCGGTCAGGGCTGAGGGCTTTACTGTGGGCTACGTGTGTGGGCAGGATCACCGCTCCTTCTATGAGGGAAAAAATGAGGGAGAAGATGACCACAATCGCCATCTGCGAAAAGAAGTCGCCCAGCCGCCCGTCAATGAACAGAAAAGAGGAAAAGGCAAGCACGGTAGTCACGATGGCCGCAAAAACAGCAGGCAAAACCTGCAAAGTGCCTTCCAGGGCTGCTTTCAGCCGGGGCACTCCCGCTTCGTACTGCTGGTAAATGTTCTCGCCAATTACAATCCCGTCATCCACCAGGATACCGATCACCAGGATCATACCGAACAGGGAAATCACATTGATGGTCACGCCCAGGGCACCAGCCACTACGAACATGCCGGCAAAGGAGATGGGAATGGCAATGGCCACCCAAAACGCCAGCCGCCAGTGCAGGAACATCGCCAGCAGCACCAGCACAATGCCAAAGCCCAGCAGCCCATTCTCCATCAGGAGGTCGATCCGCTGCCGGAGCACATCGGAGCCATCGCGGATGATTGTGGCTTCGATAATGTCATTTTTTTCATTAAAATCCCGGACGTATTCCTGCACCTTATCGGTGATGGAGATCATGTCTTCTTCCAGGGTATTCTGCACCGTGACGACGACCGAAGGCGCTCCATTAAGGTAGCTGCGGTTGGGCGAGTCGGCCCAGCGGTCCGTAAGGTCTGCAATTTCGTAAAGGCGCACCACGCTGCCCTCGGCAGTGGTTTTGACGATGATATCGCGCAGCCCCTCGGCGTAGTATTCCTTATTGCGGGCGCGCACCAGCAGTTCCTCGTCTTCTCCCTTGATGGTACCGCCGGTGATTTCAATATTGGCAGCCCGCACCGCCTGTGTGGCTTGCTGGAAAGTCAGCCCGTACGCCCGCAGGTCCTTTTCGCGGAAAGCAATCTCAATTTCCTCTTCCGGGAAGCCGCTCAGGTTCACCTTTGAGATGCCCTCCATTTGCCGGAGGTCTTCTTCCACCTGCCGGCCGTAGCGCTTCAGGGTTTTGAGGTTCACATCGCCGCTCAGCGCAAAGCTGATGGCAAAGCCCAGGTTTTCCTGAATGTAGACCACCGGTGGCTCCAGCCCGGCGGGGAAGGAACTGATCTGGTCCACGGCATTGCGCACGTCCACGAGCACGTCATCGGTATTGAAGCCTTTGAGGACTTCCACCGTGATGCTGCCGCTGTTTTCGCTGGAGACGGAAGTGTAGCGCTCTACGCCCGTCACCCCTTTGAGGTTTTCCTCGATCCGCTTGACGACGCCCTCCTCCATTTCTTCCGGAGAAGAGCCCGGGTAGACCAATTGTATGCTGATAATCCGGCTGGGCACCTCCGGGAAGAAGGTGGACTTCATATTGAACAGCCCGGCAATGCCGAGCACGAAGAGCCCCACCATAATGAGGTTGGCCGCTACCGGAAACTTGATGAAGTAGTTGACAAATCTTTGCATAATAGAGACTATTCTGCGCTGCCCAGTTGGTCCTTAGGCCCGGCCCCTGCCGATTGTGCGTTTTTGGATTTTTGTTGCTTGCTGATGCGGACTTTCATGCCATCGAAGGCGTCCGGAATGGGCTGCGCCAGAATGGGCGTACCGTCTTTCAGCCCCCGGATGATGGCGGACTCGTCGGTCATTTTTACCACCTGCACTTCCTCCAGGCGCAGGATAGAGTCCTGTAACACGAATACCCCGCGCTGATCATTGAGCAGGTTGCGGGGCAGCGAAAAGGCATTATCAATACTGCTGGCAACCACGTCTCCGCGCAGGTACATATTTTCCTTCAGGTCGCTGCCGCTCACCGCGATGAACACCCGCACCGTCTGCGTGCCCGCATCCACCTGATCGCTGATACGGCGGATCCGGCCGTCCCAGCTGCCCTCAATATCTTCTGAGTAGAGCTCCACCGGATTGCCTACAGCCAGGTATTTCAGATCGCGCAGAGCAACGGTGGCTTCCAGTTCGTAGCTGCCGGTGCTCATCAGCTCGCCCAGTTTCTGCCCGGCCCGTACCACGGCCCCCTGGTTGATGGACGCGGCGGTAATCACACCGCTAAAGGGCGCGTAAAGTGTGTACTTGTCCAGCCGTTCCTCCTGGCTTTTAATGGTGTAATACTGGCTGTACAGGTTGCGGGAGGCGATGAAATATTTTTCCTGATCATTCAAAGGCTCCGGGAAGGCTTTGATGGGCTCCTCTACTTCAAAGTTATCGAGGTAAGCCTTCCAGTGCTCATAGCTTTCCGGGTAGTCGATCTTCAGGTCGGGCATCAGCTGCGTGATGGCATTGAGGAGGTTGCTTTTTTGCGAAAGCAGGGAAAGTTTAGCTTCCTCCTGATTAACCTTGATCAGTACAGCCCCTTTAGGGAAATAAGTGCCAACCTTGAAGGAGCGCTCCGTTTTTTCGAGGGTACCGGTGACTTCCGAGAAAAGGTCGATTTTGTCGTAGGCAGACAGCTCGCCCTGTACGTCAAGCGTTGTGGGGATGTTGCCCAGGCGGACATGCATGGTATCAACGGCTTTCACTTTAGTGCCGGCCACCCGAGGGCGGGGCGGCTCCTTCTGATTGCTCAGGAAGCGGGACAGGGCAAAGGCGCCGATGAGGAGGACGAGCCCTGCAAACATGATGATTCTTCTGGCGGTGATGCTCATAAAGCAGCTTTATTGATGGCTGTTAATAGTTAGTTGATCTTGCAACCTTTATTGGTTTTGGGTGAATTTTTCATAAATCCGGGACAGCACCCGCTTGCAGACGGCCAGGTCTTCTTCCGGAATGCCTGCGGTGGCTTCCCTTACCGTCTGTTGTGCCTCGGGCAGGAGCGCTTCACGGAGGGACCGCCCCCGGTGCGTCAGGTAGATGAGCTTGTTGCGCTTGTCTTCCTGATCAGGTATGCGGACTACGATATTCGCTGCTTCCAGGCTTTGCAGGGCACGGGCGATGGTACCTTTGTCCTTGATGTTGGAAACGGCCAGGTCCTGCTGCCGCACGCCTTCCTTCACCCAAAGGTCAACCAAAATGCCCATGTGCTGTGCTGATAACCCCAACTCGTCCAATGCGGTCCGCTTACGGATCTCATTGGCCAGCAGCCGCCCAACGCGGTTGGTCAGAAAAACAAGGGAATTAACAGGGAATTCAACAGCTTGGCTCATTCAATTGGTTGCATTTGCAACGAGAACGCAGTACAGGGTATTAAGTTTAGCGGGGATGGAATTTTTTATGGTTTTCATGGGTCCAACACAAAAATCAGAAAATTGTCAAAAAATTTACTTGAAGATTTGATTGGAGAGGTAGGGGCGCTCCTGGAGACCCTGCGCGCTGATGTAGTGCAGCAGTAAACCGCTCCGGAACAACCCTGTCCTAACGAAAAAAGCCGCCTGAGCCTTAGTTGGCTCAAAGCGGCTTTTTTCTTTCAACGTAATTCAAATCAGTTCAAAGAAAACTGCATGACCGCGTCTGAGGTATTGTGGAACATCAGCTCGGAAATATTCGGGCTCATGTACTCACTCAGTGGTAACTGGGCGATATTTTCCATTACTTCAAACTCAGAAGTTCCAGTCATGATGGCCCACAGTTTGGACCGGTCCATAGACAGAGAATACGCTTTAACCCTTCCGTCTGCCAGCATGGTATTGATGATGTAGCGCTGCTTGGGGATGAGCGCCATGAATTCCTCATCAAAAGTTTGCGGCAACTCGAATTCTATCATGAATGTCTTTTTCATCGTTTCGCTTTTAGTTCTGTGCTTAGAGCAGGGGGATCAACTACTACGGTTCGGCAAGCACAAATTAGTAAGGCTATCTGGGTCTGCGATGGGCAAACCCTGCAATATATAAATGCGTAAGGGGCCGCAGATGTTGTGCGGCTGCTGTTAAGGAAGCATTAAGAATCCTACCGGGTGATGACGATATAGTCCCGGATCAGTGTTTTGAGAAAGCCGATGCGGTCGCGCGGCAAATCCTCAATATCCAGCAATCCCTTCAGGCGGTCGGTGAGTTCCCGCAGCGCCTGTTCATGAGCAACGTTGCGGTGGCTGCGGTAGCGGGTGAGCATATTTTTGATCAGCAGCATGTCCTCTTCCGCCAATTGCTGCACCTGTGGGTAAGTCAGCTCATAATTGTCCAGGGAGTTGATGCCCAAAATATCCGACAGCCCGAACTGCAGCTGATGGCGCAGGCGGATGACCGTGGTATTGGCAGTCATATCGCCCAGGCGTTGATTGTTGCTGGAAGAGCTGATGAAAACGGCAGCCAGGATACCCGAAGAAAATACCGAATCGACAATGTGAAACACCGCCCGCAGCAGATAATCGCTCAGTCCCGGTTCCTGCCCGTCTATCCGAACGACCCGGATGCCCATCGCCCGCTTGCCCCAGGTCTGCCCGTTGGTCATAATCTCCGAAAACAAATGGTAACCCATAAACAGGATAAGCGGGAAGAGCCCGTAGAGCACTCCGGCAAGCATAGTCCCGGCGATGGCATTGCCCAGAAGGCGCCCAAAGATGAGCACCACCACGACGAAGAAGATCATCATGATGATGAAAAAATCGATGATAAACGCCATGGCGCGCTCCCGCAGCAGGGCCAGTTCGTACTCAATGACCACGTTTTGGGCGGTCCGTATTTCGATGGTCTTCACAGTATTTGAACAGTTTACCTTCTAAACTAACGCAAATAATTCCCGGTTTGCAACATTTTTCCTAAAATAGAGCTTCCTGTAAAGGAGTTATAACCTCACCAAATGCGCGAGACAAAATTCATTCAGCAAAATAAGGACAAATGGCGGGCTTTTGACGAGGCCCTCGACCAGGAAGGGCGCGACCCGGAAGCACTGGACGACCTCTTTGTGCAGGTGACGGATGACCTTTCCTACGCCCGTACGTTTTATCCCAACCGTTCGGTGCGGGTGTACCTCAATGGCCTGGCGCAACGTGTCTTCACGGCGCTCTATCGCAACCGCCGGTCTTCCTCTCACCGCCTGCTTACCTTCTGGACGGACGAGCTGCCGCAGTTGGTGTACGAAGCCCGCAGGGAATTTCGGTTTTCCTTTCTCATTTTTGCCCTGGCTATGCTCATTGGCATGGTGTCCAGCGCGAGCGACGGGGAATTCCTCCGGGTCATCCTCGGGGATGCCTACGTGGACATGACCCTGGAAAATATTGAGGCGGGCGACCCTATGGCCGTCTACAAGGAAAAGGGGGCCTTTGAGATGTCGCTGGGCATTACCCTCAACAACCTTTGGGTGTCCTTCCTGACTTTTGTGACCGGTGCTTTTTTCACCATTGGCTCCATTGCTGTGCTGGTCCGCAATGGGATTATGCTGGGGGCTTTTCAGTACTTTTTCATTGAGCGGGACCTGTTCTGGGAATCCTTCCTGACCGTTTGGATTCACGGGACGCTGGAGATTTCAGCCATCATCATTGCCGGCGCGGCGGGCATCACAATGGGCAAGGGGCTGGTCTTCCCCGGCACCTACAACCGCATGCAGGCTTTTCAGAAATCGGCCCGGCGGGGCATAAAAATCATGGTCGGCATAGCGCCCATCATCATCATGGCGGGCTTTATTGAAGGCTACCTGACCCGGCATACCGAAACGCCGGATGCCATTCGGGGGCTGTTTATCATTTTATGCCTCGCTTTTGTGCTGCTGTACTTTGTTTGGTACCCCCGCATCAAAGCCCGGATTGGCTTTAACCACCCGGTACGCGATACGCGCCTTACACCGGATGCAAAACTGGACTTGTCCTTCACGAAAATCCGGTCCGCCGGAGAGCTGTTCACCGATTTAGCTGTCGTCTACAAACGCCACTTTGGCACCTTTTTGATGGGCAGCGTGGCCAGTGCCCTTTTATTTATCGCATTTGCATTTCTGCCGGGCAATGCCCTGCCTGAGGACCGCTTCAGTTTTCCGCCGGGCATATACCTGGGGCTGGAGAATATGGGCCAGTTTTTTAACAATTCCGCCGCTCCGCTGATCCCCTTTGCCCATGTCTTAAGCTTCTCCTTTATCGGGCTGTTGGTCTTCAGAAAGCTGGGGCAGGAAGAACGGCCTGATTACAAAAGGGCGCCCGGCATTGCGTTTATAAACCTGATGCCGCCTATGGGTGCGCTGACGGCCCTGTTGTACACCAATGACTGGTACACGGTTTTCCTGGTGGTCCTCTTCGCGGTTGTTCCGGCCGTTTGGGGCTACTGCAGCTACCGGGAAGGGCGCAATTCCCTGTCGGCCTTCAGCAAAAGCTTATCGTTGTGGAGCCCCAACTTCAGCCGGGTGTTCAGCCTTTCCTTTACGCTTTTGCTGGTTGGGCTGTTATTTTACTCCCTGGTCAATACGGTGCTGGCGTGGTTTTTTCTGGACCTGGTGACCTGGGTGGTATCGCTCGATCAGGCGGGGATGGACCAACTGAGCGTGGTACTGCTCGCCTTTCTGAGCGTGTGTCTGTTGTACCTGGTCTCGGCCATGCTGTTCTTAGGCGGCGGGCTGCTGTACTACACGCTTTTAGAAATACAGGAAGCGCCCGGCCTGCGGCAGCGCATACAGGAAATCGGGCTGCAAACCCGGATTAGAGGACTGGAAAAAGAGCGGAGATGAGGCAGCAACAGCATAGCATACCCATAAATATGGCCGTACTCCTGGCAATGGTACTTTTCAGCCCCTGCCTTAGCGCCCAGACCTACCTGGAGCGGGAGGTCGTCCCGGCTGAAATCGACCGGGAGCGCTGGGAATCTGCCCGGGAGGGCCTCAGCTATCCCACCCCGGAAAGCCGCCATCAACGGGAGCCTGACGAGCAGAGTCAATCCCAAAAAGGCGGCGGGGAGCGGGAAGGCCCGCAGCCGGAATTGAGCCCTGCGCCTGAGCCCTGGGTAAATGGCGACACAGCGGCTTTGCTCCTGCGCATCTTTTTCTGGATCATCATAGCAGTTTTCATAGCAGTGCTTCTCCGTTATCTGCTGGGGCTCAAGCGGCCGCCAAAGAATACCCGCATCGAGCGGGGGCTGAGTTCCAATATTGACCTGGAAGCCATCGAAGAAGACCTGCCCGAGGCCCAACTGGAAGATTACCTGCAGCAAGCCATCAACAGCAAGCAGTTTTCTCTGGCCGTACGGCTCTATTACCTGGTACTGCTGCAGGCGCTGACGCACAAAAAGCTAGTCCGCTGGCAAAAAGACAAAACCAACAATCAGTACGTGCAGGAGTTGGGCGGCACCCCGCTTCAGCAGGATTTCCGTAGCGTCACGCTGCTGTTCGAGCGGGTCTGGTATGGCGATCAGGCGCCCAACGAGGCTGCTTTTGAGCAAATTGCGCCACAGTTTCAGGCGTTTGCGCAACGGATTCAAAATTTAAAACCAGACTATGCTCAATAGGCGGCGGACCATAATCATCGCAGTAGCCCTGGTCATCATCGGCTTGCTGCTGACCCTGCTCTTCCGCAGTGACCGGAAGGAGCCTGTGGACTGGCGGGAGACCTACGAGGGGCAGAGCCGGGCGCCCTATGGCACTTCCATCCTAAAGGCGTTGCTGGAAGGGCACTTCCAAACGGATACGCTCCTCGTCCTGCAGGATAGCCTCAAAGGGCAACTCGACACCCTGCCTTCCGATGCGGTATACCTGTTTTTTGGGCAGGCGATGTACCAGGACTCCTCGGATCAGCAGGCCTTGATGGACTTCATTGCCGCCGGGAATACGGCTTTCATTGCCACGAAATCGCTGCCGGACTACCTTGGGGCTTCTTTGTTCGCCACCCGGGCGTACTGTCCGGGGACCGATTGGGATGAATACCAGCTGTTGGTGGATTCTACCGTGGGCTTAAACTTCGTGCACCCCGATCTGGCGGCAGACACGAATATGCAGTTTACTTTCATTGACCGGGGCTATCCGGCTAATTACTACTGGACCGGGCTGCCGCCCACGTTGTTCTGCGCACAGGAGGAAGCCTTCCTGCCCCTGGGCACCATCAATGACACGTTGTACAACTTCACCCGTCAGGCATATGGCAACGGGTACGTCTACCTCCACACCACCCCGCTGGCTTTCGCCAATTACCATCTGATTGAGGACTATGGCGTGGAATACCTGGGCCGGGTGCTGACCCACCTTGATGCCGCCGGGACGGTATACTGGGACCGGTACAGTCAGGTGCCCGAAAAATCAGATGGCTTTCAACCGCCCTTTGGCGAGCGGCGCCTGGATGCCGATAGCCCGCTGAGCTTTATTCTGAGCGAGCCTGCGCTGGCATGGGCATGGTACCTGTTGCTGGGCATGGGCCTGCTCTACCTGGTTTTCCGGGCCAAGCGGCAGCAGCGCGTCATTCCCGTGCTGGAGCCTAACCGGAACACCTCTCTGGAGTTTCTAAACATGATCGGGCGGCTGTACTTTTTGCAAAACAACCACCGGCAGCTGGCCCTGCAGCAAATCAGCATGCTGAAGCAGCACATCCGGCGCCGGTATGATATTAAGGAACTGAGTGAGGAGACCGCGCCGGCACTGGCTCAGCGCTCCGGTGTGGAAGAAGCCCACCTGAAACGCCTGATGACCTTTGACCGCAACATTCAAACCTCTACTTTTATGTCGGGCAAGACGTTGTCGGACTTTCACCAATTAATCGAATATTTCTACCAAAACAGTAAATAGATGCACCTGGACGAGCACGATGACCCCTTGAATACTCAGGATGAAGGCACTGAACGCGAAGCGCCACAGCCCAACGAGGAATCGCAGGGCATACCGCCCCTTTCTCCTAAAGCAGATACCGAGTGGCAGCCGCCCAATCCGGCGATGCAACAGATCAATATTGCGGTAAGCCGGGTCAGGGAAGAACTGCACAAGCTGATTATCGGGCAGGACGAAATGCTGGAGTTGCTCATGGCAGCCCTTTTTTCCGGTGGGCACGTACTGCTGGAAGGCGTGCCGGGCATTGCCAAAACCCTCACCGCCAAATTGATGGCACAGGCGATGGAAGTGGGCTTTTCCCGCATACAGTTTACGCCAGATTTGATGCCGAGCGATGTGGTGGGCACTACCGTTTTCAATATGCAGCAGTCTTCCTTTAGCTTCAACGCCGGGCCGGTCTTTTCCAATGTCGTCCTCATCGATGAGATCAACCGGGCGCCGGCCAAGACACAGGCTGCCTTGTTTGAGGTGATGGAAGAATATCAGGTGACGGTAGACGGAGAGACCTACCCCATGAAGCTGCCCTTCTTCGTCATTGCCACTCAAAACCCCATTGAGCAGGAGGGCACTTACAAACTGCCGGAGGCGCAGCTCGACCGTTTCCTCATCAAGATTAACCTGCAGTACCCCAGCCTCGACGAGGAGAAGCTCATCCTGCGCCGTTTCCGGTCAGACTTCGGCATGGCACAGCGCAGCACGGTCAGGCCGGTTTTCGATGCGCAGGAAATTCAGGAATGCCAGGCCCTGGTGCAACAGGTGCACATTAAAGACGAGCTGCTGGACTACATTGCCGCCATTGTGCACGACACCCGCAACAACGGCGATCTCTTCCTGGGCGCCTCGCCCCGGGCTTCGCTGGCTATTATGAAAATGGCAAAGGCTATAGCTGCTATGCGCGGGCGGGATTTTGTGACCCCGGACGACATACAATACGTGGCCTATCCGGTGCTCAACCACCGTGTCATGCTGACGCCGGAGCGGGAAATGGAAGGCTATACGACCCGCGAAGTTGTGCAGTCCATTATTCAGAAGATTGAAGTCCCCCGCTAATGAAAGCTGTCTACCTGACCAACCGGTTTTTTGGGGCATTTGGAGGCTTGGTGGTGCTGTTCGTCATTTGTTTCTGGGTGCCCTTGCTGCTGCCTGGGGCGCAGGCGATATTCGTCCTGCTCCTGGCTACAGCCATCTTGGACGGGCTGTTGCTTTTTGGTAAGAACACGGAAGTCCGTGCGTCCCGCCAAACGCCCAAGATCATGGGGCTTGGAGACGATAACCCTATTAAAGTCCGGATGGAGAATGCCTCCAGTCTTCCACTTTCCATCCGACTGATTGATGAGCTGCCCGTGCAGTTTCAGCGGCGGGATTTTGAGTACCGGATTAGTCTTGGCTCGGGTGCATCTGAAACGCTGCACTACGACCTCCGTCCTGTGGAGCGTGGGCAGTATACGTTTGGGGACCTCAACCTGTTTTTGTCTTCTCCAATCGGGCTATTGGAGCGCCGCTGGGTGGTCCCTGCGGAAGCGGCCGTACCGGTTTACCCCTCCGTACTGCAAATGAAACAACTGGAGCTGCGCGCGCTCGACCGCATCGCCCAGCACCCTGGCATCAAGAAAATACGCCGCATCGGGCACAGCTATGAATTCGAGCAGATCAAGAACTACGTCCGTGGCGATGACTACCGCAGCATCAACTGGAAAGCCAGCAGCCGGCGTGGCACTTTGATGGTCAATCAGTACGAAGACGAGCGCTCCCAGCAAATCTACTCCATCATCGACAAAAGCCGGGTCATGAAGATGCCCTTCGAAGGGCTGAGCCTGATGGATTACGCCGTGAACGCGAGCCTGGCCATTTCCAATATCGCACTCAAAAAGTACGACCGGGCCGGACTGATCACCTTCTCAGATAAGATTGGCGCCACCGTCAAGGCCGACAGCAAAGCCACGCAGCTCAACAAAATCCTCAATGCCTTGTACGCCGAGCAGGAGCGGCAGGTGGAGGCCAACTACGAATTGCTGTACTACGCTGCCCGCAAGCTGATTGCCGGGCGGAGTATGATACTGCTGTACACCAATTTTGAGAGCCGGTTTGCATTGGAGCGGGCGCTGCCGTTCCTGCGCCGCATCAATCGGACCCACCTGCTTGTCGTGATTTTCTTTGAGAATACCGAAATCCGCACCTTCATCGAGGAGGAAGCCACCCACATTGAGGACATCTACCTGCAGACCGTCGCCCGAAAATACCTGAACGAGAAAGCGCAGATAGTGCAGCAATTGCGGCAGTACGGCATTCAGGCGGTGCTGACCCGCCCGGAGGACCTGTCTGTCAATACCGTGAATAAATATTTGGAGCTGAAGTCCCGGGGGTTGATTTAGGTAAACGGAGTATTTGATCGATTATCGAAAACTGAGATAATCGTAATTGATGCTTTACCAATTTCATATATCAATGAAATACTGGGTGTAATAACGCATTTCCTAAACTTTGGAAATTGTCTGGAAGGAGGACAGAAGTGCTTATACTTTTTTAGGTTTTCGACAAGGGTGTCCATTTTTTGATCCAGGGCAATCGCGTCGTCTATGGATCGCCGGGATAAATAGTCAATTAAGGCGAGATAGTCATCTTCTGCAGTTTGAGTAAATTGTACGGTAACCATATGAGAAAAGAACTATAGCCGATTTTTCACTTTGACCTTTATAGCTTCGTAGGGAGCGACATGCCCTTTTTCTAAGTCTAGCTGTCCTTGTTCAATTTTTCTTTTTTCTTCTTCAGAGAGGGTATCCCACCAGTCTTTATCGCCCAAGAGCGAAGCAAAGATCGCCCGAATCTGTACAAGCAAGTCAGGGTCATCCGTCTCGACGATCATTCTGTGTAGATCGTTTTTAATGTGGGCTGTACTCATAATTAAGTTTTCTACGAAACAAAATACAAAACCATAAGGTTCCTTCATACATAAAATCGGCAACCTGCAATCCATCTAAATTACTTCTGCCGTTTTTTCAAGCTTGCTTTCGCCTCTTCCTGGCTTACTATTTTACCTTTTTCAACTTGTTGCAGCCCCCGTGTTAATTTTTTCCAGCAGGATGAGCCGGTCCACTAACTCATCGAGCGGAAACTGATCGGGGGAGTGATTGCAGCGTCTCAGGGGCTTTTTCCTTTAACAGCATCTCTGGTTTTCTTTAAAAAGCAGTATCGCTTTATAGTCATTCCTATGCAAGTTAGCGACAATAGAGTAAAAAGCATGAATTTTGTACGAAAAAAATGCTTGTACGATCTTTTTTAAATCTGTATATTTGTTTTATGGATCAAGATGTATTGAACATAGCAATTGAGAACCTATCGACTATACCTGAATTAATGATCGAAATAGCCGAAACAACCAATATAAAAACGTACGATATTGGTTATGATGGCGTTGTGGTCATTCTATTTAAGGGTTCTTCTTTTGAAATGCCTTTTATAGTCAAAAGGAAGGTAACAACAGCTCAAATCCCATTTTTTAAGGATTCAGTATCCAAGGATTCGGTTATTATATTTGAATCAGCATCGAAACCTGTAAAAGAACAATTAAGGTCATTAGGTATAAATTATATCGAGATATCAGGAAATGCTTTTCTCTCCAAAGGGGATATATTTTTATTCATCGATACAAAAAAGAAGGTGAAATTAGAGGATATAAGTTCAAGTGCTGCATTCTCAAAAACAGGACTAAAGGTAATTTATCAATTGCTAATAAATCCTGATTCTGTCAATTATACATATAGAGAATTGGGTAGGCTTGCAGGAGTTTCAATAGATAGTATTAGCCGAGTTTACCGGGAATTGGTAAGTGATAAGTATTTGGTTAAAGTAAATCAGAGAAAACATAAGATTATTGACCTTGAAAGGTTATTTAAAGATTGGGTGCCATTGTTCAATAAGACCCTTAGACCAAAGTTAAAACAAAGATCATTCCGTTTTTCAAAAGAAGAAAATATCCACTCTTTACTTGATTTCGATTTCAATGGGCAGATTGGAGGAGAGTTAGCTGCCGAAAGACTATCAAATTATAATATTGCTGAAAGAGCTACTATCTATGTTGAGGGGTCTTTCGTTGACCTGGCTAAAGATTTAAGGTTAAGGCCAGATATAAATGGAAAAATTCAAATGATTGAAAAATTCTGGAATGACTCAACAATTAACGCATCAAATATATTTGTAGGCGCCCCTTTAGTATATGCTGATTTAATTGCCAATCCAAATCCTAGAAACTTTGAGACTGCAAAAATAATATATGATGAATTCGTATACCAATATTCATGACGCTTTAGGAAATGAGTATTTAAAGCGAATCATTTCGGATACCATTGAGGCTTCAAATGACTTAGGAATTGATTTCTTCGGAATTGGTGCATTGGCTAGAAATATCTGGTATGTCGAAAATGATAAACCGCCACGAGGCACTAAAGATGTTGATTTTGGAGTTTATATCCCAATTGAAGATATATATCTAAAGTTGAAATCAAAGCTAATTCAGGAATATAAATATATCCAATCAGAAGAAGATGCCTTTTGCCTTATTTCTCCAGATGGGATTCCAGTGGATTTTCTTCCATTCGGTGACATTGAAAATCAAAGTAAAGTTATTATTGATGGAAAAGGTTTAACAACAATTAAGCTTGATGGGTTTGAAGAGGTTTACAAGAAGGGGATTAGGACAGTAGACTTAGGAGAAGGTCAAGTCATTAATATATGTACCGTTCCATCTATAGTCCTGCTTAAGCTAATTGCATTTGATGATAGGCCAGAATATCGCTCTAAGGATCCTTTAGACATATCTTCAATAATAAATGATTTTCCACATATCGAATCTGACCTGTTATGGGTAGAGTACGGTTACTTATACGATAAAGATATCTCCCACGAAGAAATTGGTGTGATAGTATTGGGCAATGAAGTCGGTAAACTAGTTTGCGAAAACAAAGATTTGTTGAATCGGGTCCTAAGGATAGTCCAAGATGGATTAGATTTAAAAAGTCGACTTACTGAAAGGATGATAATTGATAGCGACAATGAAACCATTAGCCAAAAACAACATCTACTGGAGTTATTTAAAGAAGGAGTCGAAAATCAATGCCGCTAACAATGGCTAAATGCCATGCCGGTAAATATAGAATCCGGCACGGCACGTAACCGGGCCGAACACCTCCTACCTCACCCATACCGCTCCGCAAAATCCTTGGCAAAGTACGTGATGATCACATCTGCCCCGGCGCGGTGCAGGCTCAACAAGGTCTCCGGCATCGCCTGTTCGTAGTCCAGCCAGCCGTTTTGGCAGGCAGCCATTAGCATGGCGCACTCGCCGCTCACGTGGTAGGCTGCGATGGGCACCTCAAAGTGCTGCTTCATGGTGAGGATGACATCCATATAATGCAGGGCGGGCTTGACCATTAGGAAATCTGCCCCCTCCAGGGTATCCAGCTCCCCCTCAATCAGGGCTTCCCGGCGGTTGGCGGGGTTCATTTGGTAGGTCTTCTTGTCGGCAGGGATGTCCTCGCCTTCCACCGGGGCGCTATCGAGGGCATCGCGGAAGGGCCCGTAGAAGGCACTCGCGTACTTAGCGGTGTAGGACATGATGCCGGTATCTGAAAAACCTTCTTCATCGAGCGCAACGCGGAGGGCTTCCACCCGGCCATCCATCATATCAGAAGGGCCGAGGATGTCGAAGCCGGCTTTGGCTTGTGCCAATCCCATTTTTTGCAGCACGTGGAGGGTTTCATCATTCAGGATTTTACCGTCGTGCACGATGCCGTCGTGCCCATCTGAGCTGTAAGGGTCAAGGGCAACGTCGCTAATCAGGCAGGCTTCAGGAAAGGCGGCTTTGATCTCAGCAGCGGCGCTCAGGTAGAAGTTTTCATCGTCATAGCTGAAGGTGCCCCGCTTGTCCTTTTTGTTGTCCGGTATTTTTGGGAAAAGGATGAACGATTGCAGCCCCAGTGCCATGCAGGCTTTGACTTCTTTCAGGGCTTCATCCACAGAAAGGCGGAAAGTGCCGGGCAAAGAGGGTATGGCTTCGCGTACGCCACTGCCTTCCACCAGGAAAAGCGGCTGTACGAGGTGCTGTGGGGTAAGGTGGATTTCCTGAGCCAGGCCACGAATGGCAGCGCTGCGCCGGTTACGTCTGGGTCTTCTGAGCATTTAGGAAGGTTTGTGTTTTTTTGGATTTTTCGGCACCGGGTCATAGCCGTGCGGCCCCCAGGGGTGGCATTTGAACAAACGCCTGAGCCCCAGCCAAACCCCTTTGATGGGGCCCCATTCTTCTATGGCGCCTACCATATAGTGCGAACAGGTTGGCGTGAAGCGGCAGCTCGGCCCCAACAGGGGGGAAATGGCCACCTGGTAGAAGCGTATAGGCAGAATAAACAGCGTTTTGAAAAAACTTTTCATGCCGAATGTCGTAGATTCATTCCTATAAACGGCTTGGGGGCACATAGGGTTGCCCTGATGAGGCAGCTAAAAAGCCTATTGTTTTTGTAGGGTTTTTCACTGGCCTTTGCTTTATTTGCTTTTCATCTTTATCTATGGCTACAGGCGCGATTATTACCCTTGTTGTTATTGCAGTTGCTGTGGTGCTCTTTGCTACCGAGGCCTTGTCTATCGACCTGGTGGCTATGCTCATCATGATCAGCCTGGTGCTGACGGGGGTCATCTCCCCGGAACAGGGCGTGGCCGGCTTCAGCAATCCGGCGACCATGACCGTGGCGTTTATGTTTGTCCTAAGTGCCGCCTTGCTTAAAACCGGAGCCCTGCAGTCCGTCGCCCATCAGCTTTCGGCCATCTTCCGGCAGAATTTCCGCCTCGGGCTGGTGCTCATGATGCTCCTGATTGCGCTCATTTCCGCATTTATCAACAACACCCCCGTAGTGGCGGTCTTTATCCCGGTAGTGGTGCAGATCGCTTACTCCTCCGGGCAGGCGCCAAGCAAAATGCTCATTCCGCTGTCCTACGCCTCGATCATGGGTGGGATGTGCACCCTCATCGGAACGTCCACCAACATACTCGTCAGCGGTATCGCCGAGCAGGAGGGGCTCCCGGCATTTGGGATGTTCCAGTTAGGAGCCGTAGGGGTACCGCTCATGCTGGCAGGGATGGCCTACATGATGCTCATTGGGCGCAAGCTATTGCCTGAAAGGCAAAAGGAAAACCTCACCGAACGCTTTGGGCTGGGCGATTACCTCACCGAACTGCAACTGCTGGAGGGCAACGAACTGTCCGGGCAGCGCATTATGGACTCCGCTCTGGTGAAGGAGCTGGAAATGGACATCATCGAAGTCGTCCGCAACGGGCAGCGCTTCACGCTCCCACCCGGCGATTTCACACTGGAGGCAGGCGACCTGCTCAAGGTGCGCTGTGATGTGGCCAAAGTCAAAGCGCTTAAGGAGCGGGTGAAAATCATTGCCGACAATACGCTGAAGGTAGGCGATAACTTCCTGGGCGAAAAAAACACCAGCCTCGTGGAACTGGTCGTCACCGCAGGCTCCGTCTTTTCCAACCGCACCCTGAAAAGCCTGGACTTCCGCCGTACCTACCGGGCCATCCCACTTGCCATCCGCCACCGCAATGAGGTCCTGCACGACCATCTCTACAGCGTGCCCTTAGTGCCCGGAGATGTCATCCTGGCTGAAGTCAAGCAGCATTACATCACCAACCTCAAGCAGATGGAGGCGGAGCAGGATGCGCCTTTTGTGATGCTTTCCGAGGACCGGCTCTCGGACTTCAACCGCCGGCAGTTTGCTATTGTCATGTCCGTGATTGCCTTTGTGATCCTCACGGCTACCTTTAACCTGCTGCCCATTATGGTCAGCACATTGACCGGCGTATTAGCGTTGGTGCTTGCCCGTAGCCTGAGCATGAAGGAAGTCTATGAAGCCATCAACTGGAAGATCGTATTCTTGCTGGCAGGCGCACTTAGCCTGGGCACTGCTATGGGCAATACCGGGCTGGACCAAATGATCGCCGGCGGCCTGATTGATTATCTTGGAGACTATGGGCCTGTAGCCATTGTGGCCGGGTTATACCTGACAACATCCCTGCTTACGGAAATCATGTCCAATAACGCTACCGCTGCGCTGCTTGCGCCCATCGCCATCGCAACGGCCACTCAACTGGGCGTCAGCGCCACGCCACTATTGGTAGCCGTGACGATTGCTGCATCGGCCAGCTTCATGACGCCGATTGGCTATCAGACCAACACCATGGTCTACAGTGCAGGCAGCTACCGGTTCCGCGATTTTTTCCGGGCAGGAGTGGGCCTCAACCTGATGTTCTGGTTGCTGGCGAGCTTGCTGATCCCCTGGCTGTTCCCGTTTTAGGAAGGTTTGTTGAGTTTCAGGCTGACGTGGAAGGTCTCGAAGTCTTCCCGCTGAATGTCAAAACCTTTCCGCTCGAAAAGGGTGAGCATGCCTTTATTGGAAGACAAGACAGTAGCGTAGATTTCGCTTAGCTTCATATCCCGCCCGATTTCGATGATGTAGTCGGTCATCTGACTGCCGAGGCGCTGCCCCTGCCATTCATCAGCAATCAGGATGGCATATTCGGCGGCCTCTCCCCAGGGGTCAGCAATGATGCGGACCACACCAATCATCTCCTCTTTCCCATCTTGTTCAATGAGTGCCACAACGGCCATTTCCCGGTCGTAGTCGATTTGGGTGAAGCGGGTCATCAGCTCGTGCGTCATTTTGGGCACATAGCCAAAGAAGCGGAAGTAAAGCGACTCCTTTGACAAGCGGTTGACCATTTCGAGCTCCATGGGCTCGTCTTCGGGCCGTATGGGGCGCAAGAATACGGGCGTCCCGTTTTTCGCTTTGATGGTTCGGCGGTAACGCCCGGGGTAGGGAGGGATAACCAGATGCGAATAGGGCCTGCGCTCTGCCCGGCTGACATTGGGGTCGAGCACTACATGGGCATCCAGCATCACGCCTTCCCTGTCGTCCATCACAAAGGGGTTGATGTCAATTTCCTGGATTTCCGGAAAGTCCATCACCAGGTAGGCAAACTTGCAGAGCGTGAAGGCCAGCAGGTCGAGGTCCACCCCCTTGCGGTTGCGATACCCTTTTAGCAGGGGATAAATTTTGGTCTGCTCAATCATGCGCTGCGCCAACGCCATATTCATTGGCGGCAATTCCAGTTTGGTATCCCGGTAGACTTCCACCGCAATACCGCCTTTGCCCACCGCAATCACAGGGCCCAGCAAGGCATCTTTTCGGGAACCGATCAGCAATTCGAAGGGTTTGTTGACCATCCGCTCGATCACCACGCCCCGGATATCTGCCTTAGGTGCGTGCTTGCGGGTGTTTTCCAAGGTCTGTTGATAAGCTTCGCGCACTGCCATTTCATCCGGAAGGTTGAGGCATACCCCGCCAATATCCGACTTGTGGTAAATGTCCGGACTGGCAACCTTGAGGGCCACCGGGTAGCCGCATCGCTCCGCAAAGGCCACAGCTTCCTCTGCCGAGTGCGCCAGCTGATAATTGGTGACGGGCATATCATAGAAGGAGAGGAGCTCCTTGGCCTCGCTTTCCATAAGCTGCTGCCGGCCTTCCCCCAGCACTTTTCGGATAAGCGCCAGCGCCTTTTCCCGGTCGGGCTTGAACTCCATAGGCTCTTCGGGCGGGGTTTCGTAGAGGAGTTCCAGGTTGCGGTTGTACTCAAAGATGCGCAGAAAGACATCCACTGCGCTCTCCGGGTAGCGGTAATGTGGCACTTTGCCTGATTCCAGAATTTCCCGGCCTTCCACTACAGCCTGTTCGCCCATCCAGGTGGCCAGTATAGGCTTACGGGCGCGCTTGTTGACCTTCACAACGGCTTCGGCTATCGCCTCCGGATCGGTATTGGCCTGATAAGTCAGGATAAGCAATACCCCATCCGTATTTTTGTCTTTGAGCAGTATTTCAAGGGCCGTTTGGTAGACCTCGGCAGAGGCATTGCCCCGTACATTCACCGGGTTATTGTGGCTCCAGTTGACAGGCAGGCTTTCGCTGAGCCGTTCATAGGTTTTCTCCGTCAGCTGCGCCAGCTCTCCTCCTTTGGCAACCAGATAGTCGGTAGCCAGAATCGCGGGCCCACCGGCATTGGTGAGAATAGCCATACGGTTGCCATTGGGCCGGGGCTGCATCGCCAGCGACTGCGCACTGTTGAAGAGTTGCGCAATAGTGGACACCCGAATGATGCCCGAGCGCTGAAAGGCAGCAGAAAACACGCGGTCGTTGCCCGCCAATGCGCCGGTATGAGAACGGGCCACCCGGCGTCCTTCCCGGCTGCGGCCGGCTTTCAGCACAATGATCGGTTTATGCCGGGCAAAGGCCCTCGCTGCACTCATGAACCGCCGGGCTTCCTTCACCGTCTCCATGTACACCAGGATGCAAGAGGTGTGGTTGTCGGTCCCGAAAAAGTCAATCAGGTCCGCAAAGCCAACGTCTGCCATAGCGCCCACGGATACGAAGTAGCTAAAGCCCACATTCTGCTCCATCGCCCAGTCGAGGGTAGACATCCCGAGTGCCCCGCTTTGAGAAATGAACGCAATATTGCCCGGGTTAGCCATGCGGGAAGAAAAACTGGCATTGAGCCCCAGGTAAGGATTGATGAAGCCCATGCAGTTGGGGCCAAGCACGCGCATATTGTGCTCCCGCGCAATTTTCTTAATGCGTTCCAGGCGGTGCAGGCCCTCCTCATCAGTTTCGTTGAATCCGGCGGAAAGGATGGCAATGCCGCCTACACCGGCTTTTCCACACTCGCGCACAATGCGCATCACGGCGTAGGAAGGCGCGGTAATGATGGCCAGGTCGGGCGCCTCAGGCACATCGCCAATATGGTAGTAGCTTTTGAGCCCAAAGACTTCCCGGTGCCGGATATTGACCGGGGTGATGACGCCTTTGAACTCGCCTTCCAGCAGGTTGCGCATCACGGTAAAGCCGATAGACGTGGTTTTATCAGAGGCGCCGATCACGGCAATAGAGCGGGGCTGAAACAGCTTTTTGAGTTGCTTGCGCATGGTTAGAATTTCCAGTAAGAACGTAAGTTGCCCATCACGGCGTGCACATAGATTTCGAAAGTTTCCCAAACCCGCATACCGGAGAGGGTTTCCTCCTCATGGTAGGGCATGTCGAGCCCGTTCATGCCGGCCAGGAAGTTGAACAGGCAACGGGGCATTTCGTCGGTATTGTACCCGCCTTCCAGTGTGGCAAACATATTGCTGAAGCGTTTGCGCAGCCGCTGACCGAGCTTGTAGTAGAAGCCGGACGAGGCTTTCAGGTCGAGCAGCATATCGCGTTGGTGCATGTCAAAGCCGGCAGAAAGGGCCAGCACATCGGGCTGAAATTGCTCGATGATGGGGAAGAAATAATCCAGCGTCTCGCTCAGAATGTCATCCGCAGAGCCGGGCGGCAGGGGTACGTTGATGTTAAACCCTTTGCCTTTGCCTACGCCGATTTCCTCCACGAAGCCGTGCCCGGGATAGGCCGGGTATTGGTGCATCGACCAGTACAAAACCTGATCGGTATTGTAGAAAATCTCCGAAGTGCCATCTCCCAGGTGACCGTCAAAATCGAATATGGCCACCCGTTTGCCTTCTTCCACCAGCCGCTGCGCCGCTATGGCCACATTATTAAAAAGGCAGAAGCCACTGCCCCGGTGGGCGTATGCGTGGTGCCCGGGCGGGCGGACCAGTGCAAAACCATTGGTATCCGAGGCCATGACAGTGGCGCCAACTGCAAACCGGGCGGCTTCAAAACTACCGGGAGAGGTGGGTGTGTCCCCGTCCAGGGCTTGCCCGAACTCGCAGGCAGACTTAATGCTTTTGATGTGGTCTTTGGTGTGGACCAACGGCAAAAAAGGCGCCCCGTCAATCAGTTCTGTCTCCGGCAACTCGCCCATCACCTCAAACCGTTTTCTGTTTTCCGGGTGCAGCCCGGTATCGTGCTCCAGCACAACAGGATTGTAAATTAGCTGCATAGGTTTTGTATCGGGATGCGGTGGTGGCGCAAAGGCACCGGATGAAACATTCATAAGGGTTATTTTTCGTTTGCGTTGCCGGACGCCCGGGCGCCGGTCTTAAGGTAATTGTTTTACCACTGGTTGCCAAATAATGCTTTGAAATCGGAGTCGGTCAGCAGGCCAATGAGCTGCCCTTCGCGCATGACGGGCATGCAGCCAATTCTATGCTGCTTCATCAGACCGGCGGCTTCCTCCAGCGTGGTCTGCTGGGTAGCCGTGATGAGCTCCCGGGTCATAATCGTATGCACTGCTTCGTGATCGTCCACGGCGGCAGCGGCTTCGAGGTTGGTACGGGTGACCAGCCCCTTCAGGTTGCCGTGGTCATCCTCGATGGGCAGGTGCCGGACCTGTTTCCATTCCATAATCGCTTTGGCCAGCCCAATGGGCTCCTGCTCGTTGAGGGTATACAAATCGGTTTTCATGACCCGCCCGATGGTCGTCGTTTCTTTTTTGAACACGTAAATCTGCGCGGCATCAATATCAGGCCATTCGTGTACCGGGATATCTGCTTCCTGCCCCTGAATCATCGCATCGGTTACTTCCCGCACGGCCACACCGGCACCGTAGCGTTCTCTGAGGTTGCGGAAATTCCGGATGGTCCAGCAGGCGCCATTGGCATGCCCCGTAACCCTCCGCTCAATAATGGAAAGGTAGGATGCCGATTGTTGGCTGCTGAACCCGCACTTTTGAAGCCCCTCGGCAGCCAGCGGCAGCAGTTCTTCCAGGATAATCCGGCGGACCGGGCGGTGCTTGCCGTTCCAGCCAAGCGAAGCATACAGGCTCGACCGGGCTGCCCGGTAAAAGTTGCTCTTGGCGTGCTGGAAGGAAACGGTGTCGTGCAGGTTAAGGTACCGCGGTGGCAGCCCTTTCATCAGCCCAATCCAAAAGGCGAAGTTGGCCATTTGGTCTTTAATGGTAGGCCCGGCCGGGATGTACCGGTTTTCCAGCCTCAGGTGAGCCTGCTCATCATCGCCCACGCCATAGCAGGGGCGGTTCCAGCTGTAAATCGTGCCGTTGTGCAGGCGCAGGGCCCGGAGATTGGGCGTGCGGCCCTCATCAAGCATTTGCAAGGCATCTTCCTGAATGTCGCCGGTGAGGATGAGGGGGAAGCGGGTGATGTTGTCCTTAAAGAGTTGCACGGGCGATTCCTCCAGCCATCCCCGTCCGAAGTTGACGCGGTTGTGGCGGTCCCGGATTTGATTGGCCGACCGGCGGGTATCAATGCTTTGCTGGAATAGGGCAATGCGGGTCTCGTGCCAGAGCTCCCGGCCAAACAGCAATGGTGAATTCGCGGTAGCGGCCAGTACCGGGGCCGCAATATACTGTGCCCAGTTGTAGGCTTCAGAGAAGGACCGGGGATCAAGCTGCAGGTGCAATTGCCAACTGGTATTGGCCGCCTCGTACATCACGGATGGCAGGGAGGTCGTCAGCTCATCGGCACCGTGGATGCTTATTTCGAAGGCACCGCCCCGCAGTTGGGTCAATCCCTGATTGAGCACATCAAAACGCTGCAGAGGCGTCATGTGCTCCAGTTCAAGGTGGTACCTGCGGATGGTAGGAAGGATGCCGGTGATGATAGGCTGAATGCCTTGCGGCGCTCCAACTTCCCGGAGCTTTTTGAGCAAAGCCCGGAGCTGGTCTTCGGTCTTTTTAAGCGCACTGTTGTTGAGCTCATAGGGCGAAAGGTTGGCTTCCAGGTTGAACTGCCCGATTTCAAAGGTGAAGTCTTTCGGAAGGTTGGGCAACAGGCTAAAAGCCAGTGAGGAAGGCTGACGGGCAGCGTCAACCATACACAGTTCCTGTTCGGCACCAATACGCTGATGCCCTTTTTCGAACCGGTCTTCTTTGATCATTCGCTCCAGAGCCTGTACGTCCCTGATCAAACTTTGTAAGTAGGCGGCACGGTTTTCTGTGGCAGGCTTAACGGCTAGGTCTCCCATGATGCAGGGGTTTGTATGCGCAGGCCTGGGGCCGGCATGATTTTAAGGCTTCAGGTGCAGATCGGTTTAATGTTTGAGCATGAGCAATGGGATTTTGGAATGCAGAGCCATGTTTTTGGTTTCGCTTCGGCGGAACAGCCGGTCCCACCAGCTGTGTTTGGGGACATACATGGCCAGTACGTCAATCTCAAAAGATTGGATAAAGTCTTCCAGGCCTTCTGTAACTGTGGCGCCTTCCAGGGAGTGAAAACTAATCTGCAGGGCGGGCGCGTGGTTGTCGAAGAACGTGGACAACCCGGCAATATCCAGGGTTTTTTCCACCGAGTTGTCCAGATTGACATGAGCGCACCGGAGCACCGGGTGGAAAGGGGCCAGGAGTTTGCCATACTCCCAAATGTGGTAGGGGTCTGCGTCGCCTAAATTGGTGGCAAAGCCCGCAACGTTGATAGCATGGTAGGAGGCATGCTCTGGCACGACCCATACATGGCAGTCGGTATGCTCCACCACAGCGGTCGTCACACTGCCCCAAAACCGGTCCAGTGCATTGTGCTCGCCACGGGTGCCCATGACAATGAGCTCCACTTCGTCCCGGCGGGCCACCTCTGCAATCAGGCTGGCAGGCGTACCGATTTCCACATCAGAGTTGATCTTGGGGACACCCGACAGCTGCCCGGTGGCGTGCAGTTGTGTCAAGCCAATTTCCACAAATTCCTTAATGGCTTCACCAGCGGCAGCGGCTTTTTCCTTGGTGGCCTGAGCCGCCATAACCGGCAAGTCCAGGGCTTCGTATTCCGGATAGATCACATGCAGCAGTTCTATATCCGCTTCAAATTTATCGGCCAGCATGAGCGCATACCGGAACGCATTCAGCGCGGTATCGGAAAAGTCCGTTGGTACGAGGATTTTATTGATGGTATCCATGGCTTTTGGTTTTGGATTTGGTCAGAAAGGGCAAAGGGCTTAACCGTAGTACAGGATAAACCCCAGCAGGCTGATCACAAAGAACAAGCTGAGGCTTAAAGCCAGCCGGGCCGGCCAGTAGCGGCCCCGCTCCGGTGAAATGAGCTGAGTACCAGCTGTGATAAAACCTGCGAAGGCCAGTATCCAGCCTATGGCCAGGAACCCCAGCAGGAAAGCGATAATGCCGGTGATGGAGAGCCACAGGGCGGATTGCCCTTTGAGTTCAATGGCTTCTTCTGCCTCAACGGGCATTTTGGGCGCACCGGGCTTTGTGCCCGATGGCGGTGCTAATTCGGCTTTTTCGGGAACGGCCCCTGCCCGGTCGGCTACCAATAACATACTGTGGAAAGACAAGCCCTGTTGCATAATATCAGGTTTTAGTACTGTCTTTCAAAACAGCATTATTTCCACCGCATTCCGGATGAGAAATATCAAGCCCGGGCCCTGACTTTTATCAGGGGCCGGGCTTGAAGCACCCGTAATTAGTCGCCTATGCTAAAGGTGCCGCCGCTGATGCCGGATGCTATACCCAGGAGTATGCCCCAGTCGCGGTAGCCTCCATTGTCGAAACCAGCTACGACCTCCACCCGGAAAAACCGCAGGATGTTGTCCAGGGAATACCCAAACTCGTAGTAAGTGCCGGAAGCAGGTGTGGTCAGCACATTGGCAAACAGGTTTTCCTTGATGCCCATCAGGCGGACCTCCAGGAGCTGAGTGGCCAAAAGCTTTCTGAACTGATAGTGTGCCGAAGCACCCGCAAACCGGTCCATAGTGCTGAATTCGTAATAGGGCAGCCTCCGGTAGCTTCCTGCCGGCGTGGCGGTCGTGAGGGTAAGCTGATTGCCGGTGAAGTGGTGGTAGTCGGCAAAGCCTACGTAGTCGTTGTTGAGAAAAATACCGGCTTCGGCCCGCAGGTCGAGCCGGCCGCGCACACCAATATTCAGTTGGTGCTTAATGCCCATTTCGAGGTAGGAAAAGTCCGTTTGGCTGCCTTCAATGCCTTCCAGCCCCTGCCGGTAGGTGAGGTGCAGGGTGGGCGAGCTGTTTTCGACAGGCTCCCGCTCTCCGTTGTAGATTTTATACTGCTGCCAGGGGCGTGCGGTAAGGGTCGCCCTCAGGATGAAAGCGCGCTCTTCTTCCGGCAGGGTATTGCCCAGCTCCCGGCTTACCGGAAAATTGGACGCGTAGGTCCGGTCGTCAAAGTCGATCCACACCTGCCGGGTTTGATTGTACAGTTGGTAGCGGTTGGCCCACTCTGCGGAGAGGTCAAGGGAGAGGTTTTCCCGGAATTGCTGATGGTGGGACAGCCGCAGGTAGTCCTTCTCATACACCCGGATGAAGTTGCGGTCGGTGAACAGGTTGACATAGGTGTTGAAGAAGAATCCAATCGGGCGGTCGCCGTTGTACCGGTGGATGTACCGGCCCACGTCAACCCCGGTGTAGTGGCCGCCGTAGGAGTAACCAATGGCCGCTTTCCCGGTTAGTTTCTGCCGCTCAAAGGCATAGCGGGGCGTCACGATCGCAGAGAACCGCCGGTCGTCTTTTTTATACGCATAGCCGATGTCGGTGTGGAGGCTAAATCCTTCTACCGGGTTGAAGTAGATGCGGGGCAATAGGGCCGTGTGGGAGACCAGCTGATTTTCTCCCACTTTGTAAGAGCTGCCCAGGAGGATATCGCCCAGGAAACCAAAATTGCCGCTATTGCTGTTGGAGGCCAGAGAGTCTGCTTCCTCCTCTGCTTTTTCCTGCTTAGCCAGGCTGTCTAACTTCTCGTAGCTGCGGGCCTCAATTGCTGTAAGCGGCACCGGCCGTATGGTGGCCCAGTAGACCGAATCTTTTTCGTAGGCGGTGGAGTCAATGATGTATTCCCGGTTTTCGACCACTTCGGGCTCGTCCTGTTCCTGCTGCTCCTGCCGCTCGTACTCCCGCATGAGCTTCCGGAGTTCCTTCCGGGTGAGTTCTTCGCCCCCGATCAGGCGTTCTTCCGGAGTGGATGTCCCTTCCTGTTTGCGGCTTTCCTTCAGTTGTTCCGCCAGTTCTTTGTTGAGCTTTTCATCAATGACGGTGAAGTCGCCATCCAGGTCAGGGTTTAATGTGATATCATAATTGCTGACCGTAGCGAGGTAGCGGTATTCAAATCCAAAACCGAGGAAGCGCCCTTCCACATTGAACTGATGGCTGACCGGGAGCCAGGCTTTTTCTTCAATGGGGGCATAAATTTGCTCGATCTGGAAACGGATGCCCTGCTGCAGGGTGCTCAGGTGGAGGCTGTAAATGCTCCACCAGTCCTCCACGATGTAGAGGTGACCTTCAAAGGTCCCATCGCCGGCACTGCGGGGCGTGACTTTGATTTTGTTGATGCCGTAGCCCCGGTCCATGAAAAAGCCCTCCAGATCAAAGCGATAGTAGGCGAATGCACGGGGCGAAAGCGGAGAAACGGCACCGGAAATTTCCGGCTCGTAGAAACTGCCATTGATGTAATTGGTGGGTGAAGTAGACCGGTCGTCCCCATTGGTGTATACCGAAATGACACGCTCGCGGAAGGTAGACGGCCGCTCGTACTCCACAATGCTCACAGATTCGGAGGTAAAGGCTGTTGCCGTGTCGACGCCTTCTTTCTCAAGCGTCCCGCGAAGCAGCCCGGGGATTTTTTTCAGCCTCCCGCTACCTTTGATGTACACTTCAGCGGAGTAGGCATCGAGCTGCTGACGGTGGTAGCTGGCTTTCGCAATTGCCCGCCGCATGATGGTGTAGGCAGGGTTTTCAGCGCCCTCCATGACATCCACCGCCTCCAGCTGAACGGGCTGTTCCTGCAGGGCTACATTCAATAATTCTATTCGGTTGCCAACTGCCACAGGCTTGGCCACTGTTTTGTAGCCCAAAAACTGAAACACCAATTGGTAGCTGCCCTTAGGCAGGCGGATCTCGTAGTACCCTTCCTCATTCGTTGTGGTGCCGGTGCCCGTTTCCTGCACGAAAATACTGGCGTAGGAAAGCGGCGCACCGTCCGGGCCGGTCACCTTGCCGGCAAGGCCTCCGGATTGTGCAAAAAGCACGGCAGTGGAAAAAGCCAGAAGAAAAGTAGTCCATATGAGCTTCATAGCATCGGGTTTGTTCGGTCAATCAGGCCGCAATAACGGCCAGTTCGGACAAGGGCGCACTTCTTTTAGCCCAATGTCTGCATTCTGACGATCAGGCGAGCCACCAAAAGGGGCGTGCCCTGCATCAGTAACAAATAACTATTCCCGGAATAGGTTTGTTAGTAACATTATCGTATTTTACCAGAAGAGCGTTGCTGTTGCGGGCAGAAAGAAACCACCGTTGTTTGTGGCGCGCCGTTGCAGGCTCTTATGAATACACCTTTTAATTATGGCATTTATTAAATTTTCAAAGCTGCCGAGGCACCAGCAGTACCAGTACAAGCCCCGCTTCTGGAACCCCGAAAAAGAGGACCTCGAAGAGCGGCTCAAACGGGTAGAGGAGCTGAAAGCCGGTGAGGCAGAAGGCGTTAAGGCGCGCCTTTCCGGCAGTTTCCGCCGGGGCTATCAGAAGGCGGAGGACAACCGCTTCCGGCAGCGGCAGGTACAGCGCTCCAATTTGGTTTTGCTGGGGGTAATCGCACTGCTGTTACTTTTTTCATACCTGTTTATCAGTGTATATTTGCCTGAAATAGCAGCCGCTATCGGAGAATAGCAGCTCATTGATGAATAAAACGAGGAGTTCCCCATATGGCTGATCTCATTCAGCTTTTGCCCGATGCAATCGCCAACCAAATTGCGGCCGGAGAAGTTATTCAGCGCCCTGCTTCAGCAGTGAAGGAGTTGATGGAAAATGCCATCGATGCAGGTGCCACGGAAGTAAAACTGGTCATCAAGGATGCCGGAAAAGCCCTGATACAGGTGATCGACAACGGCTGTGGCATGTCCGAAACCGACGCCCGCATGGCCTTCGAGCGGCATGCGACCTCTAAGATCCGGTCTGCACAGGACTTGTTCGCTATACGGACCATGGGCTTCCGCGGTGAAGCACTGGCATCCATCGCGGCCATCGCGCAGGTCGAAATTAAGACCCGCCGTCATTCCGATGAACTAGGCACCCGCCTGGTCATTGAGGGCTCAGAAATCAAGGCTCAGGAGCCCTGTCAGTGCCCGCAGGGGACCACGATTTCCATTAAGAACCTCTTTTTCAATGTGCCTGCCCGGCGGAACTTTCTGAAGTCAAACCCGGTGGAAATGCGGCACATCAATGACGAGTTTCAGCGGATCGCGATTGCGAATGCGGATATCTTTTTCTCCCTGCACCACAACGGCAGTGAAATTTTCCACCTGCCCGGCGGAAAGCTCCGGCAACGGCTGATCGGCGTTTTCGGCAGCCATTCCAATAAAAAGCTGGTGCCGGTAGCTGAAGAAACGGAGGTGCTCCGCCTGAACGGGTACGTGGGCAAGCCGGAATTTGCCAAGAAAACCCGGGGCGAACAGTACTTCTTCGTCAACAACCGCTTCATCAAAAGCCACTACCTCAACCATGCATTGGTCTCGGCCTACGAAGACCTGCTGCCAACGGGCACTTACCCGCTCTACGTTATTTTCATAGACATCGACCCCAAGCGGATAGACATCAACGTGCACCCCACCAAGCAGGAAATCAAATTTGAAGATGAGCGCCTGGTGTACAACTACCTCCGGGTATCGGTACGGCACGCGCTTGGGCAGTACAATGTGATGCCGAGCCTCGATTTTGAGCAGGACCCGACCTTCAGTCAGCCGACACCCATACGGCCACGTTCGGAAGCCCCGACGGGCACAAGCAATGTAAAATCAAGCGGCGGGAGCAGCCTAGCCACTGGTCAGGGGGAAACATCTTCGGATGCGGGCCGCCACGCAAGCAACCTCAAGCACTGGCAGGATGTGTACGAGGGGCTGGATGAATTCGATGCCGAACCCGAAGCGCAAGCCACTCCGGGGCAGGAGCCTGAAGAACCCCTGACACTGGAGAGCGACTGGAAAGAGGAGCAGGGGAGTACGCCGGGCGAGCCGGTGCAGGAAAAGAAAAAGCCTACACAGCTTCACAATAGCTACATTCTCACGCAAATTAAGTCCGGCATGATGCTGCTCGATCAGCAGGCTGCCCATGAGCGTATCCTCTACGAACGCTACCTTCATGTGCTGTCGCAGCAGAAAAGCACGACCCAAAAGCAATTGTTCCCACGTACCCTTTCCCTGCCGCCTGCTGATGCAGCATTGCTCAAGGAACTCCTGGAGCCGATCAATCAGCTGGGTTTTGACATTCAGGAATTCGGAGCCAACACCTTCGTGATCAACGGGGTGCCTGCCGAACTGGCTGGTAAGCAGGACGACCTCAAAACCATAGAATCCCTGCTGGAGCAGTACAAGGGCAACCTGGAGCTCAATCTGGGCACCCACGAAAATATTGCCAGGGCCATGGCACGGAGCGCAGCGATAAAAAAAGGCAAAATGCTGGAGCCCAACGAGATGCAAACCCTTATTGATCAGCTCTTTGGGTGCGAAGTGCCCTACCTGAGCCCCTCTGGCAAACGGTGCTTCATCACGATGGAATTGGAAGAACTGGCCAAACGATTTGAGTAATAAAGCGTTGTTTAGTTGCTTACAGCCTAATCATCATCTACGCTATTGCCTATGTTCAGAGTAACGGAAGTTGTCAAACACCTGCTCATCATCAATGTCCTGATGTACCTGGGCACGATGCTGCTGGGAGACCCTTCTCACGGGACCTTTTCCGATTTGGTCAATGAAAGAGTAACTGATTTTTCCCTTTTTGGCAGGTACCGGTTGGCGATGTTTTTTCCGACCTCAGAGTATTTCCGGCCGTTTCAGATCGTGACGCATATGTTTATGCATGCGGATATCGGGCACCTGTTCTTCAATATGTTTGCGGTGTTCATGTTTGGCCCGCCACTGGAGGCGACCTGGGGCCCCAAGCGGTTCCTGTTTTACTATCTGCTCACCGGGTTCGGCTCTGTACTGCTGCACACCCTGGTACGGGGCATGGAAATTTACTGGTTTGGAGAGTCTATGTTTGCAGCCAATGTGCCTTCATTAGGGGCGTCCGGCGCAGTTTTCGGGCTGTTGGTCGGTTACGGCATGTTATTTCCGGACAACCGTATAATGCTGTTGTTCCCGCCCATACCGCTCAAGGCAAAGTACTTTGTGCTCATTTACGCGGGGGTTGAACTATTCATGGGGCTTGGCAATTTTAATACCGGTGTGGCCCACTACGCGCACCTGGGAGGGGCGCTGTTTGGCTTTTTGCTCCTCCTGTACTGGCGGAAGTTTGGGTCAAGATTGTGACTTTGGCCTAAAGGCAGGGCAGATTGGCCCCGGGGACTGGATAAAATCAGCAGAAGCTAGTACCTTGTGGGTCCCGGGCTCAAGCAGCTCCAAATATTAATAATTATTTAGAACCGATAATGCATGCTACAGTCAATCTGGGACGATGCTAAGCGAGAACTCAGCCGGGGGAATATGATAACCCAGCTGATCATCATAAACGTTGCGGTATTTGTCATCATCAACCTGGTCCGCTTGTTCCTCTTTTTGGGCAATGGCGGCTCTGTGCCGGAGTTGTACAGTACGATACTGCACTTCTTTTGTATGTCTTCCGATTGGAAATTTTTCCTGACGCACCCCTGGGGGATGTTTACCAGTATGTTCCTTCATGAGGGCTTCTGGCACTTGCTCTGGAATATGCTGTTCCTTTATTGGTTCGGACGGATTGTAGGAGACTTCATCGGTGATCAGCGTATTCTGCCGCTCTATCTGCTGGGCGGGCTGACAGGAGCCGTGGTGTTTTTTATTTCTGCCAACCTTCTGCCCTACGGCATGGGCGGGCGCTTTGCCCTGGGCGCTTCTGCCGGCGTCATGGCGATTGTCGTGGCAGCAGGGACCATTTCTCCGGACTACATCATGCGGCTGCTGTTGCTCGGTGATGTCAAGCTGAAGTACATCGTTGCCGTCCTGGTTTTTCTGGACCTGATCCTGATTCCCAACGGAGGCAACACAGGAGGCCACTTCGCGCACCTGGGCGGTGCCTTTTTTGGCTGGCTGTTTGTCACGCAATTGCGCAACGGCAACGACTTCTCCGAACCTGTCAATAATATCCTGGACCGCATCCGTGATTTCTACGACCGCATGACCTCTGGCAAAAGCAAAAGCCGTCGCCCGAAAGTAGTCTACCGCAACCCCAACCGTCAGCGCAGCACGACTTCCAGCCGCGGGCAAGCCGCCTCTGATACGAACAACGGAAACAGCAGTGCCTACCAGGAAAAGCTGGATAAAATACTCGACAAGATCAAAGATTCCGGCTACGATAGCCTGACGAAGGAAGAAAAAGAATTCCTGTTTAATGCCAGCAAGCGCTAGAGGACTGGAAGTAGCACGCCTGCAAAATATGCCCTAAATACCCTGATGAAGAACCTATGCAAAAGCTGCTGAGATGGTTGAACATACTGCTGGTGCTCATCACTCTGGCCAGCTTTCTGGCATCAAGGGTAAGCCCGAAGGTGTTTTGGCCGCTTTCGTTTTTTGCGCTTCCCTTTCCCTGGCTGCTGTTAGCCAATTTGCTCTTTATTATTTTCTGGGCTTCTATCCGCAAGTATCAGGCCTTCCTGTCACTGGGCTGTTTGCTGCTCGGGTGGGCCCACCTGACCAGCTTCGTAGGGCTCAACCTGCCCGGCCCTGCCAAGGAAGCAGCACTTACCGTAAAAACCTTCAATGCTTACGGATTCCGAAAAGAAGCCGCTACCGGCAAAAGGTATACCGCGGAGGAAATGCCCCGGTATTTCCCAACGGAAGGCATTGATGTGCTGTGCTTGCAGGAGTTTCCGACCTACTACCCAAAGAACTACTTCATCGACTACTTCAGGGACAAGGCCGGCTTCAAATACGCACATGCCATCCCCAATGGCGCTTTGGCCATCTTCAGCCGCTACCCCATTGAGGAGACCCATACGCACTACTTCGTCAAACATTTCAATGGCTTCCAGTGGGCGGATATCCAAGTGGATGGCAAACGGATCAGGGTCTTCAACCTGCACCTGCAGTCCAATGGCGTTTCCGGTATGGCCAATGAAGTTGCCAAAGAGGGCAATCTGCAGGACAAGAAAACCTGGAACAAGGTCAAAGGCATGGCCGGGCGCTTCAAAAGGGCCGAGCAGCGGCGGGTGGAGCAAACGGAAGCCGTAGCTGAGGAAATCCAAAAAAGCCCTCACCCGGTCATCGTCTGTGGCGATTTCAACGCCACCCCGCAGTCCTATTCCTACCGGCAATTGTCGCATGGGCTAAAGGATGCCTTCCGGGAAGCGGGCACCGGCCTGGGCACCACCTACGCTGGCAAAATCCCTGCGTTGCGCATCGACTACCAACTCTACAGCTCAGAGCTGGAAGCCCTCGATCAGGACATCCGTACCGAGCGCCTTTCTGACCACCATTCCGTTGTCGCTTTTTACAAATGGGCATCGGCAGACTAACTCACTCAAAGCTCCTGTTCACAAGACTAAACGGGTGACCGAAGAAAAAAAGCCATATCCTACCCAACGGTGGCCTACTTTTGTACGTGAGGGGTTGTAACACAGCTTTGAAAGCTGCTCCTAATGGTCAGGTGATCGTTTTTAACATCCTAAAACATCACCATCGTATGAAAAAGAAAAGTATAATGCTGCGGGTTATTACACTTGTCCTTGGATTAAGTGCCTGCAACCTGTCCGCTCAGTCGGTTTTCTTTGAGCCCAGCCCATTTGTCTGCGGGCTCGATTGTTACGTTATGTACACCGGAGCAGAAGGGCTTCAGCAACCGCTGACCTATCAATGGAATACCGGAGAGAACTCCAGCAATATCACCATCTGCCAGCCAGGCTGCTACTCGGTCACTATTACCGATGAGAACGGCATTTCCGTTGATAGCGCCCTTTGTCTCGATCTTGTTTTTGACCCCAACCCCACCATACAAGCTACGCCCGATTGCCCGGCTTCCCAGGAGCCCATCCTGGTGGACAGCAGCTACTTGGTCTGTCAGCAGGCCTGTGTAGGCAGCACCATCCGCTACTCTTCAAGCATCAGCGGGTTGGATACCCTGAATTCCAACTGGTCTGTATTCAATGAGAACACCGGGCAACCTGCAGATTATACCACGATAGAAGACAATATCATCGAAGTTACGTGGGCTCAGCCCGGTATTTACTCCATCTATCAAAACGGCATCGTCAATGAGCCGCCCTTCTTTTGTGACGCGCAGGGCTACACTTGCGTGAACGTCGTGTCTCCTCCTGAAAGCGCCATCAGCAGCGTACCGGAGGCGGCAGAGGGTACGGTGACGTTGTGTCAGGGCCAGCCTCTTTACCTGGAGTATACCGGCGAAGAAGCCGATAACCTGTACTGGGATTTTGGTAATGGCGTTACCGCTACCGGTGGAGAAGTTGATTATACCTACCCCGAAGCGGGCACCTACGAGCTGATGCTGATTGCCTCCCGTTTTTGCGCCTGCAACGACACCACCCTGCTCACCATAAACGTCGAGGAAACAGAAACGCCCATTGTCGACTGCGTGGGAACGGTATGCGAAGGCATGCTCGGCACCTACACCGCCCAGAGTGACTGCGGCACCTTCCTGTGGTCGGTCAGTGAGGGCGGCGTTATTGTGGACGGGGGCGGCCCTGCCGATGACTTCATTAGCGTGCTGTGGGAAACAGGACCTGAGGGCACCGTAGCACTCCTGACAGAAGATTGCCCGGGCACCAATTGCCCGGTGCCTGCAACCCTTGTGGTACCGGTTATTTCCGATCAGGCAGAAGTGGAAGGGCCGGCTTTGGTCTGCCCCGGCAGCCGGGCGGTTTACAGCATACCGGCCTACGAAGGCGTCAGTTTTGTATGGGATGTGACTAACTTCGGCAGCATTGTCTCCGGGCAGGGCACACATGAGATCGAGGTGGAATGGCTGAATACCATCCCCGCGCCCACACAAACCGTCAGCGTTACTTTTGACAACTGCTACCTGGGCTGCGGAGGCAGCGCAGAGCTGCAGGTGGAGATTCAGCCGGCCTTTTATTTGAGCGGCCCAATCGAAGCCTGCCCCAATACCCCTGCCACCTACGATGCCATTCAGGCCAATACCGGCAACCCCATCCCTGCCCTTTGGCGGTTGACGGATGCGGCGGGCGCTGTGGTTTGGCAGTCCTCCGGCAGTGCGGCTTCCGTGGAAGTCCCTATGAATGTGGCGCCCGGTTTTTACCTGCTCACAGCAGAACCCGCCAATGCCAATGCCTCCTGTACGCCCGAAGCGACCCGCCGGGTGCAGGTGCTGTCTCCACCCGATCCGGTGGATGCCATCGCCGGCAATACGGTAATTTGCCCGGGATCCACAACTACCTACAGTGCCACTCCGGTTGGCGATAATGTCATGCTGGAATGGACCGTCAACAACGGGGGTACGATCGCCACCCGCATGGGCGAAACGATCAATGTAACCTGGGGCGCTACCCCTCCCTACGAGCTGAGCGTAGTGCAGGTCAATACCGTAGGCCCGCCTTGTGCTTCCTCCCCGGTCAGCTTGTCTGCCGAAGCTTTCAGCAATCTGGAGGTAAGCGGCGACCCGAATGCCTGCTTTGATGGCATCAGTACCTTCACGGCGACCAATGCGGAGCACCTCGACTATGAATGGACGGTCACTCCTGCCACGGCAGGTACCATCGTTTCAGAATCAGATGAAAGCACCGTTGATATCCTCTGGCACGAAGTGGGCAACGTACAGGTACAAGCTGCGGTCTGCGCCGAAACCGCTGTTTTTGACGTTGAAGTACACGCCCTGCCACAGCCTGCCGTTACGGCACCTGCCTTTTTCTGCCCCAATGAAGAAGCCACTGTCACCGCTGCGCCGGGCTTCGACTCCTACACCTGGTACAACACCAATGATGTAGCGGTGGCTACCGGCATGACGCCAGAGTTGGCACCCGGCAGCTACGCTTTGGTGGTGACCGACGAGTTTGGTTGTGCAGGCACAGAAACCTTCCAAATTGAGCCCTACCCCAGCTCCGAAGTCAGCATTTCCACCCCTGACCCCTGGATTTTCTGCAACCTGCCCCCTTCCACTCGTCTCGTTGCTCAGGCTTCCTCAGCCGGATTTTCCTATCAGTGGTTTCAGGATGGGACGCCGGTGGGCACGGATGCCCCGGAGTATACCGCCACTGCATTTGGGGTTTATACTGTGGGCATTACGGATCAAAATGGCTGTACCTTCCTCAGTGCGCCCTTTGAGGTAGAGGAGAACTGCAACGATGTCATCTGCGGGAACCCGCCGGGCCCTTCCTGCTCGGGCGTGGATATGGGTTTCGAAATCACCGATGGTGCCGAGTGCGAATCCAGGCTGTACACCAATCAGTCCGGTGATATGCTGCCCGGTACGGCTTACTGGCGTTTCTTTTTCCGGGATGGCGTGCAGACCGATGCCAGCAATGACGAAAACCCCACCATCGAACATCAGGAAGTGGGTTACTACCGGGTGGTGCTTTCCGGCACCTTTGCCAACCCCGACGATCCCGGCACGAACCTGACCTGCCGCTTTTCCGCAGTAGACTCTGTGGAAGCACTGGCGGATTTTCATGTAGCCCCGGCCTGTGCCAATACCCCTATAGCATTTGAAGACCTGTCCACTTTCCTGCCGTCCTCAGGCATTGTCAGCTGGTCTTGGGACTTCGGCGACCCGGGCAGTGGGGCGGATAATACCTCTGCGCAGACCAACCCTACTCACATCTTCAGTACGACCGGCGATTATACGGTCACATTGACCATCGAGACCAGTAGCGGTTGTACGAGTAGCACCTCGAGGCTGGTGTCAGTGGTTGCGCCCCCACCGGTGGCCTTTGATGCGCCCGGGACCACCTGTGCCAGCAGTCCTACCGCTTTTGAAGTGCCTGCCGGTGGCTTTGCCCTCTACGAATGGGACTTCGGCGACCCGGGCAGTGGTGCCGCCAATACCTCTCAGCGGCGGGAGGCTTACCACCGTTATGAATTGCCGGGCACTTATGTGGTGACGCTGTCGGCCACCAACATCGAGGGTTGCGCGCAGTCCTTTTCCCAAAATGTCACCATTAACCCAAACAACCTAAGCGGTGGCATTACACTGGACCCCATACCGCCTGTCTGTGAAGGTGTGGAGATCAATGCCGAATCGCCCGGTGGTGGCATCAGCTGGCAGTGGAGCACCGGAGCGGACACGGAATCGCTCACAATCACCGAAGAAGGCATTTACGAACTCACTGTCACCGACGCCAACGGGTGTACCTATGAACCGCCCGCTGCAAATGTAGGGATCACGCCCGCTCCGCTCGTGGACATTCGGGCTACGGACTACGACGAGTACGGGCAGGCTGCGGCATACTTCTACGAAAGCTACAGCACCTGTCAGGGCGAGAATGTCTTCCTCGAAGTACCCAACAGCGAACTATACCCTGGTTATTCCTACACCTGGAGCACGAGTCAGAATGGCCCGGCTATCGAATTCTCCGAAGACAAGGATAACCTGCTCGATGCGGGCAATTACACCTTCGAAGTCACTGCAGTGGATGGCGCCACAGGCTGCTCGGCGGTTGCCGTACTGGAAGTCGTCGTGCACCCACTGCCCGATGTGCCGGTCATCCTGGCGGATCAGCCTGCGCCGATTTGTGAAGGCACGATGGCGACCTTATCCGTAGACGCTCCGCTGCCCGGGCTGACCTATGTCTGGAGCACCGGGGAAACGGGTACGGCGATTGAGGTATCAGAAGGGGGCGAATACACCGTGACGGCTACCAATGCAGAAGGCTGCACACAGGAAAGCGAGGCTTTTGAATTGCTCCCCGGGCCGGATATTGCCCGCGTACCGAATGGCTGTTATACCCGCTGCCGCCCGGATACGATTTGCCTGCCCGACATTCCCAATGTAGCGAGCTATCAGTGGTACTTCAATGGCAGCCCGGTGGCACCGCCGGAGGGCACGATGCCCGAACTGATCGTGGAGGATGCCGGCGATTACTACCTGGAAATGGTGGGCACCAATGGCTGTGTGCTGCAGTCTGACCCGCTCAGCCTCGAACTGTTCGATGGCTTCGGCAGCTTTGCCGGAGAGGTCTACTTTGATGTGAATGACAACGGGATCATCGATGCGCCGGATACCCTCATGAGCGGCATTGACATCCTGCTGTTGCAGAATGGCGGCATCCTGGACCAAAGCACCTCCACGCAGGATGGCGGCTATGGCTTCATCGATCAGCCCTCCAATGAAGACTACACCCTGGCGGTGGATACGGCTAACCTTGAGGGCTTCCTGGAAGCCGTTTGGGCCAGCACAGACACCACGCTTGTGGGCTGCGATCAGGTGGTCGTGACAAACTGGCTCATCCGCATCAACTGCCCGACGGAGAGCGACACCACGCTCACCTTTTCGGCCTGTGAGGGCAGCAGCATTACCTACGATGGGGTGGAAATAGCCGCCGGCAGTCAGGAGGTTTTCCACTTCACCAATTCCGATGGCTGCGACTCTACGGTCAATGTGCTGGTGGACCCCCTGCAGGTGTTTACCAATGCCTTCGAGCTGAACTTCTGCGAGGGCGAAACCCTCGAGCACGACGGGATGGCACTAGATGAAGGCCTGAATGAAATCATCCTCAGCAGCGGGGCCGGGTGCGACTCGGTGCTACAGATACAAGTGGCCGTGCTCGAACCGGTCACAACGGAACAATCCGTACAAATTTGCGAGGGCGAAACCTACTTCTTCCACGGCGAGGAGTTGCTGCCCGGGGAATCCGGAACGGTCATGCTCATCAGTGAAGCGGGCTGTGACTCTATGGTGAACCTAAGCGTGGAGCTGTCGCCCGAAGTGCTGGCTGACATCTCGACCGAAGCAGCCTGCCCGGACGAGGAAACCGGCACCCTCTCCGTTGATCCGTTTAGCGCTCCCAATCCGCCCTACACTTATGCGATCGGGCAGGGCAGCCCGCAGGCATCACCCGACTTTGAGGGGCTGTCCGCAGGCAACTACACCGTGACGGTCACCGACGGCAGTGGTTGCGAAACGACGTTCGATGCCATTGTGGAAGCCTTCGAACCGCTGGCCGTTTCAGTACGCTGGGATACCCTGAGCTGTGAAAACCCGGAGGCTATGGTCACAGTCGATATCACCTCCGGCGAGACCCCTGATTTGGCATTCACCTGGTCAGACGGGGCAGCAGGCCTCGACCGGGTCATCGGTACCGCAGGAACTTACGATTTGGAAATTGACAACGGCTGCGAAACCTTCAGTGAAAGCATCATGCTGGCACCGCCCCTGATGGAGGGCCAAAACTGGATGTATGTGCCCAATGCATTCTCGCCCAATGGCGACAACAATAATGATGTTTTCCGGGCTTTCACCAGCGATGAAGTCGCAGGGGTGCTGGACTACCGGCTTCGCATCTTCGACCGTTGGGGCGTGCAGGTTTTTGAAAGCACCGACCCGGACAGTGGCTGGGACGGCGTCATGAATGGCACCCTGCGCAACGGAGGCGTCTTTGCCTGGTCCATTCAGGCGAAGGTGATCAACTGCCTTCAGGAGGAAGTGGTGGTGGAGCGCCGCGGTGAAGTGGTGCTATTGAGGTAAACCGCAGCGTTGATGGCATGAAAAAGCCTCCGGCTTAATTGAAAAGTCCGGGGGCTTTTTTTGAGCGTACCATTTTTAGAACGGCAGGTCGTCATCCGCCTGACTGGCCGGCTCATCGTTGGCAGCAGGGAATTCTGAATCCGGGAATCCGGAATCTGCAGATGGCGGAGGTGCCGTTGGCGCGGCATTTGCACCGCCCTGCTCCAGGCGCCAGGCATTCAGGTTGGTAAAGTATTTGCCATTCCACTCCCGCCCGCGCAGGTCAAAGTGGACTTTGATCATCTGCCCTTCCTCAAAGGGGTCGAGCAGGGCACAGCGGTCCTGTACCAGCTGGAACTTCACAAACTGCGGGTAGTTGCCCTCGGTCTCGATGACGAACTCCCGGGCCTGGAATGAATCGGTTTTCTGCTCCGTTTCGTATTTCTTATGTAGCTTTCCTTCTACTTCGAATGACATAGGATGGCGTTGTTAAGTGGTTTAATATTAGATGGGCAAAGGTAAGAAATCTTGAGGGCTATGCCGCAGCAAAATCGGTTGGATTGCGAATGTAGGCTGGGGCAGTGTTCTGCCTACCCCTGAACGTACACCACATACTTCTCAATGTAATAATCCATCTTAAAGTAATCCGTAATCGGGAACAGCTCCACATAGTGGCCTTTGCCGAGGGCTTTGATCTCGCTTTTGAGGTCGCCCCCCTTGAGGGTCAGCAAGCCGTTGGGCAGGGCGTGGCGTTCTTCCCGCTTAAGCAGGCGCTGCGTCCAGGGCACAAGCTTATCCAGGCTGGCCACGGCGCGGCAGACGACAAAGTCAAAGCGGTCTTTGAGCTCCTCTGCCCGGATGTGTTTGGCTTCGGCGTTTTCCAGCCCGATGGCGTCGATGATTTCCTGCACGACTTTGATTTTTTTGCGGGTACCATCGATGAGGGTAAACTGTACATTAGGGTAGAGAATGGCGAGGGGGATGCCCGGCAGCCCGCCCCCGGTACCCAGGTCCAGGATTTTGGCGCCCGTCCGGAACTTCACCACCTGCGGTATCGCCAGCGCGTGCAGGATGTGGTGGGGGTACAACTGTTCGATGTCCTTTCGGGAAATGACGTTGATTTTGTCATTCCACTCCCGGTACAGCGGGCCAAGTTGTTCGAACTGAGCGATCTGTTGTTCCGTCAGTTTGGGAAAGTGCTCTAGTAAAGCTTCCATATTAATCGTTGAGGTTAAAGGCATTCCATACCGGGTCCTGCGGAGGCAGTGGGGCGGCGATGGTCTCTTCCTGATTGGATACCGGGTGGCGGAAAGTCAGCTTCCAGGCGTGCAGGTGGATGGACCGGTCGGGATTGCTTCGCCGAAAGCCGTACTTGACATCGCCCTTGATGGGGCAGCCAATATCCGCCAGCTGTGCCCGGATTTGGTGGTGGCGACCAGTGTGCAGGCGGATTTCCAGCAGGTGATAATGATCGCTGCTGTCCAGGTAGCGGTAGGAAAGCTCCGCCCGTTTGGCGCCTTTCTGAGGGTCCGGGAAGGCAATGGTTTTATTCTTTCGCCCATCGCGTTTGAGGTAATGGACCAGCTTGCCCTCCATCGCTTCCGGGCGAGTGCCTACAGCAGCGAGGTAGACTTTTTCCACCTGCCGCTCCCGGAACTGCTCATTGAGGTGGGCCAGGGCATTTTCAGAACGGGCGAACAACACCACCCCACTTGCCGGGCGGTCCAAACGGTGTACCAGACCCAGCTTGGACTTGCAGTAGATTTCGCCTAGTTGGTCCATGGCTTTGTCCCCGGTCTTGTCGGTCGTGACCGGCAGGCCGGCAGGTTTATTGAAGGCGATGAGCTGATTGTTCTTGTAAAGCACGAGCTCGCCGATGTCGAATTCAGGATGTGGCATGGGCCGTTGTTTTTTGTTCTGTGCCGCCTTTGGTGATGCGGCGGATTTTATAAGGGCGTTTTTGCTGGGACTCGTAGTAGGTCCGCATCTGTATTTCCACCACAATACCGATGGTGATGAGCTGAATGCCCCCCAGGACCAGCATCAGGCCCAGGATGAGCAGGGGCTTGCCCCAAATGTCCTGCCCCAGGATTTTCAGTACCCCAAGATAACCATTGATCAGCAGACCAACGAGGAGGAGGAGGACGCCGGTATTGCCAAACAGGTGCATGGGGCGCTGCATGTACTGTTTGAGAAAAAGCATCAGCAGCAAATCGCTCACCACCTTGAAGGTCCGGCCCAGCCCATACTTCGACTCCCCAAACTCCCGGGCGTGGTGCTTGACGGGAATCTGAATGATGCGTGCGCCTTCCAGGTGAGCCAGTACCGGGATGAAACGGTGGAGCTCGCCGTAGATGCCCATATCCTTAGCTACTTCCGCCCGGAATACCCGCAGGGCACAGCCATAGTCCTTCAGGTGTACGCCGGAAGAGTTGCGGATGATGAAATTGGCAATCAGGCTCGGGATTTTGCGGAGTATCCAGCCGTCTTTGCGCTTGGCACGTTGCCCGGCCACCATATCGTAGTCGCCTTCTTCTGCAAGCTTTAGCATGGCAGGAATGTCAGAAGGGTCGTTTTGCAAATCCCCGTCCATGGTAGCGATGTACTCGCCCTCAGCAGCTTCAATGCCAGCCATAAGCGCGGCACTTTGCCCGTAGTTTTTCCGGAACTCCACCACCTTAAGCCGGGGGTGGTCGATGCTATACAGCTCACGCAGGGTGTTATCCGTAGAGCCATCGTCTACGTAGACAATCTCGTAGTCCATCCCGTCTAGGGCGGCGGTGATGCGCTCTACCAGCGGTTTGATGTTCAGTTCTTCGTTGTAGACCGTGACGACGGCTGATATTTTTATAGACATAAAACTAGAATTTCACGATATCGTAGACTTTCCCACCGTGCCGCATCAGGAGCTCATCCTGTTTTTCATAGGGCACAAAGGGATAGGCTTTGGGGTCAATGATGTAGTAAGCCGAGGTATCAGGCGTTTCCCGGTCGATGGGGATGATGTGCCCTGTTTCCCGGGTCATATAGAAGGACGTCATCGGCTGCCACTCGGTATCTTTATAAACGCGCAAGTCGGCCGATTGATATTCGGTTGCCACCCGCAGGGCATCTTTTCGCACCACATCGCCAAAATCATTGGCATGCCGGTCGGGCAGCGCAAACCAGTTGAAGGCGATGCGCACCACCAGCAAAACAGCCGCCGTTGTCAGCAAACGGGCCTCACGGAACCGCCATGCGCCGTACGCCAGTGCGCTTAGCACCACAAACAGGCTCAGGCTTTTGGCCCAAAGCCAGGGGGTGCCCTGCAGGCGCTCCATAAAGAGGGGCACTAATGCTGCGGGAAGGAGTATCAGGCAACAAAAAAGCAGCAGCTGCATCGTCACCCGGTAGGGCCAGGGGCGGTCTTCTTTCTGCTGTTCGTGCAGGTAAAGCAGGGTAATGAACAGCAAAGGGATGATCATGAAAACGTAGCGGGGGTGCACCTTGGGCGCCGTCCAGTACACGGTGATGTTGACCAGGAAGGTCAGGAAAATAAAGGCGATAAACGGGTGCTGCCAGACCTGCGTCCACGACTGTCTGCGGAACAGGTACAGCGCCAGCAACCCCCACGGCATAAAGTGGTAAACCACCAGCTCAAAGGGATAGGTGAGCAGATGAAAAAGCGTGAACCAGAGCGGGTAACGCCCGGCGGTACGCTTGGCGGACTCGTTGAACAGGACCGAAGCCAATTCTTCCAGGCTATTGTACTGCAAATATGTGGCATAGTAGCTGCCCACCACCGCCACAAAGACCAGCCCGCCCAGGATGTGCTGCCACTGAAACAGGCGTCGGAACTGCTTTTGGTACACCAACCAGGCCATAAGGGTAAAGCCCTGAAAGACCACCGACGGGAGCCCTTTCATCAGAAAACCCACAGCGGCCAGAAAGTAAGAACCGGCAAAAGCAGCCAGCCAGCGCTCCCGCGCCGCCAAGTGGTAAAAGACCATAAACGACAGAAAAGTCACCCAGGAATAGCTGATGTCGATCAGACCAAGGAAAGAATCGTAAAACAGGATACGGCCGCAGGTCAGAAAAGCCAGGGCACTCAGGAAAGCCATCTCGTGGCTGAAGTGCTTACGGACAAAGTAATAAATCGTACTGCAATACAGCAGGAGGAAAGCCACGGTAGGGATACGGATGGACCACTCGTCCATACTGCCCGTCAGTTGGAAAACGCCCAGCAACATCCAATTGTAGACCGGCGGCTTTTTGTAGTAGAATTCCCCGTGCAACTGCGGGACGATGTAGTTATCGGAGAGCCGCATTTCCAAAGCCACCCACGCCCGCAGCGCCTCATCGTCGATCAGGGTGAGCACGCCCAGGTTGATGAGCAGGGCAGGCCATATCAGGATGAGGATGAGCCCGTAAAGCCAGCGTTGGTATCGGTCTGTGTTGCGGTCCAAAAACTTTCGGTTTTCAAATTTGGGGGCAAAAGTACGCTAAGAACTTGGCTTAAAACTACTTACACGGGGATTAATTCCTTTTTGGGGCTGGTTTTCAATGCCCGGGCACAGCATAAGAGGAAGATTCGGTGGTTTTTGACCGGCAGGGCGCATCAGAAGGCAGGCATTTGTGCTAAGCGTTTATGGAGATTCCGGCCTAACAAGCAGGAAAACTATTATATTTCCGGCAAATCAATAGAGTTTATTAAGGTAGGTTTTGTATAGGGTATGGATGAGTATTTTTTGCCAGATCAAAGAACGCCCGGAACCTCGTAGCCTAAGCTACGAAGGTGAGGACGAGATGCAGAGCTGGTGAAAAAGACCATTCAGAGAC
>JANSXW010000412.1 GCA_024742755.1 bacterium | reverse complement strand
GTTGTTGTCAGGCACCACTTCCAGCGTCACGCCGGGAGCCAGTGGATAAAACCCGGGCTCCAGAACAAACTGAATCAGCAGGGCCGCACCGTTAGCCGCAAAATTGATGGTCCCATCGCCATCGGGAGCATAGTAGTAATCAACCGTAACCTGCTCCACCGGCTCAGGGTAGGCGGTAAAGTCGTAGATGGAGTTAATACTGGCAAATTCGAGGAACTGTCCGGAGGCCTGAGTGAAGCCTGCCACGTCTGCCGCCTGACGGACCCGCAAATCGCCGTACACACTGCTCCAGAACAGCGTCTGAACAGGAGCGAGGCGCACCGCGACATCAGATTCAGTATAGAATACCGTTCCGGGCGGGGTCCCCGCCTGAGCACCATAGCCCAGGGTATCCATCATTTCGAACGCCAGGCAATCACCGGTATTCGTGTTGTCAAAAGGAGTGGCGCAGACATTGTCTACCCCAAATTCCTGCCCGCCCACGGTAAGGCTAAAGACCTCGCCGGTAATGCAAACGGTACCTGCAGAAAGAAAGGTATTATTGCTGCTACTGTCCAGGGTAACGGTGACGTCCACTCCCGGAAAATCCATCCCGGCAATATCCGGAAAGCCTGTGAGCACCACCACATCGCTGCCGTTGACGGAAAAGTTCTCTTCCCCTCCCCCATCAAAGAAATCGAAGCAGACTTGCTGCACGCCGTCCGGGTATTGCAGTTCCAGCGCATTATTGCCCATAAACAGGAAATTCCCGTCCAGCCAGGTCACATTAGCCCCTTCAATGGCGGCATTGCCGAAGCCGGTATTCCCGTTGAGGTACTGGATTTCGCGGGCTATTGCGATTAGCCCTTCCTGGCTAAAGAGCGTATCGCCGGGCGTATTGTTTAAAACCGGGCCAAAGGCAGGGCCGGCGGGGAAGTCTTCAAAATCTAGACAAGCCTGCTGTGCATGCAGGCTGAGTGCGCTAAACAGCAGCGGTAGCAGGTAAAAGTACTTTGCGTTCATGGATTGAAGGATTCGGTTCATCTTAAATGAGTTTCGCTGAGGTCCGTTGATTGGATTCGATCACAATACAAAAATGACAAACCTCC
>JANSXW010000372.1 GCA_024742755.1 bacterium | reverse complement strand
GTCAGGTCGCAACTCCGAAGTTACTGAAAATTAAAAAGGTAGAAATTCCACCCCCGACCCCCGCCAGGATGGTAATGGTTTTTGTGTTTGGTGATGGTGTATAGCGGGGGACCTGCCGTCGCTCTTGCTTTGGCAGGCAGGGCACGAGCGGTGCCGTAGGTTCAGTCCAGACTGGCGAGCGGTGCCGGTGGGTTGGTTATGGGGCCCGAGCGTTGCCGGTCGGAATAGCTGGATGCTCAAACTCGATCATAGCAGGTTAACCTCAAAACCTTGAAAAACAGAGCCGGAAATCTTACCTTTAGGCTATGGAGAAAAAGGCTACTTTCCGATATGATATTTCCGAGCTGTCCGGGCATCTGTTTTGGGATACGCCACCGGACCGTGTGGATGGGTATGCGCATCGGGCATTTATTGTGGAGCGGGTGATGGGCTATGGTAGGATAGAGGATTGGAATACTATAAAGCGGTGGTATGGTAAAGCTGGGTTGCGTTCTATTGTTGTTGACCTTAGGGAATTGGATGATTTTAGCCTGGCATTCCTTTGCCTGGTGCTGGATTTGAAAAAGGAAGATTTTAGATGTTACAACGAGCAGCAGTTACGGCCGGGCTTCTGGAACTCTTAGAGCAGCTGATGAAGGAGGAGGCGCTTTCGCCGCTTCGTCTGGTAGGGGGCACAGCACTGGCGCTTCAGCTTGGCCACAGAAATTCTGTTGACATTGATTTGTTTGGAAAGCATGATCTTGATGACCAACAGTTCACTCGGTTGTTTAGCCAGTTCAAAAAGGTTCAGCTGCTTAGAAGTAGCAAATCAATCAGAGTGTATTTGGTTGAAGGGATCAAAGTTGATGTCGTTAATTATCCCTACCATTGGTTAGCGCCAATAGTCTTGGATGATGGTATTCGTATGGCTGCCTTAGAAGATATAGCAGCTATGAAGATTGCGGCTATCACTCAACGGGGCTCGAAAAAAGATTTTATTGACCTTTACTTTTTATTACAAGCGTTCTCACTTGAAGAGGTTCTTCATTTCTATATGCAGAAGATTACTGACGGTAATGAGTGGTTGGCGTTGCGCAGTATGGCTTTTTTTCAGGATGCTGACGTACAACCTACTCCTTTGATGTTAAAGGATGTTTCATGGGAAGACATTAAGCGTTTTGTATTCATGCAGGTTCTTGAGTATAGTGGATGGTGATTTGGTTTTCTTTTTAGTGGGGTTTCCTTGCCTGGCCGTTGCCGGTCTCCTGTCTGCTAAGGTACTGAGGCGGCTATTTAGGAATCGCGGCCTGAGGCTGGGGTTGCTTGTCAGGTCGCAACTCCGAAGTTACTGAAAATTAAAAAGGTAGAAATTCCACCCCCGACCCCCGCCAGGATGGTAATGGTTTTTGTGTTTGGTGATGGTGTATAGCGGGGGACCTGCCGTCGCTCTTGCTTTGGCAGGCAGG
>JANSXW010000210.1 GCA_024742755.1 bacterium | reverse complement strand
TGCCTAGAAATATAGTTTTATGGTACGTCCCTGCAATTTCCACACTATCTGTGTTATAAACTACATAATCAAATGAAGTGGCAGGAGATACATTCTGAAAGGCCTCAAGTAGCCCAAAATGTAGTTTCATCGTATCACCGATCTCAAGCCCGTAGTCATAAATCAAATACTCCGGTGCGGCACAGTCCAAACTACGCCGGAAGTACCCCTTATCCCCCTCTGCTCTGAAGTAACCTGCAATCCGGTGCTGTTTACTGGCAGTATATTCTTCGATCATCTGCCAGAGTATTCCGCAAATTTGGATTTCCGAACCGTACTTATAGAGCAGTTGTTCGGTTTCTAAAGCTGGCGTTTGGCGTACTTGCCAGATTGGGTTATCAGAGCTCACAGGGAAGACCTGGGTTTGCGCCCAGCCCAGGTTTACCATTAGTATTAAAACTAGGATCAACACTTTGCGCATAAAGATAAATTTAGCAGCTAAAGTTCAAAGTTGGTTAGCTTATCATCTCTGAAATCCAAAAATCAAAATTTGAGAAAATATCCAGTTAGGCTTGTAGTGCTAGTGGATATATTACTTGAATCCACGACCTTTTATGTTGTTGCCGAACGGCGCAACAAATCCTCCCTGATCATCGTTTACAATTATTACCCTTATGGGGATTCTGTACACCTGTTGCAATGCAGAGGCTGCAGTCGGTACCTGTTCGAGATTTGACAGAAAAGTAAGATAAGATTTCATATTTACTGAATCCATCCCACATTCCTGTGCGTTAGCAAACTTGACAATTACAATCATTGCAAAGACGAACGCTAGAGAGCGTAGAGCGTAGAGCGTAGAGCGTAGCATAATTTTATGTTTTAGAGCGTTTAACGATATTGTAAATATAGATAGGTGTTCATGATATTCCCAAAAAAACGAATGATTTCCTGGCTGCCGATTCACTAATTAGCCTGATGACATAAACGATTGATGCTGAAAACTTCTACGCCAAATACTTCCCCACAATCGGCATACGCCGCCCCATGCCGAATGCCTTTTCAGAAACCCGCAGCACCGGAGCCATTTGGTGGCGCTTAAACTCGTTGATGTTGACCAGGCGGAGCACCCGGCGTACCAGCTTCTCATCGTAACCTTTTTCGATGATGTCCTGAGGGCTGAGGCGGCGCTCGATGTATTGGAACAGGATTTCATCCAGGTCCTCATATTCGGGCAGGCTGTCGGTGTCCTTTTGGTCGGGCTTAAGCTCAGCGGAAGGGGGTTTGGTGATGATGTTGTCAGGGATGACCTCTTCCTCCCGGTTGATGTAGCGGCAAAGCTCGAAGACCTCCGTTTTGTAAAGGTCGCCGATGACCGACAAGCCGCCGCACATGTCGCCGTAAAGGGTGCCGTAGCCAACAGCTACTTCACTTTTATTGGATGTATTTAGGAGGATATTACCAAATTTATTGGACAGTGCCATGAGCAGGTTACCCCGGGAGCGGGACTGCAGGTTCTCCTCAGCGATATTGAACTCAGTGGCCCAAAAGTGAGGCTTGAGCGCTTCCATAAAACTGTTGTAGATCGGCTCAATGGGGATGATGTCGTAGGGCGCGCCCAGGTTTTCCGCCAGCTTCCGGGCATCTACAACCGAGTGGTCGGAGGAAAACTGTGAGGGCATTAATACCAGGCGGACATTTTTCGCACCCAGCGCCCGCACCGCCAGTACGGCTACCAAAGCCGAGTCTATGCCACCGGAAAGCCCCAAAATGGCCCGCTTAAAGCCCAGTTTCCGGAAGTAATCGCGAATGCCCATCACCAGGGCATCGTGAATGAGGGACATTTTGTTTCGGGGCTGCAGCAGCTCCCTGCCGCCTTTGGTGACTTCGTCCAGGTCGTACATCCGCACCGCCTCTTCGAAGTAAGGCAGCTCGTCAAAGATTTTGCCATCGGGGGAGGCGACCATAGAGCCGCCGTCGAAAAGGATTTCCGTTTGCGCCCCGCTGTGGTTGACGTAGAACATTGGAATACCGTAGCGCTCCACATTGGCACGGACGACTTTCGTGCGCGCCGCGGCCTGCACGTAACTGAAGGGCGAAGCGGAAAGGTTGAGGATAAAATCCGGTTGTTGCGGCATCAGCTGATCCATGGGTGAGATGGTGTAGAGCGGGTTTTCATTGGCGATGTTCCAGATGTCCTCACAAACGGTGAGGGCAATGCGCTTGCCTTTGAATTCCACCACCTTCCACTCTGAAGCCGGCTCGAAGTAGCGGTACTCGTCGAAGATATCGTAAGTCGGCAGGAGGGTTTTGTGCTGCACCTGCTGCACTTTGCCATCGGCCAGAAAGAAGGCAGAGTTGTAATGGTCTTTGCCCTCAATAACCGGATTTTTGGTCGGTGAGCCCACCACAATAGCGATACCCTGTGCTGCTTTCGCCAGTTGCTCCACTGTGGCTTCTGCCAATTCGATGAAGTCCTCAAATTCCAGGAAGTCCCGGGGCGGATAGCCCACGGTTGCCAGTTCGCTGAAGCAGATGAGGTCGGCCTGCCGGGCTTTGGCTTCCGCGACCGCCTGCAGCATTTTTTGCAGGTTGCCTTCAAAGTTGCCAATGTGGAAATTGAGTTGTGCGATCGCTATCTTCATGTATCTTCGTTTGAAATCTAAACAAAGGTAAGAAAGGATGGTTGCAATCGGGAAACCGGGACTGCTAAATTGACAAAACGCTCCGATTTTCTGCTCCTGCTGCGCTGCGCTAACCTCCTTCTGGCTTTTTCCTTTGAAAATCCGTAAATTGATCGGTTAAAGACCCTGGAAATGAAAAAAATATACTTTTTGTTGCTAATGATTGCCCTGAGCCATTATGCCTGTACGGACTTAGAGGAAGACTTGGTAGGAGCGCTCACGGAGGAGTTGTCTGTTGAAGGAAACGGCATAAATTATGATTGTGCCTGCGGCGGACCGCTGATACGGGCTTATTCCGGATTAAGATATTCTGGAACCGCCTACCACGGGGGCTATTTCTCCCTGCAGGAGCTTACCTCCGATGAAATGGTGGTATGTGCCAAAGGAAGCGACTGGTATGATGGTGGAATACAAATCGCTTTGCATCAGCATACTTATACGCCCGACCATCCTTTTCTGGGTACGACTTTCCGGCAGTTGTACGAGGCTATATCTGAAGCCAATCAAGCGCTGGACCAAGCGCATTTGGAACCAAACGAAGCGGCACAGGTCAGAGGTTTGCGGGCATTTTACTACTGGCGGCTTCTCGACCTGTTCGGCCGGGTCAAAATCGTAACCGAGTATGACCCGAATCCTCCTCAGGCCACCCGTGAGGAAGTGTTTAATTTTGTGGAACAGGAGCTCCTGGCAATATTAGAAGTTCCCGAAGTCAGTGCGGATATGGACCTCAGCAACAGTTCGCTTTCTGAAAGTAGTGATGCCTACGAACTTAATCGCTACGGTGCCTTAGGTATTCTGGCAAGGCTCTATCTGAATGCCGAAGTGTATACAGGGACGCCCAGGTACGAAGCAGCTAGTACGGCAGCTTCCCACATCATTGACAGCGGTCATTATCAGCTATGTGGGCAGGGCTGTGCCGTATCTAACCTGGGCTATCGCCCGGGCGTGCCTTCTGACCCTGAACAGTTGGAAGGCTATGCCGCTGTTTTCGCACCCAACAACGATGGCAACCCCGAGCACATCTTTTCCATCAATTACGATGAGTACCTGAGACCGGGCATGAACTTTTCACAAATGGTCCTTCACCCGGCCAGCCAATTGAGCTGGCACCTGCAGGAACAGCCCTGGAATGGCTACGTTACCCTTGAAGAATTCTACAACAGCTATGAGGACGCTGACTTGCGCAAAAAAGCCAGTTTCCTGACCGGGCCGCAGTTTGATTTCTCTGGCTCTGCTGTTATTGATTACAGCGTAAATGATGGTGAACTTCAGCTCAGCTATACCCCCAGCATCAATGAATTGCAGCCGGATGCGGCGAGAGGTGCAGGGGCCCGGCCTGTTAAGTTCAGCTTTAAGCTTTATGGGGGTAGGGAAATGGACAATGACTTTCCGCTCGTCCGCCTGGGGGAGGTCTATCTGATTCGGGCAGAGGCCCGCGCCCGTCTGAGCGGTAGCTGGGCAGATGCTGAGCCTGATGTAAACATATTGCGCGCCCGGGCCGGTGTGGAGCCCTATAGCGGTACGCTTACCGCTGATGAATTCCTGGCAGAACGAGGCCGGGAGATGTTTCAGGAAGCCATACGCCGTACTGACCTTATCCGGTTTGGGAAGTATACAGAGGCTTGGTGGGAAAAGCCAGCTTCTGAACCCTATCGGGAACTATTCCCTATTCCCCGGTCTGCTCTTGGCGGAGACGTAGAGATGACACAGAATCCAGGGTACTAAATATCGCTCGTCGCAAGTCCAGATCACATCATCGGGCACCCCTTCTCCGCTGCCGTCTTGTAAAAGAAGTTGGGCTTCAGCTCCGTTGTCTTATACGTGCGGTGGAAGGTGGACGTCGTTGCCGGTGAGACCGGCGGGATGAGCCAGGCCCAGTCGCCATTGACGGGGCGGCCGTGCGATTGCTCAATGCGCTCGAAGTGAGCATGCTGTTCCGCGGCGCTGTGGTGGTCCACGACTTTCACGCCCGCCTGCTCGTATGAAGAAAGGACCGCAGCGTTCAATTCCACCAACGCCCGGTCTTTCCAGAGGGTGGCATTGCGAGCAGTGTCGAGGCCGAGGGCAGCTGCAACTTTAGGCAGGCAGTTATAGCGTTGTGCATCTGCCAGGTTGCGTGCACCAATCTCCGCTCCCATATACCAGCCATTGAAGGGCGCTGCCGAGAACCGCAGCCCGCCAATGCTCAGCCACATATCAGAAATCACAGGTACGGCATACCATTTTAATCCCAAGCCGGTAATCCCCGGCTGATCAGGATGCATAATAGGCACTTCCAGGCACACCTCCTCCGGCCAGTCAAACCAAACCGGTGGACGGCCCGCTTCCTGTACCACGAGGGGAAGGATGTCAAATGCGGTGCCTTTGCCCTGCCAGCCCAGGTTTTCGCAAAAGCGGGTGAAGGAGGCACTGGAAGGATCGCCCAAAACACTGCCGTCAGGCTGTACGTAGCCCGCATAGCGGATGAGCTGATGGTTCAGGATTTTCAGGGGCGTACGGCCTTCAACGTCAGGTGGGAAAATGGTGATCGCGGACCGGATATTCCCCTCGTTGGTGGCAAAGCGAAGGTGGTCGCAAAGGAGCCGAAAAGCCGTCTCCGCATCCGTCACCCGCCGGGCATCGAACACGTGCAGGCTTTTCCAGTACAACCGACCGATGCATCGGATGGAATTCCGCCAGGCTACCCGCGCCCCGAAGGACAGCTCGGATTCGGTCAGCTCGTACGTGCCATTTGCCGCGACCGACGCTGTGATTTCCTCCATACGGTCCTGATAAGCCGTTTTGGGCAGTTCCTGTTCTTTGGCATAAAGCTGAAGGAATTGTTCGGCTTCCTGCAGGAGCGTTGAGGGAGTAGCCTTGGCAACGGTGTTCATATTTCTTTTTTTCTTTGATTTGGAAGCGGAAAATGCACCAAAATAATCGTCCTCCCCTCTGAAAAGTTTATTTTCCCGCCTCAAATGTTTGTCAAAGTGCTAAACCAAATAAACCATGCAAAACCAACCGCTCATAGAATGCGTACCTAATTTCAGCGAAGGCCGTGACCCGGCAGTGCTGAAGCAAATCACCGATGCCATCGAAGCGGTGGAAGGCGTCAAACTCCTGGACGTCGACCCCGGAAAAGCCACCAACCGCACGGTCGTCACTTTTGTGGGCGCGCCGGAGCCGGTTATAGAAGCGGCTTTCCAGGCTATGAAAAAGGCAAGCGAAGTCATTGACATGTCCAAACATTCCGGGGAGCACCCCCGCATGGGCGCCACGGATGTTTGCCCGCTTATCCCCATTGCCCATATCACTATGGAAGAGGTAGCTGAATGGGCGCATAAGCTGGCCAAGCGTGCCGGTGAGGAACTGGGCATTCCCATCTACATGTACGAAAGTGCCGCGACCAAGCCCGCCTGGCGCAATCTGGCCACGGTCCGCTCCGGCGAGTACGAAGCCCTGCCTGATAAACTGGGCCAACCGGAATGGAAGCCGGATTATGGCCCGGCGAAATTTAACGCAACCGCCGGAGCAACGGCAGTGGGCGCCCGGGACTTCCTCATCGCTTACAACGTCAACCTCAATACCACCTCGGTGCGCCGCGCCAATTCCGTCGCCTTTGATGTGCGGGAGCAGGGCCGGGTGAAGCGGGAAGGCGGCAAGGTCTCCGGTGCAGTGCTCAAGGATGAAAATGGCAATGCGTTGCGGGAGCCCGGCAAGTGCAAGGGCGTGAAGGGCATCGGCTGGTACATTGAAGAGTACGGTATTGCGCAAATTTCCATGAACATCACCGATGTGCGCCAAACCCCACTTCACATCGCCTTCGAAGCCTGCCGTGAAAGCGCCAACCACCGGGGGATGCGGGTGACCGGTTCCGAACTGGTAGGCCTGGTGCCCCTGCAGGTCATGCTCGATGCCGGGCATTACTTCCTGCAGCAGCAGCGGCGTTCCCTGGGCGCATCCGAAGAAGAGGTCATCAAAATCGCCGTGAAGTCCATGGGGCTGGATGAGCTGGGCCCCTTCGACCCCAAACAGAAAATCATCGAATACCAACTGGCAGAAGATACCCCTACGCCACTCCTCAATATGAACCTCCGCACCTTTTCTAATGAGACGGCCTCGGAGAGCGTGGCGCCGGGCGGTGGTTCGGTAGCGGCCTACGTTGGCGCTTTGGGAGCATCTTTGGGCACGATGGTCGCCAATCTGTCTTCTCACCGCCGGGTTTGGGACGACCGCTGGGCGGAGTTTTCCGAGTGGGCGGAGCGCGGGCAGCGCATCAAGGATGGGCTGCTGGCGCTGGTAGACGAAGACACCCGCTCCTTCAACGGCATTATTGCTGCGGTGCGCCTGCCTAAAGGGACGGAAGCAGAAAAAACCGCCCGCCACGAAGCGATGCAGGAGGCGACCAAGTATGCCACTGAAGTACCTTTCCGCACCATGGAACTGGCCCTGGAGACCTTCGAGGTGTGCAAAGCCATGGCAGAAAAGGGCAACCCCAACTCTGCCAGCGATGCCGGGGTAGGGGCGCTGTGTGCCCGGGCAGCTGTGCATGGTGCCTGGCTCAACGTCCGCATCAATGCCGGCGATATCGAGGACAAAGCGTGGGTGGAAGCCAAACTGTCAGCGGCTCAATCCATGGCTGCAAGGGCGGATGCCCTGGAGCAGGAAGTGGTGGGGCTGGTGGAGCGGCATGTGGGGTAGTGGGAACAGTGCTACATCTTCACCACCTTCTCCAAAGCTGTTCCACCCTCCCAGGTGATCTGTAGCCAGTACAGCCCCGGCGGCAAATGGGAGATGCTGTAAGCATACCTGTACCGCCCAGCCCCTTCAGGCGTAGGGGGGCTATGCTTAGAAAGCCCAACCCGCTGTCCTCCGGCAGACCATAACTGAAGCTGGGCATTGGGTGAAGGGCCTTCCGCCCAGAGGAGGCCCCGGGCAGGGTTAGGGTAACAACGCCATGGCGAAGGCTTCTCCGCAGCCCTGGTATTGGAGATGATCTCTATGTGGATGGTGGTGAGGCTGTCACAGCCGTTAGCGGCAGGGTGCAAATGCGTGAAAGTGGTGTCTGTATAGAAGGTGCTGCCCATAAAGGAAGCTCCTGGCACAAGGGCAGTGTCCAGCTCAACATAGCTATTGTTCCGGGCTTGGAGCGTGACTTGCAGGGTGCTGTCGCAGCCCTCTGCGGAGCGGTAGGCGAGGGTGTGCAGGCCCTGGCCAGGCAGTAGGGTATCGCCCCACCAAAAGGCTTCCCCTTCGCAATAGAAGGTGTCTATGGCGCTGAAGCTGCTGTTGGCGAGGGCTAGCGAAACCTGTACAGTACTGTCACAGCCCTGTTGGTTGAGGTAAGCAAAGGTGTATGCCCCTGGCTGTGGCAACAGGCTGTCCCCCCAAAGCAGCCCATCGCTGCCACTGCAGAAAAAAGTATCGATTAAGCTGGTATCCGGGGCATAGGCTTCTACTTTGAGCACGGTGGTGCTGTCGCAG
>JANSXW010000230.1 GCA_024742755.1 bacterium | reverse complement strand
CACCATTTCTGTTGTCCGGATACTATCGAATTCGATCTTACCTTCAAACTTGGAAACGATCTCAGATTCTGACTTGGAAACCGATGCGATACCACCTACGTGGAAGGTCCGCAGCGTCAGCTGTGTACCCGGCTCACCGATTGACTGTGCAGCGATGATACCTACGGCGTCACCAGACTCAGCCGTACGGCCGGTTGCCAGGTTCTTACCGTAGCACTTCGCACAAACACCGCGCTTGGTGTCGCACGTCAGTACGGAACGGATGGTCACTGATTCTACCTCTGACTCTTCAATTTTGGCAGCCATAGCCTCGGTGATGTACTCTCCGGCTTTGAGCATCACCTCTTCCGTCTCAGGGTGCAGTACATCATGCAGGGTGAAACGGCCAGCAATACGGGACTTCAGGTCCTCGACTACTTTGTCGTTGTCCAAAAGGGCGGTGGTTTCTATGCCACGCAGGGTGTTGCAGTCGTCCTCGAGGATAACCACGTCCTGGGCAACATCCACCAGACGGCGGGTCAGGTAACCTGCATCCGCTGTCTTGAGGGCCGTATCCGCCAGACCCTTACGGGCACCGTGGGTGGAGATAAAGTACTCCAGTACGGACAGACCGTCTACGAAGTTGGACAGAATTGGGTTTTCGATAACCGCTCCGCCGGTGTCACCAGATTTCCGCGGCTTCGCCATCAGTCCACGCAGACCGCAAAGCTGCTTAATCTGCTGCTTGGAACCCCGTGCTCCGGAGTCCAGCATCATGAATACCGAGTTGAAGCCCTGCTTGTGAGAAGCGAGCTCTTTCATCAGTACATCCGTGATGCGGTTATCCGCATAGGTCCACTTATCGATAATCTGGTTGTAGCGTTCGTTGTTGGTGATGAGGCCCATGTTGTAGTTGTCCCAGACTTCATCCACCTCAGCTTGCGCTTCTTCCAGCGTATTGATCTTAACAGAAGGCTCGATCAGGTCACCAAGGTTGAAGGACAGACCGCCTTTGAAAGCCCAGAGGAAGCCCATTTCCTTGATTGCGTCAAGGAAGGCTGCCGTGACCGCAAAATCAGTCCGCTCAATCACGTCACCAATGACCCGCTTCAGGTTCTTCTTCGTCAGCAGTACATTAACAAAAGGTACTCCTTTGGGTACATTCTGGTTGAACATCACCCGGCCTGTAGTCGTATCAATAAGCTTATTGACTAACTGGCCTTCTTCGTTCTCTACCTTAACACGCACCTTAATTGCGGCGTGCAGGTCAAGCTGCCCTTCGTTATAGGCAATCATCACCTCTTCCGGAGAGTAGAAACGGCGGCCTTCGCCTTTCACTTTGATCTCATCGGTAGAGCGGCGCTCCTTGGTGATGTAGTACAGCCCGAGTACCATATCCTGAGAAGGAAGGGTAACAGGTGAGCCGTTCTGCGGGTTAAGCATGTTGTGAGAAGACAACATGAGCACCTGTGCTTCCAGGATTGCAGCGTGGCTCAGCGGCACGTGTACCGCCATTTGGTCACCGTCAAAGTCGGCGTTGAAGGCACCACATACCAGTGGGTGCAGCTGAATCGCCTTACCCTCAATCAGCTTCGGCTGGAAGGACTGAATGGAAAGACGGTGCAGCGTTGGTGCCCGGTTGAGCATAACCGGGTGCCCTTTCAGTATATTTTCGAGGATTTCCCAAATAATGGGATCCTTACGGTCTACAAGTTTCTTAGCAGATTTTACCGTCTTCACAATACCGCGCTCGATCAGCTTACGGATTACAAATGGCTTGAACAGCTCGGCTGCCATCGCTTTTGGGATACCGCATTCGTGAAGCTTGAGCGTTGGGCCTACAACGATGACCGAACGGCCGGAGTAGTCCACACGCTTACCGAGCAGGTTTTGACGGAAACGTCCCTGCTTACCTTTAAGAATATCACTCAGCGACTTCAGTGCCCGTCCGCCCTCAGCTTTTACGGCATTGGATTTACGGGAGTTGTCGAAGAGAGAGTCCACAGCCTCCTGCAACATCCGCTTCTCGTTACGCAGGATCACTTCCGGCGCTTTTATTTCGAGCAGACGCTTCAGACGGTTGTTCCGGATAATCACCCGGCGGTAGAGGTCGTTCAGGTCAGAACTTGCAAAACGGCCACCGTCCAGCGGCACCAGAGGGCGCAGTTCAGGTGGTACAACCGGCAGGTACTGAATGATCGTCCATTCCGGACGGTTTTCGATACGGGTCAGTCCATCGCGGAAGGCTTCCACTACCCGAAGGCGCTTCAAAGCCTCAGACTTACGCTGCTGCGAAGTCTCGTTGGCTGCCTGATGGCGCAGGGCGAAGGACAGCTGATCCAGTTCGAGGCGCATCAACAGGTCCCGGACGGCATCTGCACCCATTTTAGCTATGAACTTATTGGGATCCTCATCGTCCAGCATTTGGTTGTCCTGCGGCAGGGTATCCAGAATTTCCAGGTACTCTTCTTCCGTCAGGAGGTCCATTTTAGCTACGCCTTCTTCCTCTTTCACACCCGGCTGAATCACCACATAACGCTCATAGTAAACGATGCTTTCCAGCTTCTTGGAGGAAAGCCCGAGCAAATAACCAATCTTGTTGGGCAGTGATTTGAAGAACCAGATGTGTACCACAGGGACCACCAGCTTGATGTGCCCCATGCGCTCACGGCGGACCTTCTTCTCCGTCACCTCAACTCCACAACGGTCACAAACGATCCCCTTGTAACGGATACGCTTGTATTTACCACAGTAGCACTCATAGTCTTTTACCGGCCCGAAGATGCGTTCGCAGAACAGACCGTCACGCTCCGGCTTGTAGGAGCGGTAGTTGATCGTTTCCGGCTTCAGCACCTCACCGTAGGAACGCTCCAGAATCTCATCCGGAGAGGACAGGCTAATGGTGATACTGTCGAAGTTTTGGGTCTGAATATTATTCTGTTTCTTAAAGGACATATGGTATTGTTGGTATGGGGCAGCGCCAGGGCTGCCCCAGTGAAACAATCTTATTTGTTAGGCTGCAAGTTACAGCTTGACCTAGTCGAACTTCACATCCAGTGCCAGGCCGCGAAGCTCGTGCACCAGTACGTTGAACGACTCCGGAATACTTGGGTCCGGTAGTGGGTCGCCTTTCACAATTGACTCGTAAGCCTTCGCACGGCCGTTGATGTCGTCCGACTTAATCGTGAGCAGTTCCTGCAGGATGTTGGATGCACCGAATGCCTCGAGTGCCCATACCTCCATCTCACCAAAACGCTGACCACCAAACTGTGCTTTACCGCCCAGAGGCTGCTGCGTAATGAGGGAGTATGGACCGATGGAACGCGCGTGCATCTTGTCGTCCACCATGTGCGACAGCTTCAGCATGTAAATCACGCCTACTGTGGCTTGCTGATGGAAACGGTCGCCAGTCTCGCCATCGTAAAGATACGTCTGACCAAGGCTTGGCAATCCGGCCTGCTGAATGTACTCATCGATTTCCTCTTTGCTGGCACCATCGAAGATTGGCGTGCCAAACTTCATATCCAGCTTCTCGCCTGCCCAGCCCAGTACGGTCTCGAAAATCTGTCCGAGGTTCATACGGGAAGGTACACCCAGTGGGTTCAGCACGATGTCAACCGCGGTGCCATCTTCCAGGAATGGCATATCCTCGATACGCACGATCCGGGAAACGATACCTTTGTTACCGTGGCGGCCCGCCAGCTTATCACCCACCCGAAGCTTACGCTTTTTAGCCATGTAGACTTTAGCCAGCTTGAGTACGCCTGCGGGCAGCTCATCACCAATGCTGATGTTGAACTTCTCGCGCTTGTAACGGCCAACTTCCTCGTTCACCTTGATGCTGTAGTTGTGCAGCAGCTTGGCAATCAGGCTGTTGGTATCGTCATTATCCGTCCAGCCTGTGTAGTCAACACTTGTGTAGTCTACTTCGCGTAGCTGAGACTGCGTAAACTTCGTCCCTTTAGGAATGATTGGCTCATTGTAGATGCTCTTCACGCCCTGAGAAACTTTGCCCTTGATCAGGATCAGCAGCTTGTCAATCAGGATAGTCTTGAGCTCGTTGAGCGCGATCTTATGCTGATCTTCCAGCTTCGTGAGCAGTTCTTTTTCCTGTGCTTTCTGGACTTTGTCCTTTTTGGCACGGGCAAAAAGTTGCTTGTCGATGATTACACCTTTAGTAGAAGGAGGTGCTTTCATAGAGGCATCCTTCACATCACCGGCCTTATCACCGAAGATCGCACGGAGGAGCTTTTCTTCCGGCGTCGGGTCAGATTCACCTTTAGGGGTAATCTTACCGATCAGGATATCGCTCTCGCGCACCCAGGCACCAACCCGGATGATACCGTTCTCGTCCAGATCCTTCGTAGCTTCTTCACTGACGTTCGGAATGTCGTTGGTCAGTTCTTCCTCGCCGAGCTTGGTGTCCCGTACATCCATCTCGAAGTGTTCGATGTGGATGGAAGTGAAGATATCCTCGCGGACTACGCGCTCAGAGAGTACGATCGCATCCTCAAAGTTGTAGCCTTTCCAGGGCATGAATGCCACCTTCAGGTTTTGGCCCAGTGCCAGCTCGCCTTTCTCGGTAGCGTAGCCGTCACAAAGGATTTGCCCTTTGGTCACGCGCTGTCCACGCTTCACGATCGGCTTCAGGTTAATGCTTGTCCCCTGATTCGTCCGGCGGAACTTGATCAGCTTGTAAATCTTCCGGTTGTCTTCGAAAGAAACCAGTTGCTCCTCGTCGGTCCGGTCGTAGCGGATGATGATCTCATTTGCATCAACATATTCCACCACGCCATCGCCCTCTGCATTGATCAGCATACGGGAGTCACGGGCCACTTTACCTTCCAGTCCGGTACCCACAACTGGTGAGTGCGGGCGCAACAGCGGAACGGCCTGACGCTGCATGTTTGACCCCATCAGGGCACGGTTGGCGTCATCGTTCTCCAGGAAAGGAATCATGGAAGCCGACACCCCAACAATCTGGTTAGGCGCAACGTCCATGTACTCAATTTCATCCGGTGTCAGTACGGGGAAGTCACCGTGTTCACGGCACTTAATACGGTCAGACTCGAAAGCTCCTTTCTCTGTGATTGGAGCATTGGCCTGAGCGATCCGCTTAAAGTCTTCGCCCTCAGCTGACAGGTATTCGGGTTCCAGTTTGACCTCTACGGAGCCGGAAGTCACTTTCCGGTAAGGGGTTTCCAGGAAGCCCATCTTGTTCACCTTCGCGTGGACGCAAAGGGTGGAGATCAGACCAATGTTCGGCCCTTCCGGCGTCTCAATAGTACAGAGACGGCCGTAGTGAGAGTAGTGAACGTCACGTACCTCAAAGCCGGCACGCTCTCTGGAAAGACCACCTGGCCCGAGGGCAGAAATACGCCGCTTGTGCGTAATTTCAGATAGCGGGTTGGTCTGATCCAGGAACTGAGACAACTGGCTGGTTCCGAAGAATGAGTTGATCACAGAAGACAAAGTCCGCGCATTGATCAGGTCAATTGGGGTAAAGACCTCGTTGTCCCGAACGTTCATACGCTCGCGGATGGTACGGGCCATACGTGCCAGGCCTACACCGAACTGCGCATAGAGCTGCTCGCCCACTGTACGTACACGGCGGTTGCTCAGGTGGTCAATGTCATCAATTTCTGCTTTCTGGTTGATCAGGCTAACCAGGTACTTCACGATAGAGATGATATCTTCGCGGGTCAGTACCAGGGTCTCCTTATCAATCTCCAGCTTCAGCTTGCGGTTGATCTTGTAGCGGCCTACTTCTCCGAGGTTGTAACGCTTATCGGAGAAGAACAGCTTATCGATGATACCGCGTGCGGTTTCCTCATCGGGTGGATCTGTACCGCGCAGCTGCCGGTAGATGTACTGCACCGCTTCCATTTCAGAACTGGAAGGGTCTTTCTGCAGTGTGTTGTATATAATGGAGTAATCCTGGTCAATCTCATCCTTTTGCAGGATGACCGTTTCGGTTTCTGCATTAAGGATAAGCTCGATATTGTCCTCATCGAGTACAATATCACGCTCCAGGATAATTTCATTCCGCTCAATGGTGACCACTTCGCCGGTATCCTCATCCACGAAATCCTCTGCCCAGCTGCGCAGTACCCGTGCAGCGAGCTTACGCCCGATGGCTTTTTCGAGTCCGTCGCGGGTAGCCGGGACTTCATCTGCAAGATCGAAGATATCCAGAATAGCCTTATCGGTATCATAACCGATGGCCCGCATCAGCGTAGTTACCGGGAACTTCTTCTTACGGTCGATGTAAGCATACATGACCGTGTTGATGTCGGTGGCGAATTCCATCCATGCGCCCTTGAAGGGGATCACACGGGCAGAGTAGATTTTGGTTCCGTTGGGGTGGAAGCTTTGCCCAAAGAATACCCCTGGTGAACGGTGAAGCTGTGAGACTATGATCCGTTCGGCACCATTGATCACGAAGGTACCCTTAGGTGTCATATAAGGGATGTTCCCGAGGAACACATCCTGCACGATGGTTTGGAAATCCACGTGCTCTTCGTCATTACAAGACAGGCGCAGCTTAGCTTTCAGCGGCACACTATAGGTAAGCCCTCGCTGCATACACTCATCAATGGTGTAGCGGGGAGGGTCAACGAAGTAATCGAGAAATTCCAGAACGAAAATGTTTCTGGCATCCGTGATAGGGAAATTCTCCTGAAAAACCTTATAAAGCCCTTCGTTCATACGATTTTCAGGGGTTGTTTCCAACTGGAAGAACTCCTGAAAAGACTTTAACTGGATTTCAAGAAGATCGGGGTATGGTGAGGGAAGCTTTATTTTGCCGAAGTTCACTCTCTTCTCTTCGGCGGTCAAT
>JANSXW010000023.1 GCA_024742755.1 bacterium | reverse complement strand
GAACCCCCAATGGCAGCCCACCGGAATTAACCACAGAAGGCACAGAACACACGGAAAGGGTCTGTGGCAGACGGCAACTGGACCTACCGTCCGTGTATTCCGCGTATTCCGTGGTTTATATCCCATGGTCTGTATTCCGTGAACCCCCAATGGCAGCCCACTGTAATTAACCACAGAAGGCACAGAACACACGGAAAGGTCCTGTGGCACACCGCAACTAAAGCCACATTCCGTGTATTCCGTGCCTTCCGTGGTCCCCACCCAATCACGGTTAAGCAAACTCCGTGTATTCCGTGCCTTCCGTGGTCCCCACCCCAATCACAGCCAACCCTTTTCCCTATCTTAGCCTGTATGGGCCACAAAAATTACATATCCGGTTCAGTTCTTAACCAAAGCAATCCCGATAATTATGGCACATCGAATGGTCAAACCTTATAACTTGTTGTTGTATCTGCTGGCAATACTAACCTCGTTTTTTGCCGGCCTGTCCTATGCCGCTATGATTGATGCCGGTAAAGATCAGGGGCTCGCCGCCGCTGCCATTGTTCTGGGCTACGGCGTAATAGCCGCGGTAATAGGTTTGATTGTCGCGCTGTTTGTTGCCCACCAGGTCCGCCGTAAAACTATATTCAGGCTGAATGTCATCCTGACATTCTGCATCGCCGCCTTTGCCGGGTACTTTTATTTGACGTACCTGGAGCGGCAAAAAGCCAAAGCGGAAAGCCGGTATGAGACAGAGCAAGGGATGGATTAAGGTAAAAGAAAATTTGGTGCGTTGGTCCTCCTGCCCATTGTCCTGTCCGGAGTAGCCGCTAGCGACCGTCGTAAAGAAGAATCTCAAGATACTCAACCTCAACCTTTTCCCCTAAGCCGCCTCAATCAGCACACTCCGCATACTCGTACTGCCATACGCAATGCCATCAATAGGAAAGGAAACCTTGTCCTTTGGGCGCTGCAGCCCCAGCGCGTAGAGCAGGGGATAGTAGTGGTCGGGCGTGGGAATGGATAAAGCTGCTGCCTGCCCCAGCTTTTGGTAGTCGATCAGGCTTTGGTGGTCGCCCTTTTCGATGAGGGTTTTGGACTGCTCATCAAATTCGATGGCCCAGTCGTAGGTGCTGCTTTCCGGGAAACGGAGCACGCCCAGGTTGTGGACGATGTTGCCGCTGGCCAAAATCAGGACGCCTTTTTCCCTGAGAAACGATAAGTGTTTTGCCAGTTCATACTGATGCTGCGCGCCCCGGTGATAGTCGATGCTGAATTGTAGCATGGGGATGTCTGCTTCAGGGTACATCCAGCGGGCCACGCACCAGGCACCATGATCAAAGCCCCAGCGGTGGTCCTCCTGCACATGCCAGTCGGTAAGGGTGCGGGCGATTTCCTGCGCCAGTGCCGGGTCGCCCGGAGCCGGGTAGTCGATTTCAAACAGCCGGTCGTCCATCCGCCCAAAGTCGTGGATGGTCCGGGGGGCTTCCATGGCAGTGACCAAAGTGCCCCGGGTCAGCCAGTGTGCGGAAATGCACACAATGGCTTTGGGGCGTGGAATGCGCGCGGCGACCTGCTTCCAGGCCCGGCTGTACGGGTTCTCGTCCAGGGTGTAAAGCGGTGCGCCGTGCCCAATGAAGAGAACGGGCATGATGGCGTCCCCGCTTTTCCATTGCTTGCTTTCGGTTACGAAAGACGGTATGCTGCTGCCTGCCATAAGTATAGAACTGTTTGTAAGGGTTTTCTTAATGAATTGCCTGCGGTGCATGGGGTGTGAGTATTTTAATGTTCAAACATCAAATATAGGTATTTGGTTGTACATTCAGCTGGTCGTGCCAAAAAAAAAGAGCCTAACACCACACGGTATTAGGCTCATCGTTTTGCAGGGCTATATCCGTTTTATTGGTTGGTGGTACTAACTGCATATTGCAGGGCCACCGGGTCAAAAGTGGCAAAGTAGGCCCCCGCTTCAGGCATTGACTGTGCTTTCTGTGCGATGGCCTGAAAGGCTTCCTGACTTTCGTATACGGACATGCCCACAGTCAGCCGGTCGGTGTCTTTACCGCCTACTACCTGAAACTCCCAGCTGCCTTCTACGCCTTCCTGTTGGTCCAGCCATTTTACAAAAGCCTGACGGGAAGACTGGAAAGCCGCTTCCTGTCCCGGTTTGACACGGCGTACGGCGAGCTCCAGCACTTGGCCCGGGGCCGCTGCGAGCCCGCCCAGGTTGAAATCCCCGCCCTCAGTAGGCTGGACGAAAACGTAAGCCTTCAAATCCATTGTCTTGGCGAACTTCAAAAACTTACCCATGACCTTTCCCTGCACTTTTCCCACAGTTTTGCCCGTTACGTACTGTGTCATTCCAATGAATACTTCGCGTTTGTCCGGTTCGGGCAGGGCATAAAAAGATAGGAACTCCCGGTCGTTGCTGACGCCTTTCTGATCTTTAAGTGTAGTGATAAATGTGGCGCGTTTGCTGACGAAGTCTGCTTTCATGCCTTCCTTAACCTGCCGGACTGCGATTTCAAAAACTGGAGCTTCCTTTTCTGCAAGCAGGCTTTTCGTAATCGGGGAGCAACTGTACAAAAGCCCAATCAGGGCAAAAAAGCTGAGGTATTTCATAGTACCGTATTTTTGGTTAGAATGAATACGGCAAAGATGAGCAGTAAAGCAGCACGCTTTTTTACCGGTTTGAAAAAGGGCTTACCATTTTGATAAATGTTCTTTGAAATCCTGAGGGGCGTATCCGGTCATTTGCTTGACAAAGCGTGAAAAATGAGACGGTGCGGAGAAGTTGAAATCGTAAGCGATTTCTGAGAGGCTAAGCGTGGAGTACTTCAGCGCCTTTTTGATTTCGGCCATGGCCCTTTCCCGTATGATTTGCCGGGCTGTCTTGGCGAAGTGCTGCTGGCAGAGGTTATTGAGCTGTACCCGGCTGATGTGCAGCCTTTCTGCGTAAGCCGCTACCGTGCGTTGCGTCTTAATGTCTCGTTCAAGCAGGCGCAGGAAAGCCAGGAGAGTCGGGTGGGAAAGGGTTTGCCCGGAGGTGCCGTACGCTTTGGCGTAAGCCTGATTGAGCCGCACCAGCAGGTAGTAAATGATGGACCGTAAAATGTGGGGGCTTTCGGGTGTTTGCTGCCGGATTTCTGACCGTACCTCACGGGCCAGGTTGTAATATGCCTGGAATTGCCCGGCAGGCAGGTGAAGGTAGGAGGGGAGCTCCGGGTTATGGAAAAAATCAAACTTGAAAATAAAGTCCTTATCATTGAAGAATTCGTCCAGGAAGTCCCCTTCAAAAAACATCAGATGGCAACGCTCAAAGTGGGCTTTATCTACTTTATTGACCTGCCCGGGCTTGATAAACAGCACCATCTGATCCCGGAAATCAATGGGCGTTGCGTCCAGCAGGTACTGCCCGTTGCCTTTTTCCAAAAAGAGGAGGATATAAAAGTTCGTCACCATCGTGTCTGCAATGAGCTCCAGTTCTGATTCATCGCAGGCATCGATCAGCAGCTCTTTGCCGTATTTGGTGCGTTGGAAGCGTAGTTTTTCCATAGTTAATGGTTGCAAATTACGTAGAATTCCTGTTTTGTGGGTTTTCGAAGAACGAATGAACAGTCCTTTTCAGCTTTTACACTCAGTAGGTCCAGAAAAGAGTTTGTAGTGGTCATTGCAAGGCTTAGGATTAGCTGTTGCTAATGCTTGAAATAGTCTATCGTTTGCGTTACCTTAGCTATTAACTTTACCAATATGAAACTCCAGTACCAAGCGCTTTTTCTCCTCCTATTCTGCTGTGCGGGACATTCCTCCGCTCAAACGCTGGCATACTACTTGTCCGCACCCGAGCTTCAAATCAACAGCCAGGTTATCAATAACTTCAAGAATGATACTATTTCAACCAGCTATAGCTTTTTGAAGAAGGGTACTATATGTGGGGAAGAAGGAGTGCTGACATTTGTCCAGAATACTTCGGGAGAATTTCTTCACCTTCAGGTCGAAGAGAAGCGATTGTACCGAGTCGAAGGCAATAATTGCTACCGGCGTTTAATATTTGATTACGGTCTACAGCCTGGTGATCGGCTGACCGAAGGCCTCTATGTCAATGCAGTCGTTCTATCCAGGTACCCGGCTACAGTCCGGCGTCTACCTGCTGATGGTCTCGGGTGAAGGCCGGGGAGATTGTGTTGCGAGGGTGGTCAAACATTAATGGGGTACTACCATATTAAAGCTTCTAAATTAGTCATCCAATGCCCAATACCACAAAAGATGCCGCCGCCCTGCAATTAGAATGGCTCCAACACGGCTACACCACATTTGCCCACCACGGCCCACAAGCCCTGAAAGTCGAGCGCCTGGCCCGGGCAGTAGGCAAAAGCAAGTCCTCTTTTTACCATCATTTTGCTGACCCGGAGGGTTTTCAGGAGTCTCTTCTGCATCACCACCTTGAACAGGCCCGGCTGATCGCCAAAAAGGAAGCCGCCTGCCAGTCGCTGGACGACCTCATTGAGGTGTTGCTGGAACACAAAACAGACCTGCTCTTTAACCGGCAATTGCGGGTCCACCGCAGCCGCCCGGCGTTTGAGCGCTGCTTTGAAGCAACCACCGAACTGACCGTACCGGCTATCCTCCCGGTCTGGGGCAGGATCATCGGGCTGACGGACCAATCTTACCTGGCAGCCCTCGTCCTGCAACTCAGCCTGGAAAATTTCTACATTCAGCTCACCCCGGATACCCTCAACCGTGCCTGGCTGCTGGATTATTTTGCGGGGCTTCAGCACCTGGTACGCTCCTTTCAGGCCCGGAAAACCGATGCTTAGACGGTACCGTCTAAATGAGCTCCGGCAGGCCCGCTAACTTGCCGTGGAATCAAAACAAGCTATCCATGTCCCTTACTCCAACACCCCGTTACCGGTCCCTTGCTTTCCAAAAGCGTTACCTGAAATTCACGGCTTTCGCAGTGTGGGCTTTCGCGCCAGTTTTCTTCCTTGGCAGTATGCCTTCTACCGCAGAACCTGCCCGGTGGGCGCTCGACTTCCTCAGTTGGCCGCTCGATGGGGCGCAAAGCTATGAAGCTGCTACGACCCGCTTTCTCTCCGCCCTGACCGGCGGGTTCCTCCTGGGTTGGGGCATAACGATCTGGGGGATGTCCGGCCGACTGTTTGATGCCGCTCCGGAGCAAGTACGGCGAGTGGTTTTGTCCGGGCTTTTATCGTGGTTTGTGCTGGACAGCACTGGCTCTGTGGCTTCCGGGAATGCCCCGAATGTAATTTTTAATACCCTGATTTTGTTGCTGGCAGTGGGGCCACTTTGGTGGCGGGCGGAGTCTTGAGAAATTGTTACCTTAGGTGGCAGCATTCGCATAAAAGAAGCAGATCGGTTCCGATTCCGTCACCTCAACCTGCCCCAATGGCCCGCAAGCAACGTTTTTCCCGTTTTTTGTTTTGCTGAATGGCAGCTTATTTTTTCTTGGTGCCCTGACAGCCTGGCCCTCCGGGCGGTTTTGGCTGGCCCTGGTGCATGGGCTGGCGGCCGTTTTCAACGGGGTGGCATTCCTGCAATTCAACCATCCCCGGCGCAAACCCGTGCTGAACCTGCTCGTCCTCGTCATGAACGTGGCTGTAGCTGGAGCAGTGGCCCTGGATTATCACTGGTCAGGTACTCAGTACATACAGTACGCCTGGCTATCGCTGCGATTGTGTCGGTCATTGCTTTGGTTATTCAGGCTCGGAAAGCGCAAGCCCTGCCGGGTTGAAGCCACTGGACTCAAATCAGCTGCACTTCCGGCTGGAGCAGCCGTTCCGGGAGATCAATGCTGGAATAATGTGGGTTTCGGCAGAAGAGTAAAGTTAGAAATGGCAACATAGCATCATTTAAGTGCAGGCCGACTTATTCCTGGTTCTGGAACTGCCATTACAACCTTAGAGTGCACTTTCCGGGTGTGCCCTAACTTGCCTACTCCAAATTCTGAAACCGCCACTGCCGCCCCGATCCATCTGTAAAGGAGACAATGCCATACTGACGGTTGAACCAGACCTGGCCTGGCCCACCGGCGACCTGATGCATCCATACCTCCTGAAAAATACGGTTGAAAATGGTCACTTCCTCCACCGGTGGCGTGAGCTCGTCCCCGGGCCAACTGCGCTGATTGAATACGGTCTCAAATGTTTTCCGGAACGCGGTTTCACCCGGGCCTTTAGACCAGACTTCCACCCAGTCGCCTACATCCCGGCTGCCCGGATTGGAAAGGTTGGGCCGCGCCCGCAGGCGTACGATAAACTCCAGGTTCAGTGCCGCGCTGCGCAGTGTATCGTCAAGGTACTGGGACACGAAAGCTGTGCGCACGCCCGTGCTGTCATCGTAGATGTTGTCGATAAACACATCGAGGGAGTCTATGCGAGGGGCTTCCGCATGAATGATATCAAAACTCACGGAAGCACTGTTCTCATCCACAAAAAAGACGGATTCCCGGTCGTGGTAGGCGAGTTGAGTCCGCGTCTCGTCAAGGAGGCTGAACTGCCCCAAATCAAACCGTGTCGGATAGCTGGTGTCCACTTCTCTGAGAAAGCGGTTGCCACAGCCGATAGCCGTCAGAATGCCTGTTACAAATAGCAGATAGCCTACCTTTTTCATGAACTCTTTTTTCGATTGATACAGCACGCCCAAATTGGGCACCGCGTGCAAAAATAGAAAAAGTCAGACAGTCTGCTGTCATAGGATTGTGAGGATGTGCTCATGCATTCAAACTACGGCCTCGGATAATCCAACCGGTCAATCAAGGCAGGCTTGTAGTAGCTGTCCAGCCCGGCAACGCTAAGGATCCCGGCTTTCTCCAGCATGATATGCCCGTCTTCCGCAATCAGGGCTTCGTCAATGAGGACTTCCACCACTTTGCCAATCACGAAGATGGACCCGTTAGCCTGAATGTGGTGTTCCTCCGCCAATTCCAGCCCCAGTTTGATCGGGCTTTCAGCGACATAGGGCGCAGGGTGGGTGCTGGTATACTGTGTCTTCAGCCCTACGGCTTCAAACTCAGAGTGGTCCGGTTCATACTTGGCGGAAGCCTGATGCGCCTGATGCATCAGTTCCTCAGTCACCTGATTGAGGGTGAAATATCCTTGTGCCTTGATGTTGTGGTACGTTTGCCGGGGCACCGTCAGCGGGCGCATGATGAAGCCCAGGTGAGGCGGCGTGGCCCCTACGTGGGTGATGCTGTTGAACAGCCCCAGATTAGGCACTTTCTTATAGCTCAGCGTGCCCAGCAAATGGCAACTGCGGTAACCGGAAATGGTATTCATGAAATCGCGCCGGTAAAAACGCTCCATAGCGAGGATGTCCTCCAGAGAAAATTGCTTCTGCATAAGTTATTTGCGAAAAGTTGGTGTGCAATGGCTCAAACAGCATCTGCGGCAATAGGTTCGGCTCTTTTTGGGGAGAACAGATGGCAGGCGTTATTTCCCCACTTTCCGCTGATAGGCAAAGAGGTCCAGAAAGGCACAGGCGGTCTTGGCGTGGGACAAGAGCGGGACGCCATTGCGCCGGTTGTGGCGGGCGATTCGATAAATAATGGACCAGTGCCGCGCCAGGTCGCGCAGGGCGGACCAGTAGGTGCCCCGTTGAGGGTCATAAATATGGGTGGGTTCTGAGCAAACGCCGTTGACTTCGATGATTTTTAGGCCTTCACCAGTGAAAAGGCTGTCCAGGCTGCGGCATTTCAGGTCGAACCGGCCGTAGTAAAAGCCGTCAATTTGTGTACTGATGCGGTCAAAAACAGCCACCATGTCTTCGTTGATGAGGTCGTTGCTGTTGATGAAGCGGGTACCCTTGGCGTGGTTGCCCACAATACCCAGGCGGACCTGCTGGCCTGGCCCGGGGACCTTCCCCAATTTATGGGGGTAAAGCGCCCGGATACGGTCCAGCTGAAGCAGGGCCCGGGGGCTTTGCTGTATCAGCTCCAGTACGGTAGATTGTCCGTCTCCCAGCACATGCAAGAACTCCTTGGTGGTCACGGAGGTGATCGCGCCCTTTTTCGCGCCCGGCATACGGTGGTACAACACCCCAACTTCTTCCGGCCAGTCTATGTACTCCTGAGCGATAAACGGAATCGCCCGGTGGCCAAGGTGCTGCATCATGGCGTCGATGTCTTTTACTTTTTGGACGAGCAGCCCCCGAAAACCGAGATCGGGCTTGGCAATCAGCGGGAAAGTAAGCCCTGCCTTTCTTAGCCGTTCTTCAACTTGTGCCTGTGGAATACCGGCGGGCAGGAAAACGGATTGAGGGCGGTAAGTTGCCGGCAGGAGCTGCAGGGTGTCGAATTTAGACTCCATGCCCATGCCTGCGGTGTAAATGCCCGGGTTGACCGCAGACCAGTAGCACATGTGCCGGGCTTTGATCATGAGCCAGATCAGGTAGGGGGCAATGGGATAATAAAAGGCTTTGGAGGGCCAGTATTCCCAGTTGCGCAGCTTAATTTTTGTGGTGGTGGACGGCCAGCGCTTCATGAGTAACGGGCAGTTGTGCCTTTTTGGTTTGTTGCCGCAGCAGGTCGTGGTAGGTAAAGTCCAGCTGCAGTGGCGTAGCTTCGATACTGCTGATGCTGACGGTCCGGACGATGTTATTCCGGTTCATCACGACATCGTTTTCCGGGTCGCCTTCCCCGGCTGTGCGGTGCCAGTGCAGTATAGCGCTTTGCTCAAAGGTGTCCCGCCCGGCCAGCCATTCGCCAAACCATTGCTCCCGTTTCCCCTGCATCTCCGGGGTGTAAAGGGTGGGGGAGGACCATAGGTGCGGGCGGTTGGCATTTTTTTCCTGAACGCTGAGCTGTGTGCCATCCCAGCGGAGGTCGGTTACCTGCTTTTTTCCAACCACCACCATGGTAAAGGGCTCCATGCCATCGAAGGTATACTGTCGCACAAAGGCATGGAGGGTATCGAAGCTGAAAAAGTCCAGCGCCATAAGCCCCCGGCTGCGCCGGTAGGGAGGCCGGTGCTTGTGCCGCACAAAGGCACCATTGAGTATGCAGGCCACGGTTCCGTTCGCGGCTGCGATGATCCAGGTGCCGCCGGCGGCAGTATCGCGGGGGAACAGCAGTTGCGTGCGGCCTATGGTAGTGGTGTCCAGGTTTTCAGGGGACCGGTGCGGGGCCTCATCCCGGTTGGATGTAAACAGAAAGCCGCCATCGGTTTTGGGCAGATAAGTTACAGTACACATAAATCAGGTTAGGGATAGTAAATCAATACCTCGTCTTTGGCCTTTCGGCTAATGTCGGGCACCTTGACCTCAGTGCCGGGGTAGCCTACGGGGATGAGCAAAAAGGCGCGCTCGTTTTCGGGCCGCTTCAGTATGGTATGGAGGAAGTTCATAGGGCTCGGCGTGTGGGTCACCGCCACGAGGCCGGCATTGTGAATGGCCGTAAGCAGAAAGCCGGCAGCCAGGCCTACGGATTCATTCACATAGTAGTTCTTCTTTTTCTCCCCATCCACCAGATCGTACGGCTTCTTGAAAATCACAATCAGGTAAGGCGCAATCTCCAAAAAAGGCTTTTTCCAGTCGGTCCCGAAGGGCTGAAGGTCTTCCAGCCACTCTTCTGACATCCGGCCGTTGTAGTTGTCGTACTCCTCCTTCTCGGCAGCCTCCCGGATTTCCTTTTTCAGCTGAGGGTCTGCTATAATACAAAACGACCACGGTTGTTTGTGGGCACCGGAAGGCGCCGTAGAGGCCGTCATGACAATATTTTCAATGATCTCATAGGGTACCGGCTTATCGGAAAAGTCCCGAATAGTGCGCCGGCGGTCCATAAACTGATAATACTCCCGGCTGCGGTTGAGCATCTCTGCCTTAGGATACCGTATGCATTTGTAGTTGATAAAATTATGCTCCGTTGTTGACATCTTGGTGGATTTGTGTTGACCGGTTGCAAACCTCGCTGCAAAAGTAGACATTATTCGGTAAATCCTTTTCAGGTTGTGAAGGCTCGGGGGTACCAATAAACACCTGCTCGATTTTAGTCACAAAATATTGAGATAAATGCGGCATGAAAACTTGTAAGCAATAAAATAAAGCTTCCATTTTTAGAGTTTTTCTATGTCACAAAAATTTTTTTATAATACATTATTTTTTTCGATTGCGGAGTATCTTGCAAGTGCAAGTCGGTTATTTATGATTTGACTTGATTAAACAAATATGCACGACCAACGAATCCTTCCCAAAAACGCATTCCCATCCTGATACCGGTTTGAGTATATCTCGGCCCATTCAACAGTCAAAGTGCACAGGTTTATTCCAGAGTTCCCCCCACTCATGAATACCACAAGGTGCAACCATTGACGCTTCAAGCACTATTCACTTCAACACGACTTTTATTTGGTCTTTGCTTTGCTGCAAAGCAGTCATTGTAATGTTTTTTCGCAACCGCTGAGTTGTATTTGGTACACCTTTCCCCCCCACCGTGCCAAATGTAACAACACAGCGGAGTCAAGATACAGCCCATGAACATTCATAGTAAGTCGACTGCCCGAAGTGGGCAGTCTTCTGCACGGAGGGACAGTCGACTACCTTTATGAAATATTCATTTGGCTGCATTCCTTTTACCTCGCCGATAGCACTCATGCAGTATTCTTTGCTGTCCGGGGGACCAACTTCAAATTTGGAAGCACCATTTTTTATAGGAGGAGGCGCAAGGCATCTGTACCGATGTATACGGCGGCCCTTCAGGGAGCAACCCTTCCTCCGCCTATCGGTAAATACCTGGCCTCGGGGACGCCCTTTATCCCCCTGGCGTGACCTTCAGGTATTCCCGGTCCCTTGCCCCAATTAACCCAAGCAAGCGTGTAACTCCTCCGTTGGTAGGCCCGTCAGGGCCTACCTTTTTTGTCTATGCTTGTCGCCTGTTGATCGATTATCATCGCATCTGTACCTGGAGCTTTCCACTTTTGCCTCAACACATGATCACCCAAGATATTTTTTAATCAAAACCCGACTGTAATGATGAAATGGATTAAAACGGGTGCCCTGGCATCCCTGTTTGCGCTAATTACTTTTGCCGCCCAGGCCAATACGACAGACAACAGCCCGATGCGGCTGCTTTCCAAAGTGATGCCTGATCAAACCCTGCGCATTCAGCTGGTCAACCTTCAGCAACAAACCGCAACGGTGGAACTGACCGATAGGAACGGCAAGACCCTGCACCGCGACCTGATCAAAAACCACAACGGTTACGCCCGAATCTACGACCTCAAAGAAGTGGAAGATGGCCGCTACCTGTTGACCGCCAAACAAGGCAATGATGAAGTGATTGTGGTGGTCCGCATCAAAGACGGAACTATCATGACTTCAGACAAGGTCCGGAAATAGCCCTGGAATTTAAGCTATGAGGCGGTAGCTGATCATTAAGTCTGATCAGCTACTGCGCACTGAAAACGGACGATAAAGCCTCGCCAACGGAGCGGGGCTTTACTGTTTACACGCGCTCAATAATGGTAGCATAGCCTTGCCCCACCCCAATGCACATGGTCACCAAAGCGTAGCGCTGCTGCGTTTGCTGAAGCTGAAGGGCTGCGGTTTGCAGCAGGCGGGTACCGGTCATGCCCAGCGGGTGCCCGATGGCGATGGCGCCGCCGTTCGGGTTGATGCGCGGGTCATCGTCCGCAACGCCCCATTGCCGGGTACAGGCCAGGGCCTGAGCGGCAAAGGCTTCGTTGAGTTCAATGATATCCATATCGTCCATCGTGAGGCCGGCTTTCGCCAATGCCTGATTGGATGCCCGGACCGGGCCTATGCCCATGATGCGGGGTTCCACGCCCACCACGGCAGAGCTGACAATACGTGCCATAGGTGTTAAGCTGTATTGCCTGACCCCGTCTTCTGATGCAACGAGCATGGCAGCTGCGCCGTCGTTGAGCCCACTGGCATTGCCGGCGGTCACCGTGCCGCCCTGATCTGCGGGCTTGAAGGCAGTGCGGAGCTTAGACAGTACTTCCAGAGTGGTGCCGGGGCGAATGAATTCATCTTTTTCAAATAAAACAGGGTCGGCCTTGCGCCTTGGGATGGGCACGGGGACGATCTCCTGGCCTAATCTTCCTGAAGCCTGTGCTGCCGCTGCTTTTTCCTGCGACCAGGCTGCGAATTGGTCCTGGTCCTCCCGGCTGATCCCGTACTTTTCTACCAGGTTCTCTGCGGTCTGCCCCATACCATCGGTCCCGTAGGCTGCCTCCATTTTGGGGTTGACAAAGCGCCAGCCAAAGCTGGAGTCGTGCATCTGCGCGTCTCTGCCGTAGGGCTTGGAGACTTTGGAAATCACCCAGGGGCCGCGGGTCATATGCTCCACGCCACCGGCAATGAACAGGTCGCCGTCGCCGGTTTTTATAGCCCGGTTGGCATGGATGACGGCTGACATGCCGGAAGCGCACAGGCGGTTGACGGTTTCGCCGGGCACAGCGTAGGGGAGGCCTGCCAAAAGCAACGCCATCCGCGCCACATTGCGGTTGTCTTCTCCGGCCTGATTGGCACAGCCCATGATGACATCGGCGTAAGCTTCACCGGGAATATCGGGGTGGCGGCCCGTAAGGGCTTTCAGTACGTGCGCTGCCAGGTCATCGGTCCGGATAGGGGACAGGGTGCCAGTGAACTTGCCGATTGGCGTCCGTACGGCATCAATAATGTAAGTTTCTTTCATGGTTAGGGTATTCAATTGGTCACAAAGATCACAGAAGTGTGGAAAAAATCCAGTTATATTCGCCCAATTCTGGCAACGCTGGAGCGAATAATTTGTTTCAACTAAAAAATAAAGAGCAATGCGTAATCTTATTTTGTTGCTGGCCCTGGCCGGCACCATCTTCGGGATAGGCTGCGGTGGCAGCAATCAGGATGCAGGATCAGCATCTCCCGTTGAGCAGCAAGAAGAAGCCTGGGCTAAAATGATGGAGGTCCATGATGCCGTGATGCCCAAAATGGCGGAGATGAACCGCGTGAGCCGGGAACTCAAAGCCCTGGCTGAAGGGCTGGAAGACAAAACCCAGCTTGAGCTGATCAATAACGCCGTGGAAAACCTGGAGGCTGCCAGCGAAGGCATGATGGCGTGGATGGGTGAACTCAAACAGCCTAAAAAACTCCGCGAAGAAAAGTCACACGAGGAAATCATGGATTACCTCAATGCAGAGACGGAGGAAATCACACAGGTGCAGGAGGATATGCTCAGCAGCCTGGAACAGGGGCAAACCCTGCTGAAGGAACTGCAGGCTGAAACGTCAGCGGAATAACAGGGTGCTTTGTCAGGCAGGAAGGTTCAGGTGGCTTGCAAGGGCTTTTCGCCCGCTGCCGAAGCATGTACTTGCCTGGCAAAGGACGGTTTCTCATACACTAAAAAGCACAAATAAAACATGCGTTTTTTCCTATTCGCACTTCTCGGGCTAACCGTCTTTTCCTGTCAGCAGGAGGCTAACGTTCAGCCGCTTCCGTACCTGGGGCAACACGAAATCAACGGGCAGGATACGGTTTACCATACGATTCCGGATTTTGCTTTTGTCGATCAGGACAGCAATCTGGTGACCAATGCCACTTTTGAGGGTAAAATTTACCTCGCGGATTTCTTTTTCATTTCCTGCCCGACCATCTGCCCAAAGGTCAAAAAACAAATGTTGCGTATTTTTGACCAGTACAAAGGCAATGACGAGCTGATGCTGCTTTCCCATACCATCGACCCAAAGCGGGACACAGTAGGCCGCCTGAAAAGCTACGCCCAAAACCTCGGAGTGGATAACGGGCAGTGGCGCTTCGTTACCGGCGAGATGGATGAAATTTACGGGATTGCAGACGACTACATGAGCATTGCCAAAGAGGACCCCAACGCGCCCGGCGGCTTTGACCACAGCGGCTGGATTCTCCTGATTGACAAGGCAGGCCACATCCGGTCCTTTGCCGATGGAACAGACCCTGAAAAAGTGGACCGCCTGCTGACAGATATCGAGTGGCTGCTGGCCAATGAGTAGATTGGGCGCCTTCAAAAAATCATGGTGTATTTCTTACAATAACTGACCGTCTTGTTTGACTTTGAGCGGAGAGGGTGTACCTTTGAAACCCTATGGAGGACTGGAAAAAAATAAGTGAGGAATTCACCTTTCGGGGCTGGCGCAATATGATCCGGCGGACGTTTGAGATGCCGGATGGCCGCCATGCGGACTTTGACGTGATTGGGAACAATACCTATGTCACCATCGCTGCCTTCACGCAGGACAAAGAGGCTATTTTGGTGCGGCAGTTCCGCCCGGGACCGGAGACGACGCTCACCAGCTTCCCTCAGGGCTATGTTGACCCTACCGAGTCTCCGGAAGAAGCCGCCCGCCGGGAGCTCCTGGAAGAAACGGGGTACGAAGCCGATGAAATCCGCCTGCTGAAGGAAATCCGCTCGGCTTACTCTACCGAGCGCCACCTTTGCATGATCGCCACTGGCTGCCATAAAGTCGGGCAGCAGCAATTGGATGAAGATGAATTTATCGAGGTGTTCCGCCTTCCGCTTTCTTCCTTCCGCAAACTCCTCAACAATCCGGCAGATACCACTTTCGCTAATGTGGATGCAGGCTACCTTTCCCTGGACTTTCTGGGCTGGTTGAATGTTTAATCCCTTCCACCGGGGTATCGTTTATCCTAAAACGCTCGCGCAGGGGCTTGGGCTGACGCCTGAAGGGCCAGATACCACCATCCGGCTCAGGGGTGGTGGGCAGTTCAAGTATTTTTTGGGCGGGCCATGTTTTGGGTAAACCGAGAGTAAGCGATTTTTTATTGGCCAATAGTGCTTCAAAGGGCCCAAAAAACTGCTGGAAAGCGTTGTAGTCTAAAGCATCGGGTGCTTCCGTAGCCAGTTTGGAGTGTATCTGCTGAATGGCTTTGTAGTCTAACTGTTTGATGAAGGCCGTGTCCGCATCCCCGTACTTACCGAAAATAGCCGAGTGTGTTTCCAGAAAGAAAATATGGGCGGCTTTTTCATGGGGATCCGATGAGAAGATTTGAGCCTCTCTATGGCAAAGCATTAAGAAATGGGTATCGAACTCATTAACTTCCATTTCCCGATGGCTAAGCGCCTGCAAGCCCGCTTCCAGCAGTTGGTCTTCCGGCAGCGTGTCTTCTTTGCCCGAGCGCTGCCAGGCTTCTAAACCTGTATATGCGGCGTCCAGTGCCTGTACATAGCTATCGGTTGAAGCCTCCATGAGGTAAGCCTGCGCGCGGAGGCTTTCCATTTTTGCGATAAGGTAGTCCTGTTTTTGTCCGGGTTTGTGAATCCCGGTATCCTGTCCGCGGCTCACCTGCTGATTGTTAATCAGTGGGGAAACACGGTCAATTTGAGCCAAAACGCCGTAGGGCTTTTCATTTTCCAGTTCCCATTGTGCCAGTGCCAGCCCGGCTTCAATTTGTACGGCTGTTGCGCCCTGTTCCTGTGCCTTTGTCAGAGCGGCCTTGGCTTCTTCAGAGGGCTGTCCGATGGCTAAGAGGGCTTGTCCAAGCAACAGGTGGGCTTCGGGGCTTTCCTCAATCTGCAGGGAAGCCTGACAAGCCTCTGCTGCGGCTGCCCAATCTTGTTTGGTAGCCAGCAGATGGGCTTGCTGCAAATAGATATCCGCAAGGAGAGGCGCTTCTTCGCTCTCAACGATTTCTACGATCTCGGCAGCAGACCGGGCGGCCTTCAGTGCCAGTTCGTACTCTTGGCGCTGCTCCTGAATTTCAGACTCCAGAAGCGCAATTTCCGCAGGTATGAGCGGGTCGTCGAAGAAAGGGTAGAGGCGTGCTTTTTTCAGGTGTTCCAGCGCGGTATCGTATTGCCCCTCTTCTAAACAGATGCAGGCGGAAAGCTGCTCGTTCAATCCCAGCGCATCCGGGGCAATGGCCATACGCAAATCCGCAGATTGCTGATTGCACTGCGTCGCGGTCTCCAGGTGACCAAGTTGGAAATGGTTTCGGGCCATTTTGAAATAGGCTTCTCCCAGATCGTACTTGCGTTGGGGGTATGCCTTGATGAAGGCAGACAGTGTGGCGTTGGCCTCCTCGTACTGAAGGGCTTTTGCAAGGCTGTCGGCCTTGTGGAGCAATTCCTGCGGCTGTGCCAGCACCACGTTCGTGCCAAAACACAGCATCAGAATAAGCCCGGGAAGCAGCGGGAAAGGGTTCAAAGCGGAAGTGGGTCGTTTGATTTGCATACGGCTCTCCAACCCTTTGGGCGGGCGGAATATTGTTTAGGATATGAAATTAATTATTGCTTGATCACCCGCCGGACCATGCGGCCCATTTCCAGCTCAACAATCACAAAATAGGTGCCGCCGGGCAAATCTTCCATTTGGACTTCGACCGGGACGCCATCGGAAACCCGCCGCTCGAACTGCCGTAGTGGCCGCCCAAGCAGGTCTGCCAGCTGAATGTAAGCATCCTGACTGTAAGGCAGCTTGAAGAGCAGGAACAGGTTTTCTCCAACGGGGTTTGGGAAGGCCGTCAGGTTGAAATCTGTGGTATCTTCTGTGGTGTTGGCAGGAGGGGTGCTATCGGTAACATCGATCCAAAGGGTGGCGGATTCGCTGCAGCCGGCAGCTGTTTCCACAACTACGCTTACCGGGTAGCGGCCAACTTGGGTGTAAGTATGGCTCGGAGACGGAAGTTCGCTGATAAAGCCATTGCCGAAATTCCAGCGCCAGCTGACGATGTCCAGGCCGTTAGCTATGGTTTCGAAGCCTACTTCGCCGGTTTCGGTGGCGAGGTCTACCACTGCATCAGAAACCAGGATGTCCACGCCTCCGGCAGAGGTGCTGTTGCTGACCGGCACGGAGACGCTGCTGCGTTCGCAGAAGTAATCATAGCTGATGGACCAGTCGTAGAAGTAATAGTAAAGCCCGGTGCTGTCGGTGGCACCGGTAATTTGCACCACCTGCTCTTCGGCTACGGGGAACGCCACTTCACCGCTCGAATACTGCAGTGGGGCACCGGCCAGGAGCAGCAATTTATAGCCTTCTCCCTTAGGGATGTCAAAGTTAAGCTCAATGGTATGAATGCCAGGCTCATCAATTTGGATGATCTGTGTCTTGTAGGTGTCATTGGGGCCGGTCAGCCGCAGCATTCGGCCGCCAGGCTGAGAAGTCCGTACGGTGATGGTATGCAGAGTGAAAGGGTGGAAGGCATCAAAAGATAGCCCTTCCTGCGCGTTGCTTTCCTGTGGGGCACTGTCGGAAACATCGGGCGTTGGCAGTTGCGCCCGGATCGTTGCCTCCAGGTAAATTTCCTGGCTGTTCAGCACATCGTTTAGTTGCAAGACCGGCCCTTCACCAAGTAATTGCCCGCCCTCGGGGGCATCAAACCAGGTGAAGTCCGCTTCCCCATCAAAGTCTGCCCGCAGCAGCGCACTGCCGCCCTGACAGACGGCCGCAGCGCCTTCCAGTTGCACGGGAATAGGGGCATGGTCCAGAATTGTCACTTCTTTTTTCTGCCGGTTGTCGAGGTAGCGCAGGTCGTTTTGCTGATTGGCAAGGGTCAGTTCCACATCGAAGGTGTAGGTGCCGGCCGGGGCTTCCATAGCGGGCAGGCTGATCCAGGACCGGTCGCCGGGGAGGAGTTGCCCTTCCCAGTTGTGGAAAAGGCTTTGCCCGCCCAGGCTGCAGGAGATCTCAAGGGTGGAAAGCGTATCAGAACCGTTGTTTTCCACGAGTATCCGGGTGGAAAGCGTATTGCTGCAGTAGTAAGGGGCCTGCTCAACGGTTAGCAGCGCAACATCATTGGCAGATTGCACCGGGGGCGTGGGCGTGTGGCCCCGCTGAATGAGGTACTCATAAGCCGCAGGCAGACTGATCACGCCCATTCCATAATTGTTGTCTTCGCCGGGCAGCCCCAGATCGGTACAGGTGTAGTAAAGGGCCAGCATCAGCGCTTCCCCGGTCAGGTTGGGAAAGGCTTCTTTGAGCAGGAGCAGGGCACCGCTCACGTGCGGGGCAGCCATCGAGGTGCCGCCAAGTGTGCCGTATTCACCACCGGCCAGGGCAGAACGCACTGCTACGCCTGGTGCGGATACCTCAGGCTTGATCAGCAGGCTGCCTTCCCCTCCGCAAACGGTAGGGCCCCGGCTGGAAAAGTCTGCAACGGGCAGGTTCGGGGAGTTGCCATTGATGGCACCTACCGAAAACATGCGTACCGTGTCCCAGTTTTCCATTGGCGGGTCTCCGATGGTCAGCGGGTCAGGCCCTTCATTGCTGGCAGAAAATACTATGGCAATCCCGGCCGCATAAACGGCATCTGCTATTTGCCTTTGAATGGGGTCGCCACAGTCGCTCTGTACCGGATAGTCCCGGCTCCAGGAGTTGTTGATCACATCAGGGCGGTCGCTGATCGTAGCCGGGTTGCCGTCAGGGTCCATCGCCCATTCGAAAATCTCAATGGCATCCAGGGCGGTGCCGGCGGAAGAGGCACAGTCTGAAGTGGAACTGCCCTGCCACAGCGCTCCGAAGGCAACACCGATCGTATCCCGCGCCACGCGGTCAATACCGGTAATCGTGCCGCCAACGTGGGTGCCGTGATTGCCGCAGTAGTAGGGGCGGTCTCCATTGGCCCAGGACTGAGCCATCGGCATTTGCTGATAAGCGAAGTTGTGCCCGATCGCCGGATGGTCGATGTCATGCCCGGTATCCACCACGAGCACTTTGCGGCCGTAGCCGGTGTAGCCGAGGTTCCACATATAAGGAGCGCCGATCACTTCCAGTCCGGGCTCCACGCCATTGGGAGAGGGGGGCGCCGGCGCGCTCTCGCAGGCATCAGGGAAAGTCATTTTCCAGTTGATGTCCATCCATTCCACGGCGGGAAGCTGACTGATTGCAGCTGCGCCTTCCAGGTTAACATCACAGGCGACGAGGTTCGCGATCCAAAACTGCCGGGCTTCCTGCAAGCGCACACCGGGCAGGCCGGAAAGGGCCTCTAAAAAAGAAGGTTGTAGAGTATTGGCATGTTCCTTAAGTGCGCTGATGATAATCTGGCTGCGGTCTTTAACCGGGGTGGCTTTGGCCTTAAACCGGGCTTCCATGGCTGGCAGGTCTACCTGATCGCCGAGCAGGATTTGTACCGTCTGATAGTCATCCGGGGCACTTTCCAATGCTTCCTGAAGTGCAGGGGCAACCGTCTCGGGGTTGAGGCCCTGAGCCGTTAAACTGGCGTGGCACAGCACAAAGCTGCTGAGCAGGAGTAACAATTGGCGCATTGGATCAGTGTTTATGAGTTGGGAGCGTCCGGGGGTAACCCATGTCCCGTTTCCGCTCCCAATTTACTAAAATCATTTGGCTTTGACAATCCGGTGTACAGACCGTTTGCCGGCCATTTCCACAATAATCAGGTACGTCCCGGCCGGATAGGGGCTCAGCGGCAGGGTGACGGTTTCGGATGGTGCGATGTCCTGCGTGCGTTGCTGCAAAGGGCGCCCCAGCACATCCGTAAGGGTAATCTGCACGTCCCGGAATGCACCTCCTGTCAGTTGCAGGTTGACCTGCTCCTTCGCCGGATTGGGGAACAAGAGCAGCTCAGGGGCTTCCTCCTGGACTGAAGTGGACACAGGGGGCGTACGGTCGATGACGACAATCCTGCGGGTCGCTGCATTGGTGCAACCCTCGGTGGTTGTGGCTGTCAGCCCCACGGTATAGACGCCCGTTGTATCGTAAGTATGGTCAACAGATGCACCGCTGGCCGTTGCTCCATCCCCAAAGTACCAGTTCCAGTTGGTGTACCCGTCTGTCAACACCGAAAAGTTTACGGTTCCGGAAACCGCCAGGTCTACCGTGTCCAGGCTACTGCTGATCGCGGGTGCACTGCCTGTACTGTCAGCGCTGACCGGAATTTCCAACGCACTGCGGCCACAGCGTTCTTTGTAGCTGATTTCCCAATCATAGAAGTAGAAATAAGCCGAGCTGCCCAAAGTGGAGGAAGTAATGGTGACCACGCCCGGCACGGCCATCGGGTAACCCTGGAATCCACCGCTGTTGAGCATCAGGGGCTTGCCCGCATTCAGGCGTAGAATATACCCTTCTCCCGGTGTGACGCTGAGGTTAAGGTCGATTCGCTGCTCCCCGGTTTCCGTCACGTTGACAATTCTGGTAGTGACAGCGCCATCGGGCTTGACCAGCTGTAACAGGCGGCCTCCGGTTTCTTCGGCATAGACTTTAACAGACCTTAGCGTGAAGGGGTAAAAAGCGTTGAACCGCAGCCCCCGGGACTGATCAGAAAACTGAGTGTTCGTTCCGGTGTTATCTGACCGGCCGACCTTTCGAATGGGAGCGGTTTCCGCATAGATCGTGCCCGAAGCCGTCAGGTCTTCAAGCAGGAAGGGTGAGCCGCTGCCCAATGAAGCGTTGCCAGTTGGGGAAGAATGCCAGGTGATATCGGCATTGCCATCGGTCAGGACCTGAAGCAATGCATGACCGCCTGTACAAACAGAGTCACCGATTAGCATAGCCGGAGATTCCTCTTCTTCAAGTACAGCCACTGTGGTTTTCATGAAGTTGTCTTCCGGGCGTTCATCCACCTGCCCGTTGGCGGAGACAATGCCCACAACGGCTTCGTAGGTGCCTTCCGGCATATTTATGGCGGGAAGTTCCAGTGTCTGTATTGCGCCGGGAGCGAGCAGGCCGCCCCATTCGTACGTTTGTACCGGGCCTTCCCCCACCTGATATTCCAGAACCAGCTCCTGAAGTGTGTCGGGGCCAGCGTAGGAAATGACTGCTTCCAGGTTGATTGTATTTCCGCAATTGTACTCCGGGGTATTGACCCGTAGTATACGGGCATTATGCTCGAAGGAACGTGGAAGCTCCGGCGTATGCCCTTCATCAATGAGGTATTGATAGGCGGCAGGCAAATTGATGATGCCCATGCCGTAGTCATTATCCTCGCCTTCCGGGCCGAGGTCTGTTGCGGAGAAATACAGGGCCAGCATCAGGTCCTCGCCGGTGAGGTAGGGAAAGGCTTCTTTGAGCAGCAGGATGGCGCCGGAAACATGCGGGGCCGCCATAGAGGTGCCCGACAGAAAAGAGTAACCACCTCCAACATAAGCTGAACGGACTGTAGAGCCCGGAGCAGACACCTCCGGCTTGATGAGCAGAGAGCCGGTGCCGCCACAGATGGATGGCCCGCGGCTGGAACCATTAGAGATGGGCAGGTTAGGGCTGTTGGCGTTGAGGTTGCCTACAGAAAACAGGCGCACCAGGTCCCAGTTGTTGAATTTTGGTGGGGTAATGGTTTCCGGGCTGGGCCCGTCATTGCCCGCTGAGAAGACGACTGCGATCCCGGCTGCATAGAGGGCATCGTAGGTCTCGAATACGCCATCGGCATCGCAAAAAGTAGAGCCGCTGCGCCAGGAGTTGTTGATGACGTCGGGGATATCATCGGTGGTGGCCGGGTTGCCATCGGGGTTCAGGGCCCACTGGAACATGCCGGTAATGCCCGAGGTGCTCGTGTTGTTGTCGCAGCTGCCGCTCAGGGCGATACCGCTCATCCACTTGGCTTCGTAGGCCACTCCGATGGTGTCGTTGGTGAGGCGGTCGAGCCCAAGGATCGTCCCTGCCACATGCGTGCCGTGCCCATCGCAGTCAATAACATCTTCGCCGATAAAGCTCGAACTTTGACTCTGCAGGTGGTATAGGAATTGATTGGTCAGCGCAGGGTGGTCCGGCTCTGTACCGGTGTCCACGATGAGGGCCCGGGTACCGTAGCCGGTATAGCCCATCGCCCAAAGCGCTGGCGCACCGATGGCTTCCAGGCCCGGTTCTGTACCGTTTGGAGAAGGGGGTGCAGGGGCAGGGGCGCTTTCCGTTTCAATCCACTCTACCGGAGCATCATACCCAACTGAAGCTACTGCAGGCAGTTCACTGACCGCGTATACCGCTGCACGGGAGCCTTCGAAGAAAACCATATTGCTAATCCAGTAGGGCTGTAAACTGCCGGTGGAAATGCCTTTGATGCTGCGCAGTTGTTCCAGAAAAACAGGCTGAGTGGAGGCGGCTTTGTCCATAAGGGTTTGGACCACGATTCGGGCACGCTCGTCAACAGGCAGCTGACGGGCCCGGAAGCCGGCTTCCAGCGCCCGGATGTCTACCCGGTCTTTCAGCAGGGCATAGGCTTTATAGGTTGGATGGTCCTGGCTCAGGAGCACATCCTGGAAGTCGATGGTGATTTTGTCCCACTGTTGTGCCGGGAGCAAAGTGGTCAGGCAAAGGAGTGCCACAATACAGGCACGGGTTTTCCATACTAAATCCATTGTAAGATAGTTTACTTGTGTACGAAACAATCAGGGGTGTCGGGAGGACTGCCAAAACTAAGGAATGATCGGAATTCGAAGGTAATGAGAATGTCAGGTAAACTGCAAGCCACTATACATTAGGAGTGTCCCTTAAGGAGCGCGGCGGTCTTCAATGGCTTCCGTGATCAGGGCCAGGCAGATATTGAATTCCTTTTTCAGGCGCTGCTCCCAGAAACGAAGGACGAGCCATCCTTTTTCCTGTAGTTTTCGGGTGTTTTCCCGGTCGCGCTCCATATTCCGCTCTATTTTGGGGATCCAGTAGGCGCGGTTTCGCTTGATGGCATGCTGCTTTTCTTCCCAGTTGTAGCCATGCCAGAATTCACCGTCAATGAATACTGCCACTTTGTACTTTTTGATGGCAATATCCGGGCTGCCAGGCAGGCTTTTGACATTTTTGCGGTAGCGGTACCCTCTGGCCCAGAGTGCCTTTCGCAGCCGGACTTCCGCCTTGGTGTCCTTCGACCGGATGCGGCTCATCGTCCGGGACCGTTGCTCGGAGATGTAGTGGGTCTGCGCTTCCTCGAATCGGGGTACTTTCTTGTGGCTCAAGGCGTAAGAGTCTTTAAAGTAAAAGCGCCGTGGATGCCCGATGGTTCATTCGCTCCTGCTCCAATGTCTGCTCCAGCCAGGCAGGTGCCAGTCTTGCCCGGGCCGTTTACCTCGTTTCCACCCACTCAATGCCCAGCCCCTCCACTTCGGTTTCTTCATCCACTTCCTCCAGGTACAGGTTGCCGATGGCGGCTTTGAGCCGGAGGAGGGTAGGGGCGGCCTCGCTGCGGCGGATCGCCAGGTCGACGGTCGCGGAAGTGTCAAAGTTTTGGCCAATCATGTTGAGTTGCAGGTGTTCGATGCTGCTCATCACGTTGCCCATCAGGCCGTAATCAAAAGACAGGCGGTAGACTTCTTCAACGGTACGCTCGATAATATCGGCTTCCCTGAGGGCAAGCGCCGTGCTTTCGCGGTAGGCATTAATCAGGCCTGATGTGCCCAAAAGGGTGCCCCCAAAGTACCGGATTACGATGACAATCACGTAAGTCAGCCCGAAGCTGTCAATCTGCCCCAGAATGGGCCGGCCGGCGGTGCCGCTGGGTTCTCCGTCATCATTGGCGCGGAAGTTGTTCTGGTCCAGCCCCAGCCGGAAGGCGTAGCAGTAGTGGCGGGCTTTGGGGTGGAGCTTGCGGACGTCTTCCAGGGCGGCTTTCCACTCGTCTTCGTTGTAAGCCGGGTAGGCGTAGGCAATGAACTTGCTGCCCCGGTCGCGGAATTCGCCCGAAGCCATCCCGCTAATCGTCTGGTACGTATCTTTTAGGTTTGGCATCGGCGTGAAATTAATCTTTTACACCCTGTTAACAAACCTTGCAAAGGTATTAACAGGACGTAACGGTATTATTGCCATCTTTACCGCATGGAATTCTCAATTAGGCACGGGAGTGAGTATATTTGCGCAAAACCACGCACCTTGAAAACCACACTGGAATCCTTCGACGAAATCATGGCCGCGTGCCGGGAGTTGTTCCGTAAGAAAACAATAGACTACGGGACGTCCTGGCGTATCCTGCGGCCGGCTTCCCTCACGGACCAACTGTACATCAAGGCCAGGCGCATCCGCAGTATCGAGGAGAAACAGCAGCAAAAGGTGGAAGACCGGGTGGAGGACGATTACCGCGGGCTGATCAACTACAGCATTATGGCGCTGATTCAGCTGGAGCTGCCGAAAGACGCTCCCATAGAGCTGCCCCCCGAAGAGGCGGTGGCTCATTACGATGCCAAAGTGGCGCTGACCCGGGAGCTGCTCGAAGCCAAGAACCACGACTACGGGGAAGCCTGGCGGGATATGCGCATCGCTTCCATGACGGATATGATTTTGCAAAAGCTCCTGCGCGTCCGGCAGATCGAAGACAATGCCGGGCAAACCCTGGTTTCAGAGGGGCTGGACGCCAATTATCTGGACATTATCAATTATGCTATTTTTGCACTCATCAAACTGAACGAACAAAACGCTTCATCATGACTATAGGCACTCTGGTACTTTCCGTTGCAGCCGTGGCGCTGCTGCTGACCCTGATTATCGGGTTGACGACCAAGCGTATTGAAAACTGGATCATCAGCTTCCTGCAAAACTTCTGCGGGGCGCTGTTTATTTTTTCCGGCTGGGTGAAGGCGGTAGACCCCCTTGGTACGGCTTACAAAATGGAGCAGTACTTCGCGGAGTTCGAGTCTACCTTTTCCGGTACCTGGTTCTCCTTCCTGGCGCCGATGTTTCCGCAGCTGGCGGAGTGGGCGATCGGCTTTTCCGTGTTCATGATTGTCTTTGAAATCGTGCTCGGCATCATGCTGCTTATTGGTTCCTCCCGGAAGCTGACGGCCTGGGCCTTCTTCCTGCTCGTAGCTTTCTTTACCGTGCTGACGGGCTTTACCTTCCTGACCGGCTATGTGCCTGCGGGCGTCAATTTCTTCCAGTTTGGACAGTGGGGCCCTTATGTGGAAACCAATATGAAGGTGACCGATTGCGGCTGCTTTGGAGACTTCATCAAGCTGGCACCATTCACTTCCTTTATGAAGGACGTGTTCCTGCTCGTGCCTTCCATCCTGTTCCTGATTTTTCATGGGAAGATGCATCAGCTCATGGGCGCAGGTGGGCGTACCGCAGCGGTTATTTTGGGCACTGCGGCACTGACGCTTTACTGTTTCAGCAACTACATGTGGGATATTCCGCACACCGATTTCCGCCCCTTCCACAACGAAGCCAACATCCGCCTGGAGAAGGAACTGGAAGACCTGGCCGAGAACAACGCCGAAGTCATTGCCTACAAGGTGACCAATAAGGAAACAGGTGAAACGGCGCAGTTCCCCATCGATGAATACCTGAAGAAATACAAGGATTACCCGAAAGAGGAGTGGGACCTGGAGCAGATCAAGGCCGACCCTGTGGTAAAAGTGGTAAAAACCGCCGACGGCTTCGGCATCCCAAGTGCAGAAGGCGAACCTTATGAGGCGGAGTTGGCCAGCTACCTGGCTCAGCAGTGGGCGTTGGAAGGCGATACGACCGCCAAGGTGGTGGAGCGCAGCAAAATCAGCGACTTCGAACTGTCAGGCGGGCCGGAAGGCGGCGATGTGACCTACGATATCCTTAATAATCCGGACTACAGCTTTATGGTCGTAGCCTATAAATTATACACCGAGAAGGAAGAGGTCACCACGCAGATGCTCCGTGATACCGTCTATAAAGTAGACACGGTAGCGGTGGAAGACACCATCAAGCTGGTGCGCAGTATTGACCGGATCGACAAGCGGCAGGTAGAGGAAACGGCCTATCACTTTGGCAAAGGCTATCTTAACCCCTGGACGGACATCGTCAATCCGGTACTGGCGGAGGCGCAGCAGGATGGTTATAAGGTGTTTGGGGCAACCAGCTTTGCATCACCGGAAAAGCTGGAGCAGTTTCAGGCGGCATCCAACAGCAACTATCCATTCTACACGGGCGATGATATCCTGCTGAAAACCATTGTCCGGTCTAATCCGGGCGTGGTGCTGCTGAAGAATGGAAAAGTCATTGGCAAATGGCATTACAAGAAACTGCCAACTTACGAAGAACTGAAAGCCGGCTATATGCAATAGTGCGGGAGCGCTACAGGCCGCCAAATACCCGGGTTGAAGTCAGGATTTTTGCCTGGTCAGCCCGGGCTTTTTTTGTTTTAAAGGCAAATTGATCGGTCTACATGTCGCAAACCAGCAATCAGAGTGTATATTTGCGACGACTTTAACCGGGAATATTGAAATATGCTGAGTAGAAGGAATATCCGCATTAAAGTAATGCAGATGCTTTATTCCATGAGCCAAGACCATTCGCTTGGGCTTGACGACGCCGTCAAAAGATACCGCGCGAATGTGCAGCGCTCCTTTGATTTGTACCTCTTCACGCTTTGGGCGCTGGTGCGTACATCAGAGTATGCCATTCAGGACAAAGCCAAGAAATTGGAAAAACTCCTGCCCTCCGATTCGGACAAACAGTTCACGGCTGTATTGGCTGAAAATGAACGCCTTCAATCGTTGGTGCGCAATGATGGTTTTCAGGAATTGCTGCGCCGCCGCAAGCTGAAAAACCGTATCGATCTGGACAATATCCGGAGCTTTTATCAGGATTTTGCCAAGACGGAAGAGTACCGGGCTTACAGCCGGCAGGCTTCCCACACCGATGAGGAGCATACCGAAATGCTGCTGTCCCTCTTCAAGCATTTGGTCAACAACGAACCCTTCAACGATTTCCTGGAAGACCATTATCCAAACTGGGTGGACGATGAGTCCCTTGTGGTAGGCGCGGTGAAGAAAACCATCAAGGCACTGCCGGTGGAGGGCGACTTCTTTGAGGAACACCGCCCGCAGGGGGAAGCCGTGGACGACTTCGGCGAGCGTCTGCTGCGGCAGGTGATTGAAGAAGGTGACGATTTGCTGTCCGTGATTGAGCCTACCCTGCGCAACTGGGATGCCGACCGGGTGGCCGTCATTGATATGATCCTGCTGAAAATGGCCCTGAGCGAACTGACCTCCTTCCCGTCTATCCCGACCAAGGTAACGCTCAATGAGTTCGTGGAAATTTCCAAGCAGTACAGCACCGACAAAAGCAAGGACTTCATCAACGGCATCCTGGACCGCCTGATGAAGCAGCTCAACAAGGAAGGTAAAATCCGCAAACAGGGGCGTGGTTTGCAGGAGTAAAGTTTAATCCATGCCTCCCCTGCCATTCCACTGCCGGCAAAGGGCTGTAATGATGGGAGAAAATCCTATCTTCGCGCCATGACAGAAAAAATCCTCATCCTCGACTTCGGCTCGCAGTATACGCAGCTCATTGCGCGGCGTATCCGGGAGCTCAACGTCTACAGCGAGATTGTGCCTTTCAACAAGGTACCGGAGCTGGACGATACCATCAAAGGCATCATTTTATCGGGAAGCCCCTTCTCCGTTGCCGACGAAAATGCACTGCATACTGATCTGGACCAACTCATCGGGCAGCGCCCGGTACTGGGCATCTGCTACGGTGCGCAGTACATCGCCAAACAAATGGGCGGTAAGGTGGAGCGCTCCCTGAAAAGAGAGTATGGCAAAGCCGAACTGAGCCGCATGTATCAGTCGGACCCCTTCCTGGCGGATGTGCCCGAGGGGTCTCAGGTATGGATGTCGCACGGGGATACGATCATGGAAATCCCTGAACAGTTCGAACTGCTGGCGGGCACGGCACATGTGGATGTTGCGGCCTACAAGTCTAAAACAGGAGCTTTTGCACAGCCGGTCTACTGCATACAGTTCCACCCGGAGGTTTCGCACAGCCTGGATGGCATGACGGTCCTTAAGAACTTCGTCAAGGACATCGCCGGTTGCCATGCAGAGTGGACCCCGGCTGCCTTTGTAGAGGAAACGGTGCAAGCCCTGCGTGACCAACTTGGGGACGACCACGTCTTAATGGGGCTGTCCGGTGGCGTGGATTCCACCGTTGCAGCCTCCCTGCTGCACGAGGCGATTGGCGACAACCTGGTCTGTATTTTTGTGGATAACGGTTTGTTGCGCAAGGATGAATTTGAGGAGGTGCTCCATTCTTACAAGGATATGGGGCTGCGTGTGGTTGGTGTGGATGCCAAAGAAGCATTTTATAAGGAACTGAAAGGCGTTTCTGATCCGGAACAAAAGCGCAAAGTGATCGGCCGGGTGTTCATAGAGGTCTTTGAAAGAGAAGCGCTGAAGCTGGAAGAAGAAGACCGGGCGATCAAGTGGCTGGGGCAGGGCACGATTTACCCGGATGTGATCGAGTCGGTATCCGTGCACGGTCCGTCCGTCACGATAAAATCGCACCATAATGTTGGTGGTTTGCCCGAAATGCTCAACCTCAAAATTGTGGAGCCGCTGCGCATGTTGTTCAAGGACGAAGTACGGCTTGTGGGCGCAGAATTAGAGGTTCCGCAGGCGATTGTGAGCCGTCATCCGTTCCCCGGGCCAGGCCTGGGTATCCGGATTTTAGGGGATATTACACAGGAAAAGGTGCGCATGCTGCAGGAGGCAGATGCGATTTATATCAACAATCTTCGTAAATTCGGCTTGTACGATGAAGTTTGGCAAGCGGGTACCATTCTCCTCCCGGTGCAATCGGTGGGGGTAATGGGCGATGAACGGACCTATGAAAAGACCGTTGCGCTGCGGGCCGTGAACTCCCGGGATGGGATGACTGCGGAATGGAGCCGTCTGCCGCACGATTTCCTGGCCACCGTGTCCAGCGAGATCATCAATAATGTAAAAGGAATAAACCGTGTCGTTTATGATATCAGCACTAAGCCGCCTTCCACAATTGAATGGGAATAGACTGTTGATCGCCCTCTTTCTGGGGCTTACTGTCTCTTCCTGTGCCTTATTCCGGAAAGCCGAAACTGAAGAGGAGCCTAAAGAAATTGGTGAGGAGCTTGACCCGCTGCCGGGCAAAAAAATCTATGATCCTGAAACCGGCCAGCTGGTTATCGTAGATGAAACACCGGTGGAAACCATGGATACCATCAAGTGGAAAGTGATTTCCGCAGACAGTATCCCGCCGATTCAGTCCGGTGAGGGCATCGCGCAGGAAGAAGTGATGGGCAACCCTTCCAAACTTATTGAGCGGGGAGACTTCGGCACGGAGTTCTACACCTCCTATAACGTAACGGTGCTGCTGCCCTTCCTTTCGGACCGCTTCAATCCGGAGAGCAACGAGATTTTCCGCAACTCCACCTGGGCCCTCAACTACTACGGGGGCATGCAGATGGCTTTGGATGAGCTCGATGAGCAGGGCGTGAAGCTGAATGTCCGCGTCATGGACAGCAAGGCGCAGGAGGCCGCAGTGGGCAAATTACTTAATACCCGGTCTGAGCTCTACAATTCTCACCTGATTATTGGCCCGTACCGCAGTGATAATGTGGAGATGGTGGCTGAATTCGCCCGCCGCAACAACAAGACCTATGTTTCACCGCATAGCGCTTCTGCCAATATTCCTACGGCCAACCCGAACTACATTCAGGTGAGCCCTACCTTGCAGTCGCACTGTCAGGCGATCACACAGCATGCCTATGAGAACTATGGGCGCAAAAAGATCGTCCTGGTCTCCAGAGACAAAGAGGTGGAACGGGCCCGGTTCAACTATTTCCAGGAAGAAATTTTCCGCCTTGAGGGGCGTATTGAGGACTCTCTGCGCTTACGGGAGTACGTGGTGGAAGTAGACGATAATGACGAAGAGCGTTTTGGCAATATTGACTTGTCGTCCTTTATGACACCCGGAGATACCACCGTTTTTATCGTGCCTTCCTGGTCTAATGAAAGCTTTATTTATTCCTTCCTCAGCCAGGCAAAGCTTTCTAAAAACCCGATGAACCCAGGCCGGGAGCCCACTCAGGCTCAGCCATCGCCTATGCATGTGGTCGTGTATGGCATGCCGCAGTGGCAGGAATACGAGCGTATTGATTTTGACCTCTACGAAAGCCTGAATGTGCACATCAGCAGCGATGCCTACCTGGACAGCTACTCCGATGATGTCCGGTTCTTCAGGCGCAAGTTTTACAACCGTTTTGGCGTGACACCCGGGGAGGAAGCCTTCCTGGCATACGATGTGACCCGCTACTTTGGCCGTATGCTCAACGATTATGGTACCAAGTTCCAGTATCAGCTGGAGCAGGAGCCGGCGCAGATGTTGCATACACGGTTCGACTTTGAGCGGGTGGTCCGGCCTACCACTACCGGTATGGAGAACCCGCCGATACAGAAGTTCGAGAACAAGCATGTCAACATCCTGAAGTTTCAGGACTACCAGTTTCAGTCAGCGAATTTGAGATAAATTGAGAGCAGCAAGAAAGGAAAGGTTGGCTTCAGTTGCCGCCCGCCGGCAGCCCAATCTCACGGTGGTTTTAGAGAATGTGCACGATCCGCATAACATCGGTGCTGTCCTGCGCTCCTGTGACTCGGTTGGCATCCGGGAGATTTTCGTATTGTACACTGAGCCGAGCCTCGACAAGGAGCGTATTGAAATCGGGAAGAATGCCAGCTCTGGCGCCCGGAAATGGATTGATATTCACCTCTACCATGATGTAGCCGCCTGCTTTGCCCATGTACAGCAGAGGTATGATCATATATGGGCTACCCACCTGGGTGAACAAGCGGTGGACCTGTACGAGATTGACTTCACCCAATCGGTCGCCCTGCTGTTTGGCAATGAGCACGATGGGGTCTCCGAAGCCTCCCTGCAATTCGCCACCGGCAATTTCCTGATCCCCCAAATGGGCATGGTGCAAAGCCTGAATATCTCCGTTGCCTGCGCAGTCACGCTCTACGAAGCCCTCAGGCAACGCCGGGCAGCCGATATGTACGAAGCCAATAACCCTATGCCCCCCGCTGAACGGGCGTCCCTCATTGAAGCTTACCTCGACCGCCACGACCGGAAAAACTACAATAAGTTCGTTCACAAGAAGGGGTAATTGCCACCCTTCCAAAGAGGATTACAAGTCTTTGGCCTCCTGCACGGTCTGTTTGAGTTGCTGTGCTTCCGGTTGCTCTGCCCAATCCTCGTCTCCAAGCTGCTCCACTTGCTTGATCAGGCTCCGGAGGTGCTCCAGCCGTTCCCATCCTTTGGGCCAGTTGGGTTCTCCCTCAATAGCCTGCAGCTGCCGGAACCAGCGGCGTCGGAGCTGTTCGGCTTCCAGCAGCAGCGTTTTTCGGTCCATTTCCATTAGCCGATGATTTGCAGCTTGGCAAACTTCAGCATGATTTTGCGCTGCTGAGGGTCGCTGGCGTTTTTGAAGAATATGGTGGCGATGCGGTTGGCACTGCCACCATCGATGCTTAGTACTTTGCCTTCGCCAAACTTCAGGTGGAGGACTTTCATGCCCGCCTGGATTTCCGTAGGGGCATTGGGTTTGAAGTCCCTGGGGTCAATGCCGAGGCTGACTGCGCGGTCCGGCTTTTTGAAACTGCCGGATACCCTGGCACCGCCGCTGCTTCCGTTGCCATTGCCGGCATCCGTACTGCGGTCCATAAATCCAGGGCGGTTGCTGCCGAAAGAGGAGCGGGCACCGCTGATTTCTTCGAGACGTTCGAGGGGGACTTCCTGCAGGAAGCGGCTGGGTTCGTTGTACCGCATTTGCCCATACCGGTAGCGGCTGTTGGCGTAAGAAAGCGTGAGGAACTGCTCCGCCCGCGTGATGGCCACGTAAAACAGGCGGCGCTCTTCGTCAATGCCATCCTGTGATTCGAGCGACATGAAGGAGGGGAACAGCTTTTCTTCCATGCCAACCACAAAGACCGATTTAAACTCCAGCCCCTTCGCGGCGTGCACCGACATCAGGGTGACGTACTCGCTGTTCTCGTCCTCTTTCGTGTCCAGGTCTGTGAGCAGCGCGATATTTTGCAGATAGCTGGCCAGGGATTTATCGGCAATGGTTTCTGTATCGATAACGGTGTCATCCTCTACAAAGGCTTTGACGCCATCCAGCAGGGCATTCACGTTTTCCATACGGTTGATGCCCTCCACGGAATTGTCGGCTTTGAGCTCATCCAGTACACCGGAGCGCTTGGCGATGTAGCTCGCGGCCTCGTAGGCGTTTTCTCCCTCTGCCTTTTTTTGGAAGGCTTTGATCATGGTCACAAAGTCGGCAATCGCACCTGATGCGCGCTTGCTCAGCTGTACCCGCCCCAGGCACTCCCACAGCGGTTTGTCCAGCTGTGCAGCCACTGTGCTGATTTTATCCAGGGTGGTTTTGCCAATGCCGCGTTTGGGGTAGTTGATGACCCGGCGCAGGGCCTCTTCGTCCATGGTGTTGACGGCCAGGCGGAGGTAGGCGACCATATCCTTCACCTCCTTGCGCTGATAGAATGACAGCCCGCCGAAGATTTTATAGGCGATATTGTACCGGCGTAGGTATTCCTCAAAGACGCGGGATTGCGCATTGGTCCGGTACAAAATGGCTATTTCGCTGTTGCGCAGGTGGTGGCGGTTTTTTTGCTCCAGGATGTTATCCGCGATGCGCTGCCCCTCTTCTCCATCCGTCATGGCTTTGATGAGCTTGATCTTGTGCCCGTCGCCTTTATCCGACCAAATGGTCTTTTTGATTTGCCGGCGGTTGTAGCCTATTATTTCGTTGGCGGTTTGTACGATGTGCTCGGTGGACCGGTAGTTTTGCTCCAGCTTGAAGACCTTGATGCCGTGCTTTTCGAAGTCTTTCTCAAAGTCCAGGATGTTCTGAATAGTGGCCCCCCGGAAGGCATAAATACTTTGGGCATCATCACCCACTACGCAGATGTTGCGGTCGCTCTTATCATACTGAATAAACTTCCGGATGATGGAGTACTGCAGGTGGTTGGTATCCTGAAACTCGTCCACCAGCACGTATTTGAATTTTTCGCGGTACTTGTCGAGCACATTGTCCGGATTTTTCTGGAAGAGCTCGTACAATCGGTACAGCAGGTCGTCGAAGTCCATTGCTCCGGAGCGTTTGCAGCGGGCGGTGTACTTTTTGTAAATGGCATGCAGGTGCGGGCGTTTGGCCATGCGGTCCTGCTCCCGGAGCTCCTCGTCCTTTTCGTAGAGTTTGGGGGTGATGAGGCTGCTCTTGGCGGAAGAAATGCGCGACAGGATGGCGTTGGGGTTGTAATGGTCTTTGTTCAGGTTCATTTCCTGAATGATCGACCGGATCACACTCTTGGAGTCATCGGTATCGTAGATGGTGAAGTTGGACGGATAGCCAATTTTTTCGGCTTCCACCCGGAGGATGCGCGCGAAGATAGAGTGGAAAGTGCCTGCCCATACGCGGTTGGCTCTCGGCCCGACTACCTTGCCGATCCGCTCCTTCATTTCGCGGGCCGCTTTGTTGGTAAAGGTCAGGGCAAGGATTTCCCAGGGCGCTGTCCCTTTCTCAATCAGGTGGGCGATGCGGTAGGTCAGTACCCGGGTCTTGCCGGAGCCGGGCCCGGCGACTACGAGCACGGGGCCATCTGTATTCGTTACGGCCTGCCGCTGTACATCGTTCAATTCGTCTAAATAGCTCATGCTTGTCTTCCGTTTCTTAATACCTTGATTCGGCCGGTAAGGCCGCTATTCCTATGCTTCCTCCAAAGCTTCCCAGTACTCCACCGCGCGGCGTGTATGCGGGATGCAGATAGAGCCCCCCACGAGATTGGCAATGGCAAAGACCTCAAAGACCTCCGCTTTGGTCACGCCCTGCTCGTGGCATTTGCCCAGGTGATAACGGATGCAGTCATCGCAGCGCAGCACCATAGAGGCCACAAGGCCCAGTAATTCTTTAGTTTTGGAAGAAAGTGCACCCTCTTGATACGCATTTGTATCGAGATTGAAAAAGCGCTTCAAAACTTTATTATCCTCCGCCAAAATTTTCTCATTCATCTTGGCCCGGTAGTCGTTGAATTCTTGTACTTGTGACATATTGGATGGTATTTTGCCGAATGGCAAAAGTAGGGATTCTGCCCCGGCGAGCGAATTGGAGGCGCAACTAAAATTTCTTATCTTTCGTTAAGCAGAAAAATGATGATATATCTAGACAACAACGCCACCACCCCCTGCGACCCTAAAGTCGTAGAAGCCATGCTGCCCTATTTTTACGAACAGCCGGGCAATGCAGCCAGCCGGAATCATGCGATGGGCTGGCTGGCCGAAGATGCTGTTAAGTCGGCGCGTAAACAGGTCGCCAACCTGATCGGCGCGGAAGCTAAAGAGGTCATCTTTACCTCCGGTGCTACCGAGTCCGACAATCTGGCCATCCTGGGCACATTGGAGCAATACCGCCGCAAAGGCAACCACATCATTACCCTGAAAACAGAGCACAAAGCCGTACTCGATGCCTGCGCCCGGGCCGAACAACTGGGGGCTGAGGTCACCTACCTGAATGTGCAGCGCGATGGGCTGGTCGATTTGTCCGAACTGGAAGCAGCCATTCGCCCGGATACCGTGCTGGTGTCCATAATGTGGGGCAACAACGAGACCGGCGTGCTGCAGCCAATGGAGCAGATTGGGGCCCTGTGTGACAAGCATGGCACTTTGCTGATGAGCGATGCGACACAGGTAGTGGGCAAGCTGCCCTGCCATCCGCGGGAAGCTGGTGTGCACCTGATGGCGTTCTCTGCCCACAAGATGTACGGCCCGAAAGGAGTGGGAGGGCTCTATGTGAGCCGCCGGCAGCCCAAGGTGAGCGTGGCCGCTCAGGTGCATGGTGGCGGGCACGAGCAGGGCCTGCGGTCGGGTACGCTGAATGTGCCGGGCATTGTAGGGTTTGGTATGGCCGCCGCTTTGGCAAAGGGACAAATGGAGGCAGAGGCTCAGCGCCTGCGCCCCCTGCGTGACCAACTGGAGCAACAACTGCTCAGGGAAGTGCCCCGGGCTTTTCTCAACGGGCACCCGGAGCATCGTTTGCCGCATGTGTCGAATATCGCTTTCCCGTTTACGGAATCTGATACGGTCATGATGCGCTTCGCTCAGCAACTGGCGCTGTCTTCCGGTTCGGCCTGTACCTCGGCATCGGTAGAGCCTTCCCACGTACTCCGGGCGATGGGGCTGACGGCAGAGGAGGCGCACAGCTCCCTGCGGTTCAGCCTGGGGCGGTTTACCCGGGCGGAAGATATTGAGCGGGCGGTGGATTTGGTAAAGAATGCCGTTTCGGCTGTACGGGCAGGCAGCCCGGTTTGGGAAGCGCAGCAGTAAGCTATCCTGCCAGACAAAACAAAATGCCCCGGCGGAACAAGTGTCCACCGGGGCATTCCTTATTGAGTTATGATAATCTCAATTAGTGCTGTACCGCAACAGGCAGGGTACGGATACCTTGCTCGGTCTGCAGGCGCAGGTAGTAGTTGCCAGCGGGCAGGTTGCTGACGTTGTAGTCCAGCGTTGTCTGCTGAATATTGCTCAGGTTGCGGGTTTCCACAACCTGACCATTCGCGCTGAACAGTGTAGCCGTTACCTCCTGTGCAGGTGTTTCCAGGTTTACAATTGCCTGGAACTGTGTATTGGCAGGAGAAGGCATAATTTCAAGGCTGTTTTCCGGCAGTTGAGCAACGGTGTTGTTGGTTGCTGAACCAATAGAAAGACGAACTACAGGAATGTTGTCCAGACCGAAGCCAACCAGTGAGAATTCGCCTACATTGCTCACATCAAGGGCTACGTAAGGAATGGCTTTGTTGCCTACAGAGTCCTGATAGAAGTTTGACGCAGAGTAGTCGATGTCAGATGTGGTGCTCAGGAAGAGATCAGAATCATCATCATCCGGTGCAAACTGCACCACGATGATGTAGTAGGTATCGTCCTTCAGGGCAGGGAAGTTCTCGTCAATATCAACCGGGATGGTTACCAGGGGGCCGGTCTCTTCACCTGTGAAAGCGTAGCTGTTGAAGGCAATAGGGCCTTCCAGCTCGTCACCGGCAGCAAGACCATCGCCGTCAAGATCGCCCGCCCACTCGTACAGGAGGGTCGATACCGCAAAACCAGCCACTTCATCGAAGTTGCTCACACCGAAGGTTACGTAACGGGCAAAAGTGTTATCGCCTTCAGTGACGTAGTATACGTTACCATAGCTGAAGTCGTTGTCATCAGCCGGGCGTGTACCACCAAGGCCTTCACCGCTGTCACGCTGGAAGAGGGTATCGGTGACAATGAAGGAGAAGGGCCGCACATTATCTTCCGGGTTAGCATCTGCTTCGCCCAGGGTCAGCTCGTACTGACCGGTGTAAGCACCTGGCATCATATCAGGAACAAATTCTTCTTCAAAGAAAACGTTCTCTGCCACAGAATCCGTACCGACCAAAGCGTATACGAGTTCATCAGAGAATACTTCGCCACCCGCATCACTAATGGAAACGGTAAGCGTTGCATCTTGCTGTGGTAGGGCACCGAGGTTCTGAATGTCAGCAATGAAGCCGAATGGTGTCACCTGAGAAGCAGGCGTCGCAAAGTTGGGTGCTACAGCGTGGAAGTTGTTCACACGCATGTCATTGGCTGGGCGTGGGTCAGCGTCGTAAATGAATACGTCGTCGATATTCCAGTTGTACTCCCAGTTACCGGTCCACTGCCACTGAATGAGTACATCTGACTCACCAGCCGCAGTGGCAGAGATATCAAGCTGTACCTGTTCGGGGTTCTCGGACCAACGTTCGCCGGTAGTCAGGCCAGGGAATACGGTGTAGGTATCCCAGTTGGTACCTCCGTCATTACTGACGCGAATGATAGCATTGTCTTCTGCAGAGAAGGCAAAAACGCCAATGTGTGTCTGGAAAGTAATCCATACTGCATCCTGAGCAGAGAAGTCCTGAGGGGCAATAGTCAGCTCACTGACGTGTGTTACTGCACCACCCGCAGCATCAGAGTCAACGGTTACGAAGCCGTTCGTCGCAGTCTCCGCTGCAAATGGCATCTGCTGGTTGATCTGATCATTCCAGATAGCGGGGCAACCATCGCCTTGTCCGGCTGCCGGGTCATTACACCAGGTCCAAATCGCATTGTTCCCTGAAGCATCTTCATTGGTCCAGTCAGCAGGGATGCCGTTAGCGAAGTCTTCGGAAAGCAGTACATTCTGAGCAGACAGCGTTGTGAAAACGCCCATGCCCAACATAAATAAGGTGATTGTAATTAGTCTACGTGAATTCATATATAAGAAGAAATTTGATGTTCAATGGATGGTTTCGGAAAAGATAGCTTCCGGGGTATGCTTTCATTTAATGCTGAACAATCAGGGGTTTGGTAAAGTTGCCTTCAGCCGTTTCAAGCCGGACGGTATACCAACCGGAAGGCAACGGACGAGCGGCAAATGTAAAACTTTTATTAAGAGAATCCTTAATTTCCCGGTCAAGAACTGTCTTGCCCGAGGCATCTGTAACCCTTAAACTGGCTTCTTTCGCAACAAAATCCCCCTTTAGGTGGACCTCAAAAGCCTCATCGGCAGGATTTGGGCTTACTGTGATGGCCACTGCCCGGGCTCCCGTTTCAGCAGTCTGGGTCAATATAGGCGATTCGCCAATATGCAGCCTTACCACCGGCACGATATTGTACCCAAAACCGAGCATACTGAAGGTCCCGTCATTGCCAACGTCTAATGCGCTCGCGTACTGTGGAACAAGCCCGGGAGCCGAATTGTGCGCAGCAACCGTTGCCGTATAATCAATTGTGTCGCTTGCCAGCATAAAAAGCAGGGGCGGCGTGGGGTCATTGTACCGTACACTGATGATGTAGTAAGTGCTGTCCTTCAAGGGTATGCCTTCACCTTCAAAGGATACCGGAAGCGTGATCATGCCCAGCCCTTCTGTCCCGTCAAATGGATAGAGGTTAATGCCGATCTCCTGTAGTTCTTCAGCGTCTGCCTCGTTATTGTCATTCAGGTCTCCTGCCCACTCGTGCAGGACTACATTGACTGCCCGGCTGAAATTGGCGAGCGGCACCGGATTGCTTACAGCAAAAGAGACATAGCGGGCGTACAACCCATCACCATTGGGTATAAAGAAGCAGTTGCCGTAGCTGTAGTCTACCTGTTCCACCGGCGCAATATCCCGGGTGAACCCTGCCTCTTTGGCAAAGGTAGAATCGGTAATTTGAAAACTCCAGCTGACGTTGTCATTTTCCGGCCGCTGGTCTGGTTCTATGTGGCTGGCCCCGTAAGTGCCCCGGTACATGCCGGTGCCCGGAATCACGGATGAGGGCATGGAGTCCTCGAAGGGCAGGTTTTCGTAAAGCTCGTTGACACCCAGTACTTCCGCCACCGGTTCTTCCGTTGAGAACAAAACCTCTTCATTTTCGGGATTGGTCAGCTGAAAGCTGCGGGTAACGATCGTGGCATTGGTGCTTCCGATATTCTGAAGGTCCGATTGGAGGGCGATATCCGTCAGCTGGCCCACCGGAGTTTGCATATTGGGGAAGCGGGTAAAGAAGTTGGGGTTGGTCCGAAGGTCGCTGTCGGGGCGTTCTTCCAGAGCGATATCATCCAGGGCCCAGAAGTAAAAATCCCCCGCCCAGGTAAATTTGATGCGGAATTCATCTACACCCTCCAGATTTGGCAGCGGAAAATACTCCCGGTTGTCGTAAGGCGGAAGCTGATTGCCATTGGCACTTGTTACCGGGGTGAGGTAGGGGTTGACGCCTTGCGGTGCGCTCCAGGTGGCGCCTCCGTTGGTGCTGTACGAAAAGGAAGTAATAAACCGGGTGCCATCGGAAGAGGGGGCATTGAAAGCGGTATTGCCCAGCCAGGCCAGTTGGTGAAAAGACAAGGCCAGGGGTTTGCTGGCTTGCGAAAGGTCGAGGACTGGCGAAATCAGTTCGCAGATGTGAAACTGCTGTCCGGGTTCGTTGCCCAGTGTGGTATAGTAGTCCCCATCAAAGAGCATCGCGCCATCCACGGCTGTCTCAGAATGGATGAAGAAATCCGGCCCTAATGCGCTTTGATCGGCGCCCAGGCCACGGCTGGCATCACCACCGTACCGCCACTGCCAGGTGGAGTCGCTTTCGCTGAAAAACAGGACGTTGGAAGTCCAGCCATTATCCCCGAACTCAAAGGGTTCGAAAAAGACCGCATTATCGGGAGCAGCAGGGTGATGCTCAGTGAGTATCACATCATCAATCATCCAGGCGAATTCATAATTGGCAGCCCATTCCCATTCCAGCTCCACGGAGCTTTGCCCGGCAGCCAGGTTGGTGATGTCGAAAGTCACAACGTAGGGGCGGCCCGGGGCAATGTCGGGGTTTGGCGCCAGTTGCTGAGCATTGCGCCTTAGGGTAGGGAAGGGGCGGAAGGTGGATTCGCCAAGCGGAGTGATGACCCGTAGCACGGCTTTCTGAAAGGCCGCTTCATTATCGGTAGCGATGCTGGTTTGGAATTGCACATAGACCCGCTCGTGACCGGAGCAATCAATGCTGTTGCTGCGCAACCGGCTGATGTGCCCATTGCCTGGCAAAGGGCCGGCCGCACCGGAATTGAGCAGCATAAAACCATCGGCAGCCGATTCGGAATAAAAGCCTTCAATGGGGCCCTGATCAGACAGGCACTCCGCAAAGTCATTGCAGTAATTCCACAATACATCCTGACCGGAAGCATCTGTTGTGGACCATCCGTTAGGCAGGCCGGCTTCAAAATGGACCTGCCAAAAAGGGATCGCTCCCGGGGCAGAGGACAAACACAGCGAATACAAGAGGAATAGGGTAAACGTTTTTTTCATAGCTTAATCCAGGGTTTTGATTTAGAATAGAGTGGGAGGCGACTCCCGGGCGCATGATGCCTTATCAATGTAGCAAAAATCCAGACTTAGGTCCAGCGAAAGAAAGCCTTTAGCAATCCACATTACGAAATCTCTCCTTCGCTTAAAAGCTGCTGATATTCTTTTTCGAGTTGCTCCCGGTTTACGGGCACGACGCCTACCCGTTCGCACACCTGCCCTCCTGCGAGATTGGACAGGCGGGCGATTTCCTCCAGCGGCATGCCCAGCGAAAGGCCAAGACCTGCGACCGCAAAGACGGTGTCTCCGGCACCGCATACATCGGTAATGGACCTGGGATGGGTGGGGATGGTCTGCCCTTCCCCCCGGTTGTTGAGGTAAACACCCCGTTCAGAAAGGGTAACCAGGCTGTAGGGGTTGCCCAGTTTACTGCGCAGGTGATTGGCCGCTTTGTTCAGGTCCTCCAGCGTGGGCTGTACCTCAAAGGGCATTTGGGCCCGGATTTCTTTCAGGTTGGGTTTGAAGAGGGTCACATGCTTATAGGACCAGAAATTGTCGAACTTGGGGTCCACAGCAGTGGGGATATCCCTTTTGATGGCTTCCAGAATGACGGCACGGATGACCGGATAAGACAGCACACCTTTATTGTAGTCCTGAAACAGGATGGCGTGAATTTCCTTTTGCTCCAGCAGGTCTACAATCAGATGAAGCAGGTTTTCCTGTTCTGTGGCGGAAAGGGGGTGCGTGTCTTCGGCGTCTACCCGGAGCAGGTGCTGATTGCCCGCAATGACCCTCGACTTGACGGTGGTGCGCCGCTCCGAAGACTGAAAAAGGCCCCGGTCAGACAGTTGTACTTCGGGAAAAAGACGGCTAAGCTGATGGCCATTTTCATCTGCTCCGATGACAGAGCAGAGGTAGGGGGTTGCCCCGAGTGCTTTGAGGTTGAGGGCTACATTAGCGGCACCGCCCAGACGGTCTTCCTGCCCCGTGAGCCGCACAATGGGCACCGGTGCTTCGGGCGAAATCCGGTCTACGCTGCCATTGAGGTAGCGGTCGATCATCACATCGCCAATGATCAGGATGTTTTGCTGTTCAAATGCCGTGAAAGCCGTCAGGTTAGAGGTCATAATCTATAGTAGGTCAATGGAATTTTGAGTCGCTGAAAGTGCCGTTCAACCGAACCGCAAATATAGGAATATGCCCGAACAATGGTAAAGCAGAAAAGGTCTACAAACCGGCACTTTCTATCCAGCGCAGCACTTTTTGGGTGGCGCCCTGATTTTGTGTGATGTACCGGAGTGCCGTGCCGGCGGCCTTCTGATAGGCCTCCGGCTCCTGAAGTTTCCGGAGCGTTTCGGATAGGGTTCGTGCATCCTCAATCACAAATCCCCCGCCTTCTTCCACGAGGTAGCGGGCTTCTTCAAACTTGTGATAGTGAGGGCCAAAGAGCACCGGCAGCCCAAAGGCGATAGGCTCCAGGGTGTTGTGCAGCCCGGTCTTGAACCCCCCCCCGATGTAGGCAATCCGCCCGTACTGATACAGGGCAGACAGCATACCGATATTGTCAATAAGCAGCACGCTTGCACTGTTCAGTTGGTCCGGGGCATTTTCGGCTGCGCTGAAACGGATACAGGGCAGGGCAAGTTGCTGCTCAATGTTTTTCAGGTGGTTTTCCGAAATTTCATGGGGGGCAATAATGGCTTTCCAGTCTGCGGGGAGCTCCTCATTGAGGTAGGGCAGGAGGCAGGCTTCGTCTTCCGGCCAGGAACTGCCCACGACCAGGACAGGGGCAGATTGGCAAAAATCAGCGGCTAAGGGTATAGGGGGCGCCTGAGCGGCAATAGATTGAACGCGGTCAATGCGGGTGTCGCCCGCCACGGTATACTGATCAATCCCTGCATTCGACAAGTGCTGCCCGGAGGCTTCATCCTGTACGAAAAGATGGCTAAACCCTTCAAGGATGCGTTGGAAAGCCCCTCCGTAGGGCCTAAAGAAAAGCTGCCCGGGCCGGAAAAGCCCGGAAATTAGCAAGGTAGGGATATGCTGCTTTTGCAGCTGCTGCAAAATATTGAACCAGAATTCATACTTCACAAAAATGGCAAGCTGCGGCTTCCAGATATTCACAAAAGCCCTGGCCTGTGCAGGCGTATCCAGCGGAAGGTAGGCCACCACATCCGCCTGCGGGTAATTTTTGCGTATTTCGTATCCGGAAGGAGAATAAAAGGTAAGCAAAATAAGTGGCGGCTGCTCGCGCGTGCTGAGGTTTTCAATAAGCGGGCGCCCTTGTTCAAATTCTCCCAGAGAAGCACAATGGAACCAAAACAGCGGCCGGCCCTCCGGCAAATCTGCGCTCATCTGCCGGTGCCGGTCCATCCAGTTTTGCCGCCCCTCAACCCATTTGCGGGCTTTGGGGTGAAACAAGGCCGCCAGTTGCAGGGCCAGCCCGTACAGGTAAATCCCCAGGGTGTACCCAAACATCAATAGTAGATTTCTTCAGAAGCCCGCTCTCCAACGTAGAAAGGCAGAATCCAGCCTACCCGGAAGCCGACATTCAGGTCCAGCCGTTCGGCAGTGTCCTGCTGCCGGGTGGCAAAATCGAAGCTCCTGCGGCTCATGGTGAAGCCCTGCGTGAATTCCACACCAGCAAAGAAGTTGATCAGTTTGTTGGTGCTCAGGACCTGGTAGCCGATAAACTCCGTGAAGGCCAGCCCGTTGCTGAGGCGGTCATAGCCTTTTTTGTACTCGTCGTCCAGGTGCGGAACGAAACTCAAGGGGTCATCCTGAATTCGGATTTTGTGCTGCAGCAGGCCGGCACTGGCCGTCACGCGCAGCCCGGAGCGGGGATTTTTAGAAAAGCCCAGCGGGATCAGCTTCCCTGCATATCCGCCTAAGTAGTAGCCGCGCATTCTGAGCTGTATATCGGCATAGCCCCGGTTGTTGCCAATGATCCCGCCCTGATCATTGAGCAGGGCGGTAAGTGGATTTTCGGCCACCTCATTGCCAAAATAGTAACTCATGCCCAGCCCAAAGAGCCAGTTGCCTTTATCTGTAATGAACGCTACCCCGGTGCCTACGCTGAAGTGGTTGCCGAAGCGCTTGCTGAGGTCACCGCCAGGCGTATGGTAGCCGTAAGTGAAGTCAATCAGGATGCCGTTGCCACGGTTGAGGTCAAACTCCCCGTATTCCTGAGCAGAAGACAACAGGGGCAGCAACAAAAAGAGCCAAAAGTACGTACGCATAGGTAGAGTGGTTCTGATTTCCTGCAAAGGTAGGAAAATCACTCGCATCAGGACTGGCAACAGCGGCAGGAATTCGTTAGCTTTGTCGTCCAACGTCCACAAACACACCAAACCACTGTACCGCAAATCAAAACCAAAGAACATGTCTAAGCCAACCACAATCCTCATTACCGGTGGTGCCGGGTTTATTGGGTCGCATCTGGTCCGCCTGATGGTCAGCAAATACCCCGATTATCACATCGTTAACCTCGATGCCCTTACCTATGCAGGCAACCTGGAGAACCTCAAGGATATCGAAAACGCAGAGAACTACACTTTTGTGAAAGCGGATATTACGGATGCTGCCGCCATGCAGGAGCTCTTCGCTGCTCATGATTTCGACGGGGTCATCCACCTGGCTGCAGAGTCTCATGTAGACCGCTCTATTGCCAACCCGATGAGCTTTATCGAAACCAATATCGTGGGCACGGTGGTCCTGCTCAATGCCGCTAAGCAGCACTGGGGCGATTTTTCCGGCAAGCGCTTCTACCACGTTTCCACAGATGAGGTCTACGGCACGCTGGGCGAAACCGGCTTCTTTACGGAAGAAACGGCCTACGATCCGCGCTCGCCGTACTCGGCTTCCAAAGCAAGCTCAGACCACCTCGTCCGGGCTTACTACCATACCTACGGGCTGCCCATCGTGATCTCCAATTGTTCGAACAATTACGGCCCCTATCAGTTTCCAGAAAAGCTGCTGCCGCTGATGATCAACAACATCCGCCACAACAAGCCGCTGCCGGTTTATGGCGATGGCAAGTACACCCGCGACTGGCTTTGGGTGGAAGATCATGCTTCGGCCATCGATCTCATTTACCACGAAGGCAAAAACGGCGAAACGTACAACATCGGCGGCAACAACGAATGGAAAAACATTGACCTGGTACATCAGCTTTGTGATGTTATGGACGATTTGCTGGGGCGCGATCAGGGCACTTCCCGGGCGCTGATCACTTTCGTGAAGGACCGGCCTGGCCACGACCGCCGCTACGCCATTGATGCCACCAAGCTGATGAATGAGCTCAACTGGGCCCCCAGCATTCAGGCAGAAGAAGGATTGCGCAAGACCGCCGAGTGGTACCTTGGCAATACCGAATGGCTGGAGCGGGTCACCTCAGGGGCTTACCAGGCCTATTACGAACAACAATATCAGACGAACGCATAATGTATGATAGAACCTCCCGAAAAGGTACGCAGGCGGCCCCACCGCTATATGCGGATTTTTAGACGCCTGCGCCGATTTTTCGCAACCACTTTTATTGGGGGGCTGGTGGTTATTCTGCCCCTCACCCTTTTCTTTTTCCTGGTCCGCATCCTGATCAACTTCATGACCAATATGGTCTCGCCGGTCCGCGCGCTGCTGCCTTTTTCGGAAGAGTTGCCGGGCTGGTTCCTGGATTTTCTGGCGCTGGCCATCGTCCTCACCTTCTTTTTTGCACTCGGACTGGTGGTGCGCACCAGTTCTGGCGGTAAAATGTTTGCCAACTTCGAGCAGCGTTGGTTGATGAACTTGCCATTTTATGGGGTGCTACGGGAAACCGTCCGGCAATTCCTGGGGCGCAAAAAGGTGCCTTTCTCCCAGGTTGTCCTCGTTGATCCTTTTGGCAATGGCACCCTGATGACGGGCTTTGTGACCGATGACGAGCTGGGCAATGGCTACGTCACCGTCTTTGTCCCCACCGGGCCTAATCCCACCAACGGCTTTGTATTCCACATGAAAGAAGAGGATGTCAAGTACGTGAATACCCGCCCGGAAGATGCGATGCGGTCCATTATCAGCGTTGGGGCAGGGTCCTCCAGTCTGTTCGATTTGCCGGAAGCCGGGAAAGCGGTGGAGGGAGATACAGAAAAAGAATTACCTTCGTCCCATAATTAGCCAGCGTTATGCAAGGACTACAAGTACTTTTTGAGGACAACCATTTGATTGCGGTCAACAAGCCGGCGGGCATGCTCGTGCAGGGGGACATCACAGAGGACAAGCCCATGAGCGAGTTTGTGAAGCAGTACATTGCCGACCGCTACAACAAGCCGGGTGCCGTTTTCCTGGGCACCATCCACCGGCTCGACCGTCCGGTGAGTGGGGTTGTAATTTATGCCCGGACCAGCAAGGCGCTCGCCCGTATGAATGCCCTCTTCCAGAAGCGCGAAATCCAAAAGACCTACTGGGCGATTACCGAAGAGCGCCCGGACCCGTTATCCGGTCATTTGGTTCACTACATAGACAAAGACCGCAGCCGCAACGTTGCCCATGCCTCCGTTCGCCCCCGCAATAAGGACGCTAAGAAGTCTGAGCTCGACTACGAGCTAATCGCTGAAGTGGGCAACCACCACCTGATCAAAGTGAATCCACTGACTGGCCGCCCTCACCAAATCCGCGTACAGCTGGCCCGCATTGGCTGCTCCATCCGGGGCGATGTGAAATACGGTGCGCCTGCGCCCAACAAGGACGGCTCCATTCACCTGCACTGCCGGTCCATGTCCTTTGTCCACCCGGTGCGCAATGAGCCGGTCACCATCACCGCCAATCCGGTGAATAAGGACGAGGTATGGCAGATGTTTGCCAATCAGTGGCGGGACCGGTAGGCAAAAGGGCATCATAGAGAAGTAGAGCCTCAAGGGTTGCGCCTGCCAGTGCGCCTATCAGTCAGCATTGCGGTTTTCTTTTATCAGGCCTGCTTTTTTATTAGCCTGATGGCAGCTGAGGTGAAGTGCCAATCAAATTTTTGAAACACTTTGATTGGCCTTGCTATGGTGTGTCTGCCAAAAGCCGTACCTTGCCGTGCTAAACCAAAACGAACGATGAATAAACTCCAGTTAGTAGTAGTAAGCCTGTTTTTTACTGCAGGGCTTCAGGCCCAGTATGCACCTGCTATTGATCTTTTTGACGAAGTAGGGAACGTACAGTTCAGCATAGGCTCAGATGTAAATGGCGACGGCCGCACCGATGTTATTTGTGGTACGGATAAACGCCTGTTTTGGCTCCCGCAGCTTGAGGATGGCACCTTTGGCCATCAAAACCCCATTGATTTTGCCGACCGGCTTTACCGCTCCCTGACCAGCTTCGATATAGATAGCGACGGGGACGAAGACTTGCTTTTTGCTTCCTACCAGGCAGGTTTTGGGATCCACTTCAATAATGGCGATGGTACCTTCGGGCCGCCCACTATCATTTACGACGCCGGGCTTGTGACAGACCTTTACCTTGCCGACCTCAATGGTGACGGTCAGACGGATGCCCTTATCGGGGAAAACCAGGGCGTATCCTGGTTGCCCGGTCAGGGTGACGGCACCTTCGGCGATGCTCAGCTCCTTTCCCCTGATCATAGCAGTGCCAACAGCGTGCATGCAGAGGACCTGGATGGCGATGGGGATCAGGACGTTGTGGTCGCCGCTCATTCTGACCATCGCCTCGGCTGGCATGAAAACCTGGGCAATGGCACTTTTGCTGATTTTCAGGTCATCAATGATACCCATTTGGGCCCTAATTCGGTCGTTACCGGAGACTTTGATGGGGATGGCCTGCCGGACATCGTTTGTTCCAACCGCATTGAAGACGAAGGCGGTGCCGGGCTGACCCTTTTCCGCAACCTGGGGGGCGGTGCCTTTTCGGCCCCGGACACCTTGCTGCCAGCTTACGGCAGCTACTATGTGCAAACGGCGGATATGGATGGTGACGGGGATCTTGACCTTGCTTCCTGCCACCGCTATGGCGAAGTGGGCTGGCTCCAAAACGATGGGACCGGGCACTTCGGGCCGGACATTAAGCTGCAGGATTATGCCGCCTATCAGCGCTTTCTCGACCTGCCTGACCTCAACGGGGATGGTTTTCCGGATATCCTTTATGGAATTAACAGTACGGCCCCACCGAAGGAAGCCCTGCTTTGGCTGGCTTCTGAAGGCAATGGAGCGTTTGCCCCGCCTGCACTTCTGGAACTTGGAGTATACCAGGTCGGTATTCCCGTAGTAGCTGATGTTGACCAGGATGGCCGGCCGGATATTGTCGTGGGCTCTGGCGGCAGCGATGCCCTGGTTTGGGTTAGGAACGAAGGCCAGGGGTATTCGCAGCCCAGGCTGATTGCGAGGAGGCATAACTATGAACCTGCCAGTATTGCTGTTTTTGATTACAACAACGACGGCTGGCCGGATGTCCTTGCGGGCAGTGTGCAGGACAATGCCACCAACCAAAGCATCTATTGCGTTTACATCAACAATACGGATGGCACCTTTACCGAAACGCCTCCTTTCGAGAGCAACTATTTTTACAAGCGGGACCTTCAGATGGCAGACATGGACGGCGATGGCGATCTGGATATGCTTTGGGCCTCCCCGAGCTTCAACGGGCAGCCTACCGGCTACGTAGGGTGGGTACCTAATAACGGAACCGGTTGGGGCGACCCTATCTTTCTTTGGGAGGAAGTCGAAGGGGTACTCGATGTCCTTCCCACTGATCTCAACGGCGACGGGCTTACAGATATCGTCGTCTGCAAGGGCGAAGACCCGGTAATCGATTACAGGATTAACCTGGGAGCAGGGGATTTTTACAACCTTCATACCCTGACCACGAACATAACAACGGCGCTCTATGCACAGGCCGCTGATTTGAATGAGGACGGCTTAATGGATATCATCGTTTCTGCGGATAACAGTTTTGGGGGAGAAGACCGGATCGCCTGGTGGCCAGGTACAGGGGGCGGCTATTTGGGGGCGCAGCAGGATATCTACGTTGGGGGGCCGGCTATGGAAAAATTCACACTGACGGATTACGATGGTGACGGGGTGCAGGACATTGTGACTTCAGGGTATCAGGACTTTCCCATGCAGTGGTTGAAAGGGCAGGGCAATGGTGATTTTCTGCCTCCTTTGCCCATCCCAAATGGAGCTATTGCGGTGCGGGGCTTCGAACTGGCAGATATCGATGGCGATGGGGACCTCGATATAGTAGGTAATGCAGAGAGCCCTCCGAATGGCGGTATCGATCGGGTCATTGTCTCTTATAATCTGGCCAACGACGTGGGCGTTTCCGGGCAAGTCTTCTTTGATGTCAACGCCAATGGCCAGCGCGATACGCAGGAAGTCCTTCTTGACCGTTTTCCAATTACGGTAGAGCCTGAGGCCCTGGCGGTTTTCACAGATGAAGATGGGCGGTTTACCGTATACGGAGCAGAAGGCACCTACAACATCAGCCCCCAGCTCGAAGAATGCTGGGCCCTGACCACAACGCCCGGGAGCTACGAAATCACCTTCGATGGCACCCCCATTGACAGCCTGCAGTTTGGCGTAAGCCCGAATACAGAAGAGCCGGAAGCAGGCATTACCCTGGCCTCTGCGCCCACCCGCTGCGGCTTTACCGTGCCCTTCTGGCTCAATTACACCAATGACGGCTGCTGGCCCTTCGATGGTCAGGCCTACCTGGTCCTCAATGAACTGGCGGAATTGGTGGAAGCCACGCCCGTGCCGGCTCAGGTGTCAGGCGATACCCTGTTTTGGGATTTTGAAACCCTGCAGCCAGGAGAGAGCCGCTCCGTAGCGTTGAGCATGGTCATCGCCGGAGTGGAATTCATCGGTTCGGCCCTTGATATTCCGGTAGGTGTAGTTCCTTACAATGCCTCCGGGGGAGCCCTGCCCGCAGTGACTTTTGGCTTTGCTTCCATCATCAACTGTGCGTACGATCCCAATGACAAGCAGGTGCACCCCGCACGCTCGGAGCAACCACCCTTCACCGAAAACTACACCCTGTTTGAGGAGCCCCTGCTGTACACCATCCGTTTTCAGAATACAGGCACGGATACGGCCTTCAATGTGGTCCTGCGCGATCAACTGTCGGAGGATCTAGACTGGGCCACTTTTGCGCCCGGCAGCAGCAGCCACCCTTACGAGGCCGTACTGTATGAAGACGGCCGGCTGGAGTTCCATTTCCGGGACATCCTGCTGCCCGACAGCACCACCAATGAGCCGGCAAGCCACGGTTTTGTGCAATTCGAAATCGAAACCCTGCCCGGATTGGAGGAAAATACCCTCCTTGAAAATACCGCCGGGATTTACTTCGACTTCAATCCGCCCATCATCACCAATACCGTTCAAAATATAATGGTATCCGAGCTGCCGGACTTCACGCCCGCAGCCGCCTTTGCCTACGAAACGGCCGAACTACAGGCTGTTTTCACGGATGTCTCCACCAATACCCCCACGAGCTGGGTTTGGGACTTCGGCGATGGGCAAGGCAGTACAGCGCAGCACCCGGAGCATACCTATGCAGCATCCGGCACTTACATGGTTTGCCTTACGGCCGGTAATGACTGGGGGGAGCATACTTATTGTGAGGAGGTGGTGCTGATCAGCAGTGGGTCAACAGGCCTTTCCCTGAGCGATGAAATTGCGCTGTTTCCAAATCCGGCCCGCGATCGTATTTGGATTAGGGCCTACGGGCAATCGTTGCCACAGCGTTTGCAAATATACAATGGCACAGGGCAATGGCTTCAAACTATAGCATTGGGTACTAAGGTGACCTCTGTGGATGTCTCGGCACTGCCCGCAGGACTGTACTGGGTGCGCACGGAGACAGGTGAGGCGCTGCCAATTACAATTGTGCGGTAATCAAACGCTACCGCCCCACTATTACCCTTCGTTGAGCAATGCCTGCTTCCGTAAACACCCGGAGCAGGTATAGCCCCGTGCTGCTGCCCGACAGGTCGACGGCATAGGGCGGTTCCCAGTTGTCGCCTATGTCCACGCGCCGGACCAACTGCCCGGAAGCAGCGTACACTTCCAGGTGAGTGACCGGAGCGGGTAAATCCTCCGCATCTACGTAAAATAGCCCGCGGTTCGGGTTGGGATAAACATTGATGCGGGCATTCACCGGCTCCGAATGGGTGGAGGAAGGCGTCCCCAGCTCAATGTCGTCAGCGCTGAAGGTGCAGCCATTGGCATCTGTGATGTGCAACTGGTAAACGCCTGCACCCAGGTTTTGTGGATTGGCGGTGTTGGAAACGAAGGCGCCATCCAGCAACCACTCGTACAGATAGGGTGGGGTGCCGCCGCTGACTGCAACGGAGATGCTGCCATCCATGCCGCCGGAAGAGGGCGGGCTGAGTTGAAGTACTTCCACGGAAATGGGTGCAATCGCTCCTATTTCGTAGGCCGCTATGGCTGTACAGTTATTGGCCAGGTCGGTGACGGTCACCCGGTAGCTTCCATTCGTTGCCTGAGTGAGCAGGGGGCCATCATATCCGTTCTGCCAGGTATAACGCAGGCTGTCGGAACCGCCCAATGCCGCTACCTGCAGGATAGCGTTGAAGTCGTTGGGGCAGTCATTTTCTTCCAAAAGTTCTATTTCCACATCCAAAGGACAAGTAGCCGGGCAGTTGATGGTTCCGGAAATCACGGCACTGCATCCGGCCTCATCCGTTACTTCCACGAAGTAAGCGGTGCCATCCTCAAGCAGGCTGCCATCTGTGACGCCGGCAAAGGTGTAAGCGCCGGAGCCACCGGCAGCTTCGAGCAACAACAGGGCCCGCCCGTTGCCAAAGCATTCCAAATTGGCGAAAAGCGATAGGGGAGCGGCCTCAGGTGCCCCGCTTGCTTCGTCCACCCGCAGGCAGGCCGCGCCCGATCCTGCCCAGCCTGTGAGGCTGCTGTTGGCCCCCAGGCGCAGGAAGTATTGCTGGCCGGGGGTGAGCCCGTTGAGGCGGTTGGTATGCGTGCAGGCATCAGGGGTAGTGGCGCAGTAGATTTCTTCGAGGTTGCCACAGCTGCCGCTGAAAACGCTTAGCGTTGCCACAAAACTGCTTTCCAGCTCGAAAGCTACCGAGCCGCTGCCCGGGGCAGTGAAGGTATACCAAACGGCATCGGACTGCCCGAGTGCGCAGGAGGACAAAGGGCCGGAAAAGCCTGCTCCGGCAGGTTCTACGGCTGTGCAGTCCTCGCCCAGCTCCAGTGCAAGGGCGGTACCGCACAGGACATTTGCCGGTGGTTCCTCAGGGGCCGTTTCGATTTTTACGCAGCAGCTGCCTTCGAGGGTGGCAAAAAAACCGCTGAGCTGCAGGTAGTAGGCCGTGCCTGCTTCGGGGGCTTCAAAGAGGAGCTCCTGCCCCAGTTCATTGCAGGCGACCTCTTCCAAAGCTCCGCAACTGCCCCGGTAGACGGTAAGCACATCGGCAAAGTCGGCCTGGGATTGAATGCGCAAAGGCGTTCCAGCTTCCGGGGTAAAGCGGAACCAGATGTCAGCCTGTGCTTTGTTGTTTCTGCTTGGGACCGGCCCTTCAAAGGTGGCATGGTAATTCTGGCCGGGCACACAATCACCATCGACTTCCAGCGGCAGCGCATTGTCGCAGCCATCATTGGCGGGCGGGGGCGGGGGAGGCCCGTCGTTGGTCAGTTGAATGCAGTGGGCACCGCGCGGCACTCCAAACTCAGCGCGCTGGCCATGCACCCGGATAAAGTAAGTTGCGCCTGCTTCGGCTTCAAAGTACAAGTCTTCGCCGGTAAAGCCGTGCACATCGTAGTCGGTACAGGTGAGCAGTTCCGGGGAGGTGCAATCGCCGGTGAAGACCGTGACCGCATCGTTGTACCCGGCAAAAGTGCGCAGGTGGACCCACTGACTGCCCGCTGCGGTGTATTGGTACCACAAGCTGCCTGCGCCGGGCGGCGTACAGGCATCAGGGCCGGTGTAGACGCTGCCCTGATTGTTGCCGGGCGTACAGGGGGCATCAAGTTCCAGTGCTATGGCGTTTTCGCAAAGGTCATTGGTGCTGCCTTCGCCGATCAGTTTGATATTGTCCAGCGCGGCCCACCAGCCCCAGCCGTTGCCATCGTCGTATAGGAAGGCAAGGCGCATCTGCGGGCTGCGGTATTCGGACAGGTCGACCACCAGTTGAACAGAATTGTCGAACAGCGGGCCGCCCTGATCGTCCAGATAGGCTTGTACCCAGCTTGTCTGCCCAGTCGTTTCATCGCGTACACCCAATGAGAGGCTTTCCAGGTCCGTGTATTGCCGGATGACGGCATCAAATTCGAGGCGGTATTCTGAAAAGGCCAGCCCGTCCACTACCGGGCTGAGCAGCAGCGCTTTGGAAAAGGGGGCATCTTCGCCCAGCCCGTCGTCATCAAAGAAGGCCATGCAGGAGCCATTAATGCTGCTGTTGGCACCGGCATTTTCGTTATCCACCATCCCGAAAGACCATCCCGCCGGACCGCTCAGTGTTTCGTTGAGCCAGCCATCGGGGAGGGCACATTGGTTGAAGGTTTCCAGTAAGACCGGGGTGCCGCTGCCTGTGCCTTCTACCCGGATGTTATCGATGCCGGCCCACCATCCCCAGGTGCCGCCATCGTCGTAGCGGACGGCTATCCGCAGGGCCTCGTGGGCATAGAAGGTGAGGTCTAATTCTACCGGCAGGAATTCCGAGAACTGCGTGCCGGTCTGCCCTTCCACTCCCTGAAAGCGCTGTAGCAATTGCCATTCACTGCCATCAAAAGCCAGGAGTTCGAAAGCATCCAGCCCATTGTAATTTCGGAAATGTACATCAGCGAAGAGCGTTACCCGCGACCAGCCGGTGGCATCGAAAGGCTGGGATTCCAGTTGCAGCGCCCAGGCGGGGCTGTTTTCGCCCGTAGCATCATCGTCCATGATCAGCATACAGCTGCCGTCGATAGCGCTGCCATCGCTGTTTTCATTTTCGGGCAAGCCAACAGACCAAATGGCATCCGGGTTGCCGGTGAGGTTGACTGTCCAGTTGCTGCTCAGGTCGCAGCTATTGAAGTCCTCTTCAAAAAGCAGCTCCTGAGCGGGGATTGCTACGGTTGAAAGCAGCAACAGTAATAAGGGTAAGATGTACGTCTTCAAGGTTCAGATACTTTGCTCCATGAAAGTTACGAAATAATTGTTGGGTTTTTGCTAATTTTAGGAATTGCGATTCAATACCAGCCACTATGCCAGATACATTAGCGCCCTATCAGCCGAGTGCGGAAAAGCCCTGGAATGAACAACGGGTGCAGCATCTTTATGCCCGCCTGGGGTTCGGAGCCGGTCACCACACGGTCAATGCCGGGCTGTCGCTGTCCCCTCAGGCGCTGGCCGACCAACTGCTTGATGGAGCTGCCAACCTGCCCGATCCCGATGCCCCATACTGGGCCAACTGGGCTTACGATGATTACCCGGATGACGATATGCAGACTTACTTTGAAGTCAAGAGCGCCTTCTTCCGCCGCTGGATACAGGAAATGGCCACCGAGAGCGTGCGGGCTAAGCTGGCACTGTTTTGGCACAACCACTTTGTGACCCGGGAGAACGATTACTTTTGCAATTCCTTCATGTGGCATTATTACGACCTGCTGCACCGGCGGGCTTTCGGCAATTTCCGCACTTTCGTGGAAGAAATGGGCATTGACCCGGCGATGCTCACCTTCCTTAACGGCAATCAGAATATTGCAGAGCAGCCCAACGAAAACTACGCCCGCGAACTCATGGAGCTCTTCACGATGGGGGAGGGCAATGGCTACACCCAAAACGATATCGTGGAGGTGGCACGCGCCCTGACCGGCTGGCGGGTAAATATGTACTCCTGTGACCCCACCGTTACTTTTGATCCGAACCTGTACGACAATACTACCAAAACGATCTTCGGGCATGGCGGCAACTGGGGGTACGATGAAGTGCACGAACTCATCTTCACCCTGCGTTCGGAAGAGGTGGCCAATTACATCTGCAGCAAGCTTTACCGCTTTTATGTTTATGAGGAGCCCGATCCGGTCATTGTGCAGGGCATGGCGCAGACTTTCCGGGACAATAACTGGGAGATCATGCCTGTGCTGCGGCAGCTCTTCCACAGCGAGCATTTTTACGAGCGCCGCTTCATCAATGCCCGGGTGCGCAGCCCGCTGGAAGCCCTGGTTGGCGTCATTCGCCGTGCTGGAGGTATCTGGGAAGAAGATTACAATGAGGACCTGATTGGCTACCTCACCTTTGTGTCGGGCAATCTTGGTCAGGAAGTCTTCAATCCGGTGGATGTAGCGGGCTGGCCGGAGCACCACAGCTGGCTGACGGAGAATACCCTTACCGCGCGGTGGTCAGGGTGTGAGAATATACTGTACAGCATGACAGGCTCACAGGCGTTCCTCGACCGCCTGCGCGATATGGCTATCGACCGGGTGGGGCTGGAGGAAACCGACCCGGTGGTCATCACGCAGTCGCTGGCCACCTTATTTCTCAACCGCCCGCTGGAGGGCCGCCTGCTGGAAGTGGCTACGCTCTACTTCAAGGGCGATGTGCCCGACAACTACTTTGAGGACGGCACCTGGAGCCTCTACTACGGTGGTGTGCCCTGGCAGATTGTCAACCTATTTGTTCACCTGGTCCGCCTCCCGGAATGGCAGCTCAATTAACCTTTGAATGATGGCAAAGCACGATCACCACGATACGTACCACCCCAAGGCCAAGCGCTACCTGGAGCGCAAGAAAGGCACCCGCCTTCAGGATGGCGAGGCCCACGAAAATATGCATCAGGAATGGGGCAGGCGGGATTTTCTGAAAATGACCGGGCTGGCTGCCCTGGGCGGTGCCCTTACCCTGAGTGGTTACCCGGTGAGCGCCTTTGCGCCCGGGCCTATGCTGGCGGGCTTGTCGAATACGAACTGCGGCGACCGTGTGCTGGTCCTCCTGCGCCTCAAAGGGGGCAACGATGGGCTGAATACGGTCATCCTTCGCGGCAATGACACTTATTACAATATCCGTCCCACCCTTGCCGTATCCGAAAACGGCCTTTGGGCCCTGTCCGAGGACTACGGCATGCCCAACGAACTATTGGGGCTGCAGCCCTTTTGGGAGGAGGGGCGCATGAAGGTAGTGCACAACGTCAGCTATCCCCAGCAAAATTATTCCCACTTCCGCTCCTCCGATATCTGGGCCTCCGCCTCCGATAGCAGCGAGGTGGTCAATACCGGTTGGATGGGGCGCTGGCTGGAGCAGGACCTGCCTGCTTTTCTGACTGCTCCCCCGGTTATCCCACCGGCCCTGCAGATTGGCGTACAGCCCAATATGATCTTCCGAAGCGATTCGGCCAATTATGCCCTGGCGATCAGCAATCCGGCAGAGTTCTATCAGATTGCACAAACGGGCACGCTTTACGAGTCGGGCAACCTGGGCAATCAGCCCTTCGAGCGCGAACTGCGGTACGTGCGGCAGGTGGCGAACAGCGCCTTCCGGTATTCGGAGTCCATTCAGCGGGCCTACAACGATGGCAGCAATCAGGTCGCCTATCCCGATAACTACCTCGCCGAACAGATGGCGATCGTCGCCCGGATGATCAAAGGCAGCCTGGGCACCAAAGTCTTTATGGTAAGCATTGACGGCTTTGACACCCACAGCAATCAGGCGAATTTCCACCCCAACCTCCTCGATTGGGTGGGCAGCAGCGTGGAAGCTTTTTATGCCGACCTGGCTGCTTCCGGGCATAGCGAGAATGTCCTGACCATGAGTTTCTCCGAGTTTGGCCGCACCATTTATGAGAATGGCTCGGCCGGGACAGACCACGGTACCGGCGCGCCCATGCTGCTCTTTGGCGATGGGCTGGGCAGCGATTTCCTGGGCGAAGCTCCCGACCTGGACAACACCGATCAGTATGGCGATCCCTTCTTTTCGGTGGATTTCCGCTCGGTTTATGCCAGCGTTATGCAGAACTGGCTGTGTACGCCTCCGGAAGTCACGGAGCACCTCCTCGACAGCGAAGGGCTGCAGCCGCTTGATGGCCTGCTGCCCCCTGCAGACCCGCCAATCGGTGCCAACGAGGCAGGGATGTTACTGGGCCACGAGCCTTCCCCGGATGGTGGGCTGGCGTTCGATATTCATTATGCCGTGCGGCAGCCTGGCCCGGTGCGTATTGTCCTGCTTTACGAAAACGGCACTACCGCCCGCACCCTTTGGAACCACTATCAGGAAGCCGGCAGTCACCGGCTGCGTTTTTCACCTTCGGAGTTCTTCCTCAGCCCCGGCCGGTATTACTATCGGCTGGAAGCCGGTGGACGGGCGTTTACAAGGCTTATCACCTGGTAGAGACCGAAATTGTCAAGTTTTAATTTTATTTTTTGCTTTTACTCATCCAGAATTTTCTTGCTTTTTATAAATGAAATAACGAAGAGCGTAATCATGAAATTTGGATAGAAAACAATCGCAATCGAGCATCATTTTAAAACACCTAAGCCATGAAAGTCACCCTAATCAGCATCCCCGTCCGGGACCAGGAAAAAGCCCTGCAATTTTATACCCATAAATTAGGTTTCCTAAAAAAGAAAGACGAGCCCCTGGGCGGTGGCAACAGATGGCTGACCTTGGTTTCAAAAGATGGGCAGGACGGCCCGGAACTGCTTTTGGAGCCTGCGCCCAATCATTTTGAACCCTCAAAAGTCTATCAGGATGCCCTGAAGGATGCCGGGATACCCTGGACACAGTTTGATGTCGAAGACGTGGAGGCGGAATATGAGCGGCTGACGGGCCTCGATGTGGAGTTTAGCGTCAAGCCCACGGAAATGGGGGCTGTGAAATTTGCCATTTTGGATGATACCTGTGGCAATTACATTCAACTGGTGCAGACGCTGTAGAGCGTAAACCGCTTTTGGTCTGGCAGCATGCACGAAAAATAGGACAGACTTGCAAAGCGGATACAAAACACGTGCTTTTACGAAAGGCAAAACACGTAAAAATGAATACTAAATTAAGACTATGTTTGGAGCGGGTTCGTCATGAAAATCAAGGAATTGTGGTTCTGGCTAAATCTTTTTCAGCTTGCAAGACGGTATTATTATGACCAATCTGCACGGTATGTTCGATATTAATATAAAGGATAACAACCCAATACAATTCCGGCAGTACGGTGTCGGCTATTTCAACCAAAACGGCACGATAACAGATGTGCTGGACATAAAGGATAATACTATCACGCAGATCAATGGAGGGAATTATCCACTAATGGCGGGGGTAAGGTTAAGTAACGAGTCCTCATTGATACGTCCACAGATCATGTCCAACACCATACAAGCCATTGAGATAGGCTGCAATGGTATCCACCTTGACCGCAGCAGTCTTTGTTTTGTGGAGGAAAATGATATCGACCACGTTGGTACGCAAATCCTCATCACCCGAGGTGGCCCCTCTGGCATCTTCGTGGAAGAAGGCGAAAGTAATGTCATCTTTGCCAATACTATTGATTATGCTATTACTCCGGGACAGGCAAATAGCCGGGGCATAACGGCGATCAATCACCCTCAGGGAGTCTATTGCTGCAACAGCACCGACGGCCATACAGTCGGACTGCGCTTCAGAGGCAACAGCCCGGGCAGCATCCGGCAGAATGAGCTGAATACGCATGATATTGGGCTGCTTTGTGAATCCAATACAGCCATAGGGGTG
>JANSXW010000330.1 GCA_024742755.1 bacterium | reverse complement strand
GTACTTCCCCTTTTTGATGATGTCCGGCACCTGCCGGTAACGGTTGGTGGGGATATAGTGGATTTTTTGCAGCTTCGGGAAAAAGCGGTGCTGCAAATAAGTGGAGGCGACCTTGCCCAGGCCAACGTGGAAAACGATCTCGGGTACTGCCATAACTCGGTTGAATATGGCGCAAAAGTACAGGAAAAATTGGCAACGTCAGAAGTTAGATCTTCGCAACTACATTTTGATCAACTGCACCACCTTAGCCCCATCGGCACTCCGGGCATACAGGAAATACGGTCCTTTCGGCAAATGCGCAGCGGGGATTTGCAAGGCCCCATCGCGCATCTGCTGCGCCATGACTTTACGCCCGGTCGCATCAAAAAGCATAATCTGTACATCAATAGTGCCTTCCTGCTCCGTACTCAGCTGAATGAAATCCTGAAACGGATTTTGCAGGACCTCAATATGAAAGCCCCTGGCCTCCGGATGAGAACTGGAGGAAGGAAAGTCCGGGTACGCACCAGCTATGCCCTCAATATCGGCATTATACTTCATGATCAGGGCATGTTTCCCCACGACAAACCCGGTCGAATCGTTTTGAAAATCAACATCAAACAAGGGAATGCCCGGAGTAGGTAAGACCTCCCAGCTCACGCCCTGGTCTTCAGTGCTCAAAATAGCACCCTCTGGCCCAAAACCACCTACAAAAACGAGGTGCGCACAGGTTGAAAAAGCCCGGTCCGTGGAAACAAAACTCAAATCCGTAACATCACCATAATTTCCGCCCTGCAGGTCCCAGCTTATGCCCTGATCTGTAGTCTTGAACAACTGCCCGTTGTCCAGATGAAGGTAGCCCGTTTGGGTATCGGTAAAATCCAAGCCGGGTGCAAACAGAAAATCAGCCCCCAGGTCGGTACCCGCCACCCAGGATGCCCCCTGATCCGTAGTTCTCAAAATGAAGCGGTCCAAACCTCCGGGGATATCCTCCGCAAATCCATGACCTGCTGCCAGCCCCACCTGCTGATCCGCAAAATGTAAACTGCTGATTTCTCCCCCTTCGTAGCCGGCCCCTTCCAAAGACCATACCGTTTGCCAGGATTGCCCCTGATCTGTGGACTGGTAAATACCGGTATAGCCCGCGACCAGGACTGCACCGTCGCTAACAGCTGCTATGGCATGAAACGCTTCGGCTTCATCGGAGTACACCACAGACCACGACTGCCCAAGGTCTGTGGACCTTACCATCTGCGCCCTTCCCACAGCGAGAAGCACCGAGTCCCCAAGCCGCTCAATATCCAGGAAATCCATATCCAGGCCGGTGTCAAATCCCTCCCAGGACTCCCCGGCATCATAAGACCGGAAGCAAGCCGATGCGTCTCCCATAGCAAAGAGCGTGGAGTCATTGATGGCTTTAATGACGTGGAGGCTGCCCGGGAAGTCGGTATCCACGTATTTGACTTCCCATTGGCTGTGGGCGTGGGTGCAGAAGAGGGCAAGGTACAGGATGGTTAGAAAAGCGCTTTTCATACTTGACGATTTGGGGCAACAGTTTGCCTGGGGTGAAAGAAAAACCAAAAGTTTGGTGTAATTTAATTCCTGTTCACCCAAAAATCCAGTTGTTTGGGATGAGTTGTCATCGGTATTACAATTATCGCGGTCGATCTGATTAAGCCACTATCCTGGAATCCGGCAGGTTTTCCCTGAGAAGCTGGGGCAGAGCTCTTAGCAAGGCCCTGGATTAAGCTCTGCACCAGCAAGGCTTTGAAGAGCTCGGGCAGCGCACCAAGCAAGCACCTTGCTTAGCAAATTGCATTTGCCCGGCAAAAGTCCCCCCGGCGAAGGAATTGTAGCGGGGTACGTTCTCACCGGGTGCACTAATCCTGGGCGTTGACGAGGCTTTCACCCGGTGCGCTTTGCTCGGGCGAGCACCCCGGCGAAAGTATTGCGCCGGGGGATGCTTCACCGCACCACCACCCGCTCCGCCGCCAAAACCTGACCGTCCGCCATATAGCGAAGCACGTAGGCACCGGCAGGCAGGGCCTGCACCGGCAGTATGCTGGTCACCTCATCAATGCGGCCGGCGGGGTGTGACTGCAGGATACGCCCCTGTAGGTCCAGCAATTGCAGGGCACCGCCCCGGCGGCGGGC
>JANSXW010000008.1 GCA_024742755.1 bacterium | reverse complement strand
TATTGCAAACCAAGGACTTATGAACCCCGCTGAAATGCGGGGCAGGCTCTGGCGTCATCTTTTTTAGCTTATTTGACCCGCCAAACGCGCTAAAAAAGATTTAGCCAGAACCACAATTCCTTGATTTTCATGACGAACCCGCTCCAAACATAGTCTAAGTGTATGCGATCGCAGAGGTGGTCATTCCTGCTTCTTCCGGTGCTGCCCCATGGTCTGTGAGCGCGTTTACAGATATCCTGCTGCCTGATTTTGCAACCTGGGGGCGTCAAATCGAATATGCTGAAACGATTAAGCCCGGCAGGCCCAATACCTGCCGGGCTTTTCTTTTTCTCTGTGTTGAAGCTCAGGCTACCAGCCTCTTTTCAGACCACTAAAATGAAGTCCGCCGCTGTACCGGGTCCTCTTTGGAAAACAAGTTGCTGTTGCGGCCAATATTGAAGGAAACAGACAGGTAGAACAGGCGGCTGTCCACATCCTGGTAGGGCATTACATTCACGCCATCTACACGCTCCGTGTAATCCTGGTTCAGGAAATTGGTCAGGTAATATTTGAACTGCAGGTTGACCCCGCCCGGAAACTGCACCCCACCAAAAACAGAAGGCATGAGCAGGTTTGTGCGGTCACTGAACCACTCATTGAATTTTTCTGTCTTGTCGTCATCAATGAACAGCTTCTCCTTGTAGTTGAACAGGAAGTCAACCTCGGCACCGCCGTACACGAAAGTGTTCCGGTCGAAGTTGCCAATTTTGAAGGCTACGGGTATGCCCAGCGAATATGCCCGCCGCTTGATTTTCACATCATCGCCGGGTTGTATCTCATCTGCAAATTCTGTAATGCTGATGCCATCATTTTCGGTGATGAAGCCAATGTTCCGGATACCGTAGCCGGTAAACAAGCCAAAGTTGTTCCCGAAATCGAAGTGCCATTTTTGGCCCACATGAAAAAAGGCAGAAAAGCGGAGAATGCCTGAAGCATCTGCGTCATTCACGTCCACATCAGCAAAGGAGAAAATGAATTCCCCTCCGTTGGTGGAGTAAATTTCCACAGATTGGGTAGTGGTGTCCTGCGCAAATACAAAAACAGCGCTGCACAGTAAAGCAAAGGTCAGTAAGTAGTATTTCATAGGAAGTGGATTTAGAGCAGCAAGTTAAGGATAACCCCCCGTTGGAGCAACTTCAACAGCCCACTGCACGCAGTAATTTCGCTTTAGCTCAACAGCTGATAGGCCAGCAGGCCGCTCAGGTAGGCCAGCCCGGTCATAAATGCAAACTGAATCGCCGGCCACTTCCAGCTTTTGGTCTCCCGCTTGACGACCGCCACCGTGCTCATGCACTGCATGGCAAATACGTAAAACAGCAGCAGGGATAGTGCCGTGGCCAGATTATAGACTGGCTCGCCCGTGAGCGGGTTCCGTTCCTGCGCCATCCGCTCCCGGACCGTAAACTCATCATCGGCCGACCCAATGCTGTAGATGGTAGCCATCGTGCCCACAAAGACTTCGCGGGCAGCAAAGGAAGTGATGAGCGCGATGCCGATTTTCCAGTCATAGCCCAATGGCCGGATGACCGGCTCCACCGCTTTGCCAATATGCCCGGCAAAGGAGGCTTCGATTTTGCGGGAAGCGATCAGGTTGTCGGTTTCGGTTTCATCGAGTTGAAGCTGTTGTGCAGCAGACAGGGCTTCCGCTTCGGCAGCAGCCATTTCACCGGGAGGGCCATAGCTGGCCAGGAACCAGAGAATAATGGAAACGCCCAGGATGATCTTACCGGCTTCCACCACAAAGGACTGCACCTTTTCCCACACGGTCAGCCCTACATTGCGGGCTACAGGCACCCGGTACTCGGGCAGTTCGAGCATAAGAAAGCTCTGTTCGCGGGTCTTGAGGATGAGCTTGAAAATGTAAGCCGCCCCCAGGGCGCTCACAATACCCAGCAGGTACAAGCCCATGAATGCCAGCCCCTGCATATTGAAAATGCCAAGCACCGTCCTGGGAGGCACAACAAACCCGACCAGCACGGTGTAGACGGGGATCCGGGCGGAGCAACTGATAAATGGCGTAACTAAAATCGTAATCAGCCGCTCCTTCCAGTTGCCAATCGTGCGGGTGCTCATGATGGCAGGAATGGCACAGGCGCCACCCGATACCAGCGCGACAATACTCCGGCCGTTCAGCCCAAAGGATTGCATGACCTGATCAAACATGAACGCAGCCCGGGCCATATAGCCCACCTCTTCCAGTATGGCGATGAGCAAAAACAGGATGGTGATCTGCGGGATAAAAACCAGCACCCCGCCCAGCCCGGCGATGATGCCGTCCGTCAGCAGGTCGGTAAACCAGCCTGCAGGCAAAATTTCCCGCACCTGATCGCCCACAAAGGTGAAGAAGGTCTCAATCCACTCCATAGGCGTGCCTGCCCAGGCAAAAATGGCCTGAAAAACCAGCAGCATCAGCCCAAAAAAGATGAGCGGGCCGAAAAAGCGATGCGTCAGTATGGTATCAAGGCGTTCGGTGATGCCCTTTTCGTTGCTTTCTTTGGACTTGAGTGCCGACCTGACTGTCGGCGTAAACCGGTCAAAGCGCTGCATCGTCTCCCCAACCTGTGAGCTGAGGGATACAAATCCATGTTCTTCGCTTGTATCCTTCAGCAGGGCCCGCTGCGCCTCCGATAAAAAGGGCAGCCACTCGTAGTGGTGCGCAATCAAAAGCCCCTGATAGGTGTTGGCGCCCGGTACAATAGCTTTGGCAGCATCCGCCACTGCCTTCTCCTGCCCGCTCATGCTGAAAAAGGGAGCAGTAGCGGCATAAGCGCCCGGCTGCTCAATCATTTCTTCCAGCAGGCGCTTCAAATCGTCCACACCTGCACCCGTACGCCCGCTAAGCATCACCACGGGGACGCCCAGCTGTTTGCGCAATAGTTCGGTAGACACTTCCAGCCCCTGCTGCCCGGCTACATCGGCCATATTGAGGGCTAAAATAAGCGGCAGACCCAGGTCCCGCAGCTGAGTGAGCAACAGCAAGTGCTTCTCCAGCTTGGTCACGTCCGCCACGTAGACCACGGCATCCGGATAATTCTCGTCGTTCGGATTGGAAAGGGACTGCACCACGATGCGCTCATCGATGGAAGTAGGATAAAAACTGTAAGTCCCCGGGAAATCAATGATACTGACCTCCTGCCTGTTCCCAAGCGCAAGCTTACCGACTTTTTTATCGACGGTCACGCCCGGGAAGTTGCCCACTTTTTGCCGCAGGCCGGTCAGCTGATTAAAGAGTGATGATTTGCCGCAGTTGGGGTTTCCCAACAGGGCGATAGTGAAAGTCTTTGTCATTGGAAAGGGATACCGGATTACTTCAACACAATACTCGCTGCCTCTGCCTTGCGTAGTCCCAGCAATACATTATCCACCTTAACGTAGCAGCCACCGCCGAAAGGCGCTTTGCGGATGTATTCAATTTGGCTGCCCGGCAATACGCCCATCGCCATGAGCTTGCTGCCAATCCGTTCGTTGGAGAAGTGAGAAACCTCGCCCTTCAAGCCCGGCTTGGCTTGGTTGAGTTCGTTTTGCTGCCCTACTGTTGCTACCACGCCCTTTCTTTTTATTTAATCCAAATAATAGAACACAAAAGTAACACCAAATTAAAGGGCGGGATCAGCACAGGAAGTGATTATTGTCACTTGAAGCCCAAAAATACCTAATCGGGCCGTTTTTTATACCTAATGCTAGGTATTTTCCTTTCCTTTTTGGTGCTATGCAGGCTTAATTCTCCGCAAAATCGAAATCCTCCATCGATACTTTCAGAGGGACACACTGATCGCAGGCACACAAGCGGCATTTGTAGGAGGCAATGATCTCTGCAATCTTGCGGTTGCGGCAGACCCGCACCGGCACCCGCAGCAGGACCGCAGGGTCTTCAATGCTTGTGTAGATCAGATTGACCACAAACTTGCCGCTGCGCTCCACGACCTCGGTTTGGATGGTGGCGAATTCAGGCATGAGTTGCTCCGGAAGGTGCGTGGCTTCTGCAGCCCGCTCTTCTTCGTACTGCGCTTCTATGAAATGAGTGATCAGGGAGCTGTATCCTATTCCTTTGTCCATAGCCTTTTATTTGTGAGCACCGCTGTCGAATGCACGAAGACGGTGTTGCTTTATGCGTATTGACAATACAAAAGTGAGAAAAGTTTTATTTAGACTACATCCAGATAGTGAGATTGACCAAAAAATACCTAATGGTAGGGAGGCGGGGTACCGAATCCCATTCCCGAGTCAGGTGGCGACTTTGGAGCCGCGATGTGACAGCAGGGCTTTCCTCCATCGCTGCCTGAGTCAGGAAGGATAAGGAAATTGATATTCCCACTAATGGGTATTCACTGCAAAAGCAGGAATTCTTTGCTAACTTACTCCATATTATTCGATCACTTAATCACATACCGATCCATTATGAAATACCTGCCTTTGCTTATGCCCCTTTTGTTCCTCTTTGCCTGCACGGATAACGGCAGCGATGCCCAAATTACCGGAGACTGGCAGGGCGTCAGCTGGATTGTGAACGGAGCAACGTCTGACCGCGATGCCAGTCAGGTCACATTCTCATTTGAGCCTGCCGGCACCTATACCGGAGCTTTCGGCACACAGGAAGAAGCGGGGGCCTACCGCGTGGAAGGCAACAAGCTGTACACCCATGCCGAAGGGCAGGCTGAAAAAATGGTCGAGGTGGCTCTTTCCGGTACGGATACTCTTCGGATGCTGATGAACCGGGCGGGCACGCCGGAAACGCTGGTTTTGGTCAGACAATAATCCACTTTTCGTACCTTTCTGAAAAAACGAATGTTCCGTAGTTTTCTTTTCGGGCTGAGCGTGCTTCCATTGCTGGCAACAGCGCAAGTGGCCAACAAGGGCATCGACCTCAGCGGTTTCTCCACCGATTACCACAGCCTGCCTTTTATTGACCTGGATACGATGAGCAGCCGGCAGGTAACCGTAGACCTGGAAACAGGCGTTTATCTGGGCCACCCGACGACCCACCTTCTTGAAGACGGGCAAACCCTGTACTGCACCTATCCCAAGGGGCACGGCCGCGGGCCTATCGTCCTGAAACGCAGCGATGATGGCGGCCAAACCTGGAGCGGGCGCCTGCCCGTGCCCGCAAGCTGGGAAAGTTCGCTGGAAGTGCCCACCCTCTACCCGGCCGAAGGGCCCGATGGCACCCGGCGCCTGCTGCTCTTTTCGGGGCTCTACCCGGCCCGTATGGCTTATTCCGAAGACCAGGGCAACACCTGGACCGAACTGCAACCCCTGGGCGACTGGGGCGGCATCGTCGTCATGGGCGACCTCGTCCCCTTACGTTCCGGCAAGGGCCACTACATGGCGGTCTTCCACGACGACGGGCGCTACATCAGCCACCGGGGCAGAGCCGATGAGCCTGCATCCGAAAGGGCCAACAATCAGGCGGCATTCACGCTTTACAAAACCTTTTCCTACGATGGCGGGCTGACGTGGAGCGAGCCGGAAGCCGTAGTGCAATCCCGTTTCCTCCATCTCTGCGAGCCCGGGCTCATCCGCTCACCGGATGGGCGGCAGATCGCCATGCTGCTGCGGGAAAACAGCCGCCGGATGAACAGTCAGATCATGTTTTCGAATGACGAAGGCCAAACCTGGACCCGCCCCCGCGCCCTGCCCAACAGCCTCACCGGCGACCGCCATCAGGCCATTTATACCCCCGATGGGCGGCTGCTGATTTCCTTCCGCGATACCGCCCCCGCTTACTGGCGCTATCAGGCGCTGAAAGCCGAATGCCAAAACTGCGATACCGTGCAATTGCAGGCACAGGCCGGCCCCGCCAGCCCCACTACCGGCGACTGGGTGGCCTGGATAGGCACCTACGAAGACCTGGCGCAGGGCCGTGAAGGGCAATACCGAATCCGGTTGAAAGACAATACGAAAGGAGCGGACTGCGCCTACCCTGCCCTGGAGTGCCTGCCGGACGGCACCATCGTAGCCACCACCTACGGGCACTGGGAGGAGGGGGAAGCGCCTTTTATTTTGAGTATCCGGTTTAAGATGGAGGAGGTAGACCGGTGGGCGGCTGAGGAATAGGCCTGGCTTTGCAGACCGCTCTATTTCAGGTACTGCCGGCACAATGCCGCTGCCCGCCTGCCAAGAGCTTCTCTTAGGACCGGAGGGGACAAGACCTCCACTGTTTCACCAAAGGACAGGAGTTGCTGCTCCAGTTCAACGTTGTGCAAAAGACGATAAGCAAAGACTACGCTCCCATCAGCCATACGCTCCTGCACATGCTGAGACGGATGCAGCGGCTTGGTCTCAATGTACCGGGCCCGCTCCGGATTGGCTTTGAGGAGAACCTGCTCTGGTTGACGGCCGGTGGGGACCGAAACCCCGATGACCGACTCAAAAAACTGCCGGGGCTGAAAAGCAGGGTCATCCACGAAGTCCGCCAGCAGGTATACTTCCGCCTGACGGATGCGGTCAAAGGCACAGGTCCGGATGCAGTGTGCCTCGTGGTCATGCGCAAACAGAAACCAGCGGTTGTTGTACTCCTTGACCAGGTGGGGGCTCACAATGCGCCGGAACTTATACCCCTCCGGCACCTTAAACGGGCGATAGTCCAGCAAAAGGCAGTGCTGATCCCGGCAGGCCCGGTACAGCAAATCGAGCCATTCCAGCCCCTGCCCGACCATATTGTCTTCCAGCTGCAGTACAGTGCGCTCCGATGCCGGCCGCACCCGCAGGGCCTCCGAGACTTTCGCAATCACCTGCTCCACGCCCTGCACCTGCGGGAATCCCCGGAACTGCCGCAACAAACTCATGGCTTCGCGCAAGGCTTCCACATCTGTAGTGCTCAGGGGCATTTGTGTGATGGAAAAAGCCGGGTCGCTGTACGCATACCCTCCTTCCCCTGGATACCACCGGATGGGCGCCTGATACCCCAGAACGCCACTGCGCATGTTGCGGATATCAGTCTTGATCGTATCCCGGGCAGGTGCAGCCCGGTCTTCGCTTTCGTACTCCCGCAGTTCCTCCCCGCAGGCTTTGGCCAGCTCCTGCCAGGTCCAGTAGCGCTTGTTGCGGCGGCTCAGGCACCGGTCGATTGTCCGGTAGCGGATCATTGCGTGCCGATTGGTTGCCATATTTGGTGTCGTTTGAGCAGAATTCTCCGTTTAGTGCAAACGTAGCGCATGCCCGGTATCCCTGATTGTCTCTTTTGGAATCAGTCTTCTTTTTCGAAAACACGTTCCGTACCTACGGCACGGACTTTCCAAAGCATCCTTCTTTTTTTACCCATGCAACGTACCTAAAGGCACGCTGCCCAGGGTCTTGCGCAAAACGGGAATCGCTTTTCTTTAAGCCAATACTACAATTTTTTTTGCAGACAGGGATGGCCTGCGTAGGTAGAGTACGCGGGGCCGGGCTAGGTTTGCTGAAAAACAAAAAGATATGCGTATCATTTACTCTGCCTTTGCGCTGTTCTCCCTGCTGCTGACAGCCTCCTGTACCCCTGCCATTGATGGCTCCAGCGAGGAAAACTTCCAGGCATCTGTCAAAAAAATAAAGGATGGGCTTACCGATGAGGACAAAGCGGCCTTTGAAGAAGCCCTGCAACTCATCGCCATGGATGGTTTAAGCTTTGCCGACCTCCTACAGGGAGAAAAAGGGGGGGAAAACATCCTGGGCGACTTCACCGAAGCATTGGATGGGCTGACTGCCACGGAGATCATTGCCAAAGGCGAGGCCATTAAAGCGGAACAGGAACGCAAAAAGAAAGAACAAGCCCGCCTGGAGATGGAAGAGCTCTACCAGAAAAAGCGGGATGCCGAAACGCAAAAAAAGCAATTACAGGCTTTTGAGGTGACGCAATCCAAATACTACAAACGTAAAGATTACTTCGGCTCCCTCGAACCAATCATTGAACTGACCGTAAAAAACGGCACCCCGTCCGCGATCTCCCGGGCCTACTTTAAAGGCACACTCGCCAGCCCCAACCGCTCTGTGCCCTGGCTCACCGACGACTTCAATTACCAAATATCTGGTGGACTGGAGCCCGGAGAAAGTACCACCTGGAAACTGGCCCCAAATCAGTTCTCAGATTGGGGAACGGTGGATGCGCCCAAAGACGCTATTCTCACAGTGGAAGTTCTACGACTGGACGGTCCTGATGGCGAAGAACTCCATTCTGCCCTGATTTTTGGCACGGATGAAGCAGAACGACTGGAAACGCTGCTCGAAAGCTACCCCGAATTCCAACAGTAACCTTTGCGTATGTAACACGCAAATTTCTGCGGCTGCCGGCAGTGTGCTGGCAGTTGCTTTTTTATATTTACGGTTCAAACACCCTCCAAAACTATGACCCCACAGTTGAGCTTTTCAGAGGCTTTTGTTCAGGAACAGGCCATCAATTACCTAAAACGGTACTATGAAAGCCGAAGTAGTAATGGTAAGGTTTATGCAGGATCAGAAGCCTTTACTCAGAATAGAGCTTACCGGGCTGATGGTTTGATCGTTTTTCACCAAAGACCCTCCAAAATCATTACCGTTTCCCTGGAAGTTAAACGCGATCTGGGCAAAGGCGACCTCAATAAATCTATTGACTACAGCCGGGCCCGCAGAATTGCATTTGCAGCCTCTTTCCTGCTCGGATTACTAGCCTCCGTACTGCTCTTTAGATTGTGGAGCCCTATGCTGCTGGAGCCCCTTTGGTATGTCGCACATCTGGGCACAACCGCTGTTTTTGCTTCTATTTTGTACGAAATGCTGAAGCAAAAGAAACTCTTTTTCACTCAACGCATCAGAGCCCTGCAGCAGCTGGCCAATTATCCTGCCAATGAGCGCTGGCTCGCGTTTGCTTATGACAGCCGCATCCACTCGAGGGATAAACTAAAGCAGGTCATCCTTGCCTGCGGGCAGGAAGGTGCCGGCTTAATCTTAATTCGCCCTGATAAAGGCTGGCAAATCGAAGAGTGGGTCGGACCCAAATACCACAACGGCTCCGGAAAACAAATCCTGAAAAAGTACCTGGAAGAAAGTAGCATTGCCCAGCATATCCAATCCAGGCAGCACCGGCCGGTATGGTGGCTTCGTAAAACACCGGCCCAGAAAAAATACTACTTCAGAATCATACTATTCGTTAGCCTGATTTTTACAGTTGCCTTACTGATATTGGGTACCCAAAAACAAAGCCGGCGTCATCTGCCCAGTGTAGTCACCTATGAGACAGTGCCTTCCGTAACCCAACAAGACGCACCGGCACCTGAAAGCAGTTCCAGGGAGACCACTCCTGCTCCCCCCACAATTACAGCCGATACCACCTGCACGCTGCCCACGCAGGGCTACCTAATCCTCGAAGGGCAGTTTCAATCCTATCATGAGGCCAGCCAACGCGCTACTAAGCTAAATGGTCTCCAACTGGCTGAATCCCAGCCACTATGGCTGCCTTGTACCGGGGCGACAGAACCACTATGGACTATTCAAATCGGCTCACCTGTCCATTCCAAATCAGAAGCCATGAGACAATTGGATTACTACGAAAAAAATCTGAGCCGTGCTGGTGCCTACCGCCAATCACCAAGAATTGTGCCCTTGCAGTAGCCCACAGGACGTCGACAGCGAGCTGTCGTTCCCTGTGAAGACCTGCCCCGGTCTCAACCTCAACCTCAACCTTAACCTGGCCCCTGCCCTTCCCCACCCATTTCCCAAAATTCCCTATCTTCCCACCCGAACCAAAACACCGCGCATGCTCACCGGACAACTCCGCAATGAAGTCGACAAACTCTGGGAAACCTTCTGGACCGGAGGCATCACCAACCCGCTCACCGTCATCGAGCAGATCACCTACCTGCTCTTCCTGCGGCGGCTCGACCAACAGCAGCTGCTCAAGGAAAAACAGGCGAGTGAATTGGACATGCCCGTCACCGACCCCATCTACCCGGAAGCCGCCCGCCCACTGCGCTGGAGCAGCTTCAAAAACCTGGACCCGGAGGCCATGATCGACCGCTTTACCCGGGGCATTACCCTGGACGGGGAGCAGGTCAATGTCTTCGACTATATGAAGCAGCTGGCACCGGAGGATACGGCTTTCGCCAACCACATGAAGGGCGCCACCTTTATGATCTCCACGCCCCGCCTGCTCGACCGGGCGGTGCAGCTCATCGACAAGCTCGATATGGACGACCGCGACACCAAGGGCGACCTGTACGAGTACCTGCTGTCCAAAATCGCCTCGGCCGGGCAAAACGGGCAGTTCCGCACGCCCCGCCACATCATACAGCTGATGGTGGAAATGACCTTGCCCACCCCCACGGATACCATCTGCGACCCCTCGGCGGGCACCTGTGGCTTCCTGGTGGTGGCCGATGAGCACCTGAGGCGGGAGCACAAAGACGAATTTTACAAAAAAGACTTCCGCGCCCACTACAACAGCGACATGTTCAACGGGCTGGAATTTGACAGCAGCATGATGCGCATCGGGGCGATGAACCTGATGCTGCACGGCATCGAGCGCCCCAATCTGCTGCACGTGGACGCCCTGAGCGAAGGGAACGCCGGCATTACCGACCGCTATAGCCTGATGCTCGCCAATCCGCCCTTCAAGGGCAGCCTCGACTACGACTTTGTGGAGCCCAGCCTGCTGAAGGTAACGAAGACCAAAAAGACCGAGCTGCTCTTCCTGGCCCTCATCCTGCGCATGCTGCGCCCGGGCGGGCGGGCCGCCGTGATTGTGCCCGATGGCGTCCTCTTTGGCTCGAGCCGCGCCCACAAAGCCATACGGGAAGCCATTGTGGAGGAGCACCAACTACAGGGCGTGGTGAGCATGCCCTCCGGCGTGTTCAAGCCCTACGCCGGGGTGAGCACCGCTATTTTGTTCTTCACCAAGACCAACTCCGGAGGCACAGACAAGGTCTGGTTTTACGACATGCAGGCCGATGGCTACAGCCTGGACGACAAGCGCAGCGAACTGGGCCGCCGCCTGCCGGAAGCGCCTGACCAACTGGGCGAGGACGAGTACCTCAGCACCCTCACCGACCCCCACGGGCAGGTGGTGGACTACCTCCTGCAAAAGCACAGCGAGAACAACATCCCCGACATCCTGCAGCGCTGGCGGCAGCCCGAAGGCGAAGCGGAGCGCCCCCGCACCGCACAGTCCTTCTACGTGCCCGTGCAGGAGATACGCGACAACGCCTACGACCTCAGCATCAACCGCTACAAGGAGATCGAGTACGAAGCCGTGGACTATGACCCGCCGCAGGAGCTGCTGTCCCGCATCCGGAAGCTGGAAGCCGAGCGCACGCAGCTGCTGCAGGAACTGGAGGACATGCTGGATTGAGCCAGCTTAAGCCACACAAACAGCATCAAGCGCAACCCTTTCCCCCTCTGGAGGGGGTGGGGGGAGGCTGAAAAACATAACCCAACACAAACTAAAACAAGTACTTCATGAATTGGAAAAGCCTGGAATTGAGAGAGGTTGGTGAGATTACAGAAAGCTACGCTCAACTAAGACCGCATCCCCCCACATCCGCGCCCATTTGTGCCAAAAATTCGTGAACATCTGTGGACCAAAACAACAGCGATATGAAATGGGAAAGGGTGGAATTGGGAGAGGTGGTAAAAAAAGTCACAAAGGGTACAACTCCAACCTCTATAGGAGGACACTTCTCCGACTCGGGAGTTGTCTTTCTCCGAGCTCAAAACGTGAATAGAGACCAAATACTACTTGAAGACATCCTCTATATAGATAAAAAAACTAATGATCTACTTAATAGATCCCAAATAGAAGGTAGCGATGTATTGCTAACTATTGCTGGCACGGTTGGCAGAACTGCAGTTGTACCTAATGATTCGCCATCCATGAATTGCAATCAGGCAATTGCAATTATAAGACCCAAGGAAAACCTCGCCCCTTGTTATCTTAGCTATTGGCTAAAATCAGAACAAGCAATATCTCAGATAAACGGTAGTAAGGTAACTGCAACTATTTCTAATCTCAGTTTGACTCAGATCAAATCCCTAAAAATCCCCCTCCCCCCCCTCCCCGAGCAGCGCCGCCTGGCCGCCCGCCTGGACAAGGCCGATGCGCTGCGGCAAAAGAGCCGGGCGGTGGTGGAGACGTATGCGGAGCTGGGGCGGTCGGTGTTTTTGGAGATGTTTGGGGACCCGGTGAAAAATGAGAAGGGGTGGGAAGTGATCAAACTTAGTGAGGTAGGTCAATTAGACCGAGGTGTTTCTAAGCATAGGCCTAGAAACGCACCTGAACTCCTAGGAGGTCCCTATCCTTTAATTCAAACAGGTGATGTAGCGAAAGCAGGCTTGTACATCTACGATTACGCCTCAACCTACTCTGAAGTTGGGTTAAAACAGAGTAAGCTGTGGCCATCTGGTACACTTTGCATAACTATTGCTGCAAATATTGCAAAAACGGGTGTGCTTACATTTGACGCTTGTTTCCCAGATAGTGTTGTTGGATTTGTACCGGATACAAGTAAGACTAACAATGAGTACGTACAATTCTGGCTCTCATTTCTTCAAAAGATAATCGAAGAAAAAGCACCTGTATCGGCTCAAAAAAACATCAACTTAAAAATTCTGAGAAATTTAGAAATCCCACTCCCGCCCCTTCCCCTACAAACCCGTTTTGCCAGGATGGTAGCCAACATAGAGGCGCAGCGGCGGCTGGCGGAGCGGCAGTTGTCGGCGGCGGAGGCGGTGTTTGGGGGGGTGTTGCAGGGGACGTTTGGGTAGGGGTTTGGGGTTAGAGGTTAGAGGTTAGGGGTTAGAGGTTAGGGGTTAGGGGTTAGGGGTTAGGGGTTAGGGGTTAGGACGAGTCAGTCAAATTCAAAGGATATAGGATAAACTTTTAGAGGGTGATTTCGCGTGTGGGTTTGCTTAATCGGTTGTTTACATCCTGACATTTACCGGGTGAATCGTCATGGACGGACAATGATAAAAGCGGGAACCCTGAGAGTGGGCAGCACGTTTGTAAGAGAGGGAGCATTTGACTTTATTGCCTGTAAGACCATAACTTGTAAGCAAATCAGGAAAGCATGAATATCTCACAGATCATTACGATTGCGCCGGATATCCAAAGTGGGGAGCCGGTATTTACGCACACCCGGGTACCGGTCAAAAACCTATTTGACTATCTGAAGGCAGGAGATACGCTGGAAGAGTTTTTACATGATTTCCCTTCTGTCCGTAAGGAGCAGGTGGTAGAATTGCTTACTTTCTTTGAAAACTTCTTTCAGCTAAGCGTCAATAGCCATGACAACCATTTTGCTTGATGAGAACCTGCCTGCTCCGCTCAAAAAAGACTTTTCTGATGCGTTTCTGGTATTTACGGTTTACGACAAAGGCTGGCAATCCAAGAAGAACGGAGCGCTCTTGCAGGCGATAGATGAAGAAGGTATCAATTTTTTGATGACTGCTGACCGGAACCTTGAATACCAGCAGCATCTCGAGGATTTCAATCTGCGTTTAGCCGTTCTGATCACCTGACAACCGGTATAAAACGCTGCAATCAAAAGTGCCTCTGATCGAGTCTGCACTATTGCATGCTGAAGAGCAAAAATCAAGGATACTCCGTATTGACCTTAGAGGTAAATAAGCCTATATGCTAATCCCACCCCGCCCACTATTAGTCCCGTTTTGCTAGGATGGCAGTCAAAATAGAGGCGCGGCGGCGGCTGGCGGAACGGCAGTTGGCGGAGGCGGAGGCGGTGTTTGGTGGGGTGTTGCAGGGCACCTTTGAAAGGCCCCGCCCGCCGAAGCCAAAAGGCGAAGGAGGGTAAAAGGTAAAATGTAGAATGTAAAAGCCATATAGGTCATGGCTCGGGTGGTGCACGTAGCGCAGCGGAGTGTACCATCCAGACCGTAAGCGTCTGGGCGTATAGAAAATTCAAAACTGCAAAATGATGAATATAGAATGCTCTGCCCTGAAGGCGGAGTCCTTTAGGGTAAAAGGGCGAGCGGGGCATGGCTCGGGCGGTATAACATGTAAAAGGAGTTAGGGGAAATGTTGAAGGGAGCCAAGCTCAGAGGTTCAAGCTCCAAGGTTAAAGGAATGCAAGCTCCAAGTGCCAAGGGTAAAGGTTAAAAGGTGGCAAGGTTTAAGTTTTAAGGGAGGAGAAGGCAGGTAAGCGATCAAGCGGGTGGGCGGTATCTTGGAAAAAGGGATTATTGCCTGCAAAAGCTTATATTGGGATTGTCCAAAACAGAGACGCATGAGACGGTCAGTTTTGACGGTTTTCAAAGCGGAGTTTGAAAGTGTTTAGCCGGCGTTTGAACCACGGAAGCAAGCTTTTTGTAGATTTGTAGAGGCACCAACCGAAAAAAATGAGCAAGATAAAGATCAGGGCTTTTGGTCCTATAAAAGAAGGCTTAACAGAGGAGGAGTACCTTGATATTGGCAAGGTAAGCTTGTTTTTGGGCAACCAAGCCACTGGCAAGAGCAGCGTAGCCAAGTTGATTTCCACCTGTACTTGGGTAGAAAAGAGCCTGTTTCGGGGGCAGTTAAAGATCAATGAACTGGAAAAGCCTGGACATTTCATCAACAAGCACTGTGCCTATCAGGGGATAAAAAACTATTTCAGGGCAGAGACTGAAGCAGAGTTCATCGGAGCCTACTTTCGGTTGCATTATGCGAACGGGCAGCTTAAAGCAGAAGCGATATCGGATGGGTCGGATTATCAACCTCCCAAAATCATGTACGTACCCGCTGAGCGCAACTTCCTGAGTGTAGTGGAGCGTCCGGAGAAAATACAGAACCTTCCATCGCCAATCTATACCTTTCTGGATGAATTTGAGCGGGCGAAAACCGCACTAGGGGGAAGCCTGGAATTGCCGGTAAATGATGTCGCTTTTGAATTTCGTACAGAGGGGCGGGAGTCTTTTATCAAGGGAGAGGGGTTCAGACTAAAACTACACGAGGCATCGAGTGGCATACAATCTTTACTACCCCTTTATCTGGTATCTCGAAACCTTGCTTATCTAGTAGCCATGGAACGGGCAGCTTCTAATACCGAAGCACACGGAATGAGCCTGGAACAAACACAGCAACTTAAACAGGAAATCGACAAAATCCTCAATAACCCCAATTTGACGGAAGAGGTACGCTCAGCGGCATTGGAGCGGTTGTCTATGAGCTACCGAAATACTTGCTTCGTTAATATTGTTGAAGAAATTGAGCAAAACCTGTTTCCAACCTCGCAGCGTAGTTTACTGAATGAGCTACTACGGTTCAACAACCTGACTTCTTGCAATCAGCTTTTACTTACTACGCATAGCCCTTATATTTTAAACTATCTTACCATTGCCATTAAGGGTGGCCAGCTTTTTCATAAAGCCTATGAAATGGAAGATGCCACGTCAGTTAAAGAAAAAATAGCGGCAATCGTTCCGGTAGAATCCTGTATAAAGCCCGGAGATGCAATCGTGTATGAATTTTTGGAAGATGGGAGGATACGTCGATTGCCTGATTTTGATGGGCTGCCTTCAGATGAGAATTACCTCAACCAGTTTCTGTTTGACACAAACCAGCTTTTTGATGAGCTGCTGGAGATAGAAGAAGCATTGGCATGATCGATTTTTTTGATGAAAATTGTACCGAAGAGACCACAGCTTCCCTTTTTGGTTTGTGTGATGAAGAAAGTGGCAGGCCAGCTTATATTGACACCGAAAACCAAGACACTTGGATAGCTGAAGTGATCAATAAAGAGCAGAAGAAGGTTGAATTCGTCGCTGTAGATAACTGTATCGAAGTGCTTGAAGAAAACGGCGATATGGCAAAACGCTGTGATGGCTTACTAGTATACGAACAAAACCTTGTTTTTGTCGAACTGAAGCGGATCCGAAAAAACTGGGTAAAGGATGGTATCGAACAATTGAAGACAACCATCGCCCACTTCAAAGCGAACGGTGATAATGGGGCTGATTTTTCTCGTAAGAGAGCCTTTCTGGCCAATAGTAAACACCCGCAATTTAAGTATTCTCACAAACAAGAGATGCAGTCATTTTTCAACGAAACGGGTTTCCGCTTGATAATTGTCAATAAAATTAATGTGTAGCCTTATATCCGTTTTTTATGCGCCTCTTTTTTATTTTTCTGCTCCGACTTTTTATCCTTCATCTTCATGCCCGGATACTGCTAGAGGTTCAGGAAACAGATGCTCAAAATCACCGAGAAACGGTATAGCCCCATACTTTCCTTTGATGTAGTTGCGCTCGTAGCTTTCACCTTTTCTTACATCCGAGGATTTAAAATCATTGAGCGAGTACAATGTAGCGGCACCGTAGCGGTCTTTTTCCGTAAACCAGATCTGGTCGCGGCGAAACAAGCCGGAGCCCAAGAGATTGGTGTCATGGGTATTGAATATCAGTTGGGCGTTATGAGGGTTTTTGGAAGGCGAGTTGAAAATCTCAATAAGCTTGCAAGTAAGGTTTGGATGCAGTTTGTTGGCCAATTCATCTGCTACCAGAATTTCCCCTTTTTGCAGGGTTTCCAATACTGGCCCGGTGAGCGCAAAGAACTTTCTAGTGCCAGAGGACTCTTCTTCGCTCATAGAAAACGGGACTTTGCCGGTGGCCATGCCTTTGTCTTCCCTGTATTTTTTGTGCACAGTGATAAGGTCCGAGAAAAACTCAGCATCTTCCTTTTCAGCCTTTTGCTGCTGGATAAAGCTTTTTACTTCATCGGGCATATCTTTAGGAAGGTTATCCAAGTCCAATTTCTTAATGAGTATATCATCTATACCCAGGCCAGCCTCTTTTAGCATGTTCAGCATCGCCTGTTTATTCGCAGCACTTTGTTGAAAACGGTCAATAGAGTATCCTTCATAGCCCTCCTCTTTCAGGCCGGATATGGTATTGAAGCGATGAAACCACTCCAGAATTTGCTCCGCGAGCTTATCATTCCAATTAGCCGCTACAGACAGCAATAAGGCATTGGCCCGGATACGGTCGCGGTCAATGAGATCTTTTACTTTAAATTTACGGTCATTCACCTCAAAATGCTGGCCTTCCCGGTAAAAGAGCTCCACCTCTTTTGTGCCAGGTTTATGGAAAAGCCATTCTGCATGAATTTGCTTTCGGTCCGCTTCAAAGCCGTATCGGTACATCGTATCACGATGGATAAAAATCATTTCAAAGACAGAAGGGGCATCCTCCGTGGCTTCGCTCAACCGAAACGGGTCAACGGGGATTTGATCTTTGATCTGGCTTTCTTTGGATGACTGAAGAATAAAGTACTTCATAAAAGCCATTCCTTCGATAAGCTTGGTTTTGCCGCTTGCATTCGCACCGTATACAACGGCACTTTTCAACAAACGCAAGTCGAACTTAGGCAAGTAAACGATATTCTCTGCTTCACGAGTGGATTTATCATAGTTAGAAGCGATCATGCTAAGCTTGATCTCTTCCTTGAAGCACCTATAGTTACTCATACTGAACTGCAGCAACATAATTTAGGTTTTTTCACGATTTAATCGCTAAAATAGCAATTTACTAACAATAAATCACACTAAAAACCATCTTTATTACCATAAACTCGCAAAAACCTCATTGAAATATTTTAAACACCCCCCGTACAACTACAATAAACTCAAGTTATGATAACCGCTCAGAAAAGATCTTGCCAAAGCACATTTGAGGAAATCGCTAGTGCGCTGCCCGCGCTGTTGAAGCAACTAAACGATCCCAGGAAAAGGTTTGGGCTCAAAAGTCACCTAGAAAAAGGATCTGGAGAAAAAACAGCATTCCAAGCACTAAAAGCAGCAGGATTGCTTCCTCCTGAAGCAGAAAGCAGTGCCTTTCCAGGTATTTACCTTTTATTCCACGAGAACACTCCCTTTTACGTAGGCATCTCCCGAAACGTGCTTAACCGGTTAAAACAGCATGTTGCCGGTAAATCTCACTACTCAGCTTCTTTAGCTTACAAGCTGGCCAAAGACCAAATACCTGAATTCACAGGAAGGCGTAGTGAAATGAATTTTGGGTTCATAAATAAAGCGCAGACCTATATGCTAGAGCACTGCGCGGCTTCCGTGCTGCCTGTTTACAATGCCGAACAACTTTATCTGCTGGAGCTCTACACAGCGATGCAACTAAAAACACCATACAATACCTTCGAAACCCATTAATTTTATCTATATTTCCAGTTCAACAGCAGGACATATATGGACTCCAACTTCCAATTCCTCCGTGAGGGCTGGCCCGAAGTATTCCAAAATGCGCAACAAGCCGAAACTCACGGCATTACCGCGCCCGTCACCTCTGTCTTCTACAGCCGCCTGACGCTGGAGCTGATGGTCAACTGGCTGTATGAAAATGACGGGGAACTGGAAGCGCCCTACGATACGGCCCTGTCCTCCCGTATGTACGAACGCACCTTCCGCGAGATTTTGCCCCCGAGCATGTATCAGGAGCTGCACCTCATCCGCAAGGAAGGCAATAATGCGGTGCATACCGGCAAAACGACGCAATACAAAGCGCTGGCGATGCTCAAGTACCTGCACCGTTTCCTGGGCTGGTGCGCCCGCCTGTACAGTGAGGAACGGCCAGAGGTGCCTCCCTTTGAAGACCGCTGCATACCGGACAAAGGAGCCGCAGAAAAGAGCCGCGCCCAATTGTCCAGGCTGCAGGAAGATATGGAGGAGCGGGTGGAAGAGCTGCAAAAGGAACGCCGCCGCCGTCTGCAGGCCGAAGAGGAAGCCACTCGGCTGAAAGCGCAGTTGGAAGCACTGCAGGCCGTCAAGTCACAAAACAAAGCTGCCGGGGATATACTGCCGCCGCCCGCGCTGAGCGAAAAGGAAACCCGGGAAATCTTCATCGACGTACTGCTGCGGGAAGCCGGCTGGGATATTGAGGCCCCTAATGTGAGGGAATACCCGGTGGACGGGCTGCCTGTAGCGGTCAACAAAACCGGGCGGGGCAATGCAGACTATGTCCTCTGGGGGCAGAATGGCAAGCCGCTGGCGGTCATCGAGGCCAAGCGCACAAGCAAGGAAGCCTATCAGGGGCAGCATCAGGCAGAACTCTACGCCGATTGCCTGGAGCGTATGCACGGGCAGCGGCCGATTATCTTTTTCACCAACGGCTATGAAAACTGGATTTGGGACGATGCCTTCTACGCTGCCCGGCCCATTTCGGGTTTCCTGACCCAGGAGGAACTGCAACTGCTGATTGACCGCAGGCAAAGCCGGCAGGATATCCGCAAGCTGAAGCCCAATACCGCCATTGCCGGCCGGCACTATCAGATGGAAGGCATACAGCGCGTGATGGAGACTTACGCAGCCGAAGACGGCAGCCAATTGCGGGGCGGCAAACGCGCTGCGCTGATGGTGATGGCGACCGGGGCCGGCAAAACCCGGACGGCTGCGGCTATCGTGGAGCTGCTTTCCAAAGCCAATTGGGTCAAACGGGTACTCTTCCTGGCCGACCGCAGCGCGCTGGTCAAACAGGCTAAAAAAGCTTTCAAGCAGCACACGCCCCACCTGAGCGCAATCGACCTTACACAGGAGAAGGAAGAAACGGACACCCGCCTGGTCTTCTCCACCTACCCTACCATGATGAACCGCATAGACGGGGCCCGCAGCGGGGATGCCCGTTTGTTTCCCCCCGGCCACTTCGACCTTATCATTGTGGATGAAGCCCACCGGTCGGTGTACCAAAAGTACAATGCCATCTTCGAGTACTTTGACGCCCTCCTCCTCGGCCTGACCGCCACGCCTAAAGAGCAAGCCGATAAAGATACCTACGAGCTGTTCGACTGCGAGGTGCGCAATCCAACCTTTTCCTACGGCATCGAAGAAGCGGTAAGCGATGGCTATCTGGTGCCACCCCGGGGTGAGAAGGTCAACCTGGGGTTTGTACGCCGGGGCATACACTACAATGACCTTTCGGAAGAAGAGCAGGCCGAATACGAGGCGACCTTCCGGGACGAAGCCGGGGAAATCCCGGAGCACATCGACGCCTCGGCCATCAACAGCTGGCTTTACAACCACGATACCATCGACAAGGTCATTGACCACCTGATGCAGAAGGGGCAGCGGGTCGACGGTGGGGACAAAATTGGCAAGAGCATCATCTTCGCCAAGAACCACCGGCACGCCAAGCTCATCGAGCAGCGGTTTGACAAGCTGTACCCGCAGTACGGCAGTAAATTTTGCCGGGTCATTGACAACTATGATCGTTTTGCGCAGCAACTCATTGAAGACTTCTCGGACATCGCCAAATACCCGCAAATCGCCGTTTCGGTGGATATGCTGGATACCGGCATCGACATCCCCGAGCTGCTCAACCTGGTCTTTTTCAAGCCGGTCTACTCCCGCGCCAAATACTGGCAGATGGTGGGCCGCGGCACCCGCCTTTGCCCCGATCTCTTTGCGCCCGGTGAGGACAAGCAGTTTTTCTACATTTTTGACTTCTGTGGCAACCTGGAGTTCTTTGAGCACAATCCGGACGGGCTGCAGACCAATGTGCCGCTGCGGCTGTCGCACCGTATTTTCCTGGCTCGTTTGCAACTCGCGCAATTGATCAAACGACAAGCCACTGCTGATGCCTTTCGGCACGAGCAGCTTGACTTTTGCCACAGCGTTATTAGTGCGCTCTATGAGCAACGGGACCACTTTCGCGTACAGATGAAGCTGGGCGAAATCGACCCGTTGCGCGACCGGGCCCAATGGAATGAGCTGGGCAACAGCGAAATTGAACGCATCACCGCCTCCCTTGGCCCGCTGATTGAGCTGGACGACCCGGACGAAGCCGCCAAGCGCTTTGACCTGCTGATGCATGAGCTTTATGCCCTGCGCATTGAAGGCGACGAGGCACAGGAGCCTTACTTACGTAAAATACAACGCCTTGCCGGTCAGTTGGCAGGCATGCATAATATCCCGGCTATCCAAAAGGCGATGCCTCACATACAGCGGGCGCAGGATGCCACTTTTTTGCAGGAAGCCACGCTGCCGGCGCTCGAAGAAATCCGTAAAGCGCTGCGGGGGCTGCTGCACATCATCCCCCGGCGGGAAAGGAAAGTGTACGAAACCAATTTCAAAGATCAGATAGAAGGAGCTGAAGAAGCCACCGTGCTGCAGGGGCTGGCACCGATGGACAATTACCGGCAGCGGGTGGAACGCTACGTCCGGGAAAACCGGGAGCACATCGCCATTCAAAAACTACGCACCAATCAGCCGATTACCGCCGCTGAACTGCAGGAACTGGAACGCCTGTTGTTTGAAGAAGACGCCGTCGCCCGGGAAGCGCTTGAAAAGGAACTCGGCGATCAGCCGCTCGGCACCTTCATCCGCAGTCTTGTTGGGCTGGACACCAAGGCTGCCAAGGAAGCCTTTGCAGATTTGCTCAACCAAAGCAGCCTGCGCGCCGATCAGATGACCTTCCTCAACCGCCTTATTGACTACCTGACGGTCAACGGCACGATCCACAAGCGCATGCTCGTACGCCCACCCTTTACCGACCTCCACGACATGGGCATCTTCGGCATTTTTGACGATGACACGGAGCGGGCGAAAATCATTAGCATCATCGATGCGATCAACCGGAATGCGGAGGCGGGGTAGGCTTATCGCAAAGCAGCCTCAGCTTTGTAATTGCTTCAATGTTCCGGGCAACGGGCATTGAATGGCCACTACCTTTCCTGCACGTAAAAAAAACCTGATTTTTTTCCCCTCCAAACTGTACCTTTTATCTTTTCCAGCGTCAAAAGCACAGGTATTTGACGTTATCGTTTTCACTTAAAAAGACACGAGCATACGCCATGGAAAAAATGGCGGCAATGAAATGAAGTCAAAAAACAACCTGCTTGACGGCGTCACCTCCCCTGTCATTAAAAACACGACTGAGGTAAAGAACTTAAGCGCTATTGTAAAAGATCAGACTCTTGGCATCCTGGAACGCACCGAGGCCTATGAGGACATCATAGACCTGGAAGTCGGCGATACCAACCTGACCCGGGCACGGGCCCTCGAGCGGGACTACGACCTGCGGCAGCTCTTCATCAAATACGAAGGGAACAACCCTTCCGGCACCCAAAAAGACCGCATTGCCTTTGCACAGATGCTTGATGCCCTGAGGAGAGGCTTTGATACGGTAGCCCTTGCCACTTGCGGCAACTACGGCGTGGCTTGTGCCTATGCGGCGCACCTGGCAGGGATAAACTGCAAAGTGTTCATGCCGGAAAGCTATCATTCCGTGCGCACCGCAGAGATTGAAAGCTTTGGCGCAGAATTGATCCGTGTAAAAGGGAGCTACGAGGAGGTGGTGGTCTTTTCGAGCGAAATGGCCAAAGAATATGAATGGTACGATGCCAACCCCGGTGGCGCGAACACGCCCATGCAGATTTCGGCCTATGCTGAAATTGCCAGGGAAATTTATGATCAGTTGCGCGATGCCCCTAAGTTTCTGGCCTGCCCGGTATCCAACGGCACGGTTCTGGCGGGCATTTACAGAGGTTTTGCATCCTTGTACAAAAGGGGGAAAACCTCCCGTATCCCCATTTTTGTTGCGGGCTCCTCGGCCAACAAAAACCCCATCATCTCTTCCCACCTGAAGGGCCTGGAATTTTGTCAGGATATTGACCCTAAAAAAATCAAAGAGACGGTTATCAACGAAGCATTGATCAACTGGCACAGCTTCGACGGGGATGAAGCACTGCACGCCCTGCGCGAGACCAAAGGCTTTGCTTCGCACGTGACCGACAAACAACTCAGGGAAATGAGCACTTATCTATACAAAAAGGAGGGCATGCGCATACTGCCTTCCTCCTGCGCTGGCTTGATTGCACTACTGAATGTCCACGAGCAGCAGCGCCTTATCAACGACCGCTTTGTAGCGGTCATTACCGCCAAATATTAAACGATAGCAAAATGAAAGAAACGATTGACGGAACAGCTCTTGTTTATTGCAACAAGATGTTCAATACCCTGGAGGGCAAAACCGCCCACGGACTGGTCCGCTTTACTGAGCGCTTTGAAGTACTGGGCGTTATTGATGAAAAACACGCCGGCAAGGATGCAGGCGAGGTACTGGATAACAGGCCCAATGGCATTCCCATTTTTAAATCCTTCAAGGCAGCGATCAAAGCGGTAAGCGCCAAAAACTTTGTGGTCGGGCTTGCCCCGGATGGTGGCCGGCTGCCGGCTGAGGACAAGGAGGTCATCAAAAAGGCCATCCGGAAAGGCATGAATATCACTTCCGGCTTGCATGACATACTGACGAAAGATGAGAAGCTGGTCAAGCTTGCCAAAAAGCATGGCTGCACGATAAAAGACGTCCGCAAAACACCCGACCGGGATGAGCTGCACTTCTTCACCGGAAAAATAGAGGAAGTAGACTGCCTGAAAATTGCCGTGCTGGGCACCGATTCGGCCATTGGAAAACGGACGAGCGCATGGATCATCGTGCATGGCTTCCGAAAGGCTGGACTGAAAGCGTCTATGATCGGCACCGGGCAAACCGCCTGGATGCAGGGCGCTAAGTATTCCATGATCATGGATAGCTGCATCAACGATTTTGTGTCGGGCGAAATTGAGCACGCCACGCACGAAGCCTGGAAAAATGAGCGGCCCGACCTCATCGTGATCGAGGGGCAGGGCAGCTTGATGAACCCGGCTTATCCCGGCGGGTTTGAAATCCTGGCGGCCGGAAGACCCGACTACGTGGTGCTGCAGCATGCACCAAAAAGATTGGAGTACGACGGTTTCCCCGGCTATACACTGCACCCGCTGCCTGAACAGATCCGGGCGATTGAAGTGATTTCCGGAAAAAAGGTCATTGCCATCACTGTCAACCATGAGGGTATGGAGGAGGATGAGATTCTTCCCGCCTGCGAAAAAATCACGGAAGAAACCGGGCTACCGGCCTTTGACGTTTTGGCGCACGGCCCCGAAGGCTTGGTAGAGGTACTCAAAAAGTTACTGAAGTGATACAACTCAAAGATTTCGTAGTCCTGAAGTCCCTGCGGGTGCACAAGCTGGAGGTAAAGCCCGGGCGGGTGTCCGCTACTTATGAAATCATTCACCGGGATGGCAGCACGGCTACTAATGTGCTGTTTTACACCTACAACAAGCCCACTTTTGACAAAAAGCGGAAAGAAGACTGGAACCTGGCCAGCATGATGGTCGCTCAGGTGGCGATGAACTACGGCCTGTTTTGCCAGGAGTTGGTTTTTGACGGGTTCTATGACAAAACGGATCAGGAGTTTATCAAAAGTATGGTGGAAAACACCAGCCGCGAAATCCTGACCAATAAACTGCTGATCGACAACCCGTTTTTGACAGAAGGCTACCGGGGGCTGCAGACCGCAAAGCAAGACCGGTACACGCAAGCCAAAATTGTTTTTACCCGGGATACATTACCTTCCAGCCCTGGCTATTTCAATGAGGTGAAGCCCGGTTTAGATAAATACGCCATACTCAGCAGTGGCGGGAAAGACAGCCTGGTTTCCTACGGGCTGATCAAGGAATTTGGGGAGCCTTATCCCATCTTTGTGAATGAGGCCGGCAGGCACTGGTTCACGGCGGTGAACTCCTATCGCTATTTCCGGGAAACAGAGCCCAACACCGGTAAGGTTTGGTGCAACAGTGACCGCATCTTCAACTGGATGGTGAAAAACCTCCCCTTTATCAGGCCCAATTATGCCTCCATCCGGGCGGACATCTACCCGGTCCGGCTATGGACGGTTGCTGTTTTTCTGTTTGGGGTGCTTCCGGTAGCTTTGAAAAAAGGCCTGGGCAACGTCATCGTAGGCGACGAATATGACACCACGGAACGGAAAACCACCAATGGCATTTCGCATTATTCGGCCCTGTATGACCAGAGCAAGTACTTTGACAACGCGCTTACCCGGTATTACCAAAAGAAAGGCTGGAACCTGTACCAGTATTCCATGCTGCGGAGCATGTCAGAGCTCCTGATCATGAAGGTGCTTTTGAAGCGCTATCCCGATTTGCAAAAGCAACAAATCAGCTGTCATGCCGCTCATGAAAAGGACAAGCGCATGTACCCCTGCGGCAAATGCGAGAAGTGCAGGCGGATTACCGGCATGATTACGGCCCTCGGGGAGCACCCCGAAAACTGTGGGTATACCCCTGACCAAATCAAAGCAGCCCTGGCGCAACTTTCCAACGCCAGTGTAAAGCAGATTGGCTCTGATGCTGCCCACCTTTATCACCTGCTGCTATCCAAAGGCCATATTGAGACGAATGCGTTCACCAGGAAACTGGCCCGGGAACATCCCAGGGTCATGCAACTGCGATTTGACAATGAAAGGAGCGACCTGGCAGACCTGCCTGATCACGTCCGCGCCCCCTTGTTTTCCATTTTGAGCCAATACAGCAATGGCGCCATCCAGAAAAAAAAGGATGGCTGGCAGGAACTGGAACTCAACCCTTCCTTCTTACGCTCAAAACCATACAAATACGATGTCTGATAAATACAAAAGGGACTTCCTCTGGGAAACCCTCACCTGGAAAGAGATTGAAGCGCGCCTCAAACTGGTGGATACGGCTATCCTGCCCTGCGGCGCCATCGAACAGCATGGGCCCCATCTGCCAGTGGATGTGGATTACTTCGATGCCGTTTACATGGCTGAAAAAGTAGCGGAACGCTGCGCTGACCCCAAGCCGTTTGTGCTGCCGCCTATCCCCTTTGGCGTCTCCTACCATCACAGCGCGTTCAAGGGCACACTGAGCGTCACCAATAATGCACTTGCTGCTTTTGTGTACGATATTGGTATGAGCCTGGCGCATAACGGGATCAAGAAAATCGTTATCATAAACGGGCATGGCGACAATAAACCGACCTTATCGTTTGCCGCACAAATGATCAACCGGGACGCTAAAATTTTTGTGTGCGTAGATACCGGCGAGAGCAGCGATGTGGACCTGTACAGCCTGATTGAAACGCCTAATGACATTCATGCAGGCGAGCTGGAAACCAGCACCACGCTCGCAGTACGGCCTGATTTGGTAAACATGGACCTGGCCGTAGACGAAACGCTCGACCTCAACAATGAATACCTTGACTTCACCTCCGAGCGCGGGGTGAATTGGTATGTGCACACGCAGCGGATATCAGAATCCGGTGTTATGGGCAACGCCAAAAAAGCGACGATTGAAAAGGGCAGAAAGATGTGGGAAATCTCCATAGAGAAAATGGTCGAATTTGTGGAAAGCATCAAAAACACGCCTTTGGAAAAGCTCTATCAAAACAGGTACTAATCATGACCATCGACAAGATAGAATTCATCCGCCTTGACCTGAAGATGAAGTCGGGCTATACCATCGCTTATGAGTCCATTGATCATGCAGACAATGTGATCCTGAAAATCACCACCACAGATGGCCTGACGGGCTGGGGCTGTGCCGCACCTGACGAAACCATCACGCATGAATCGGCAGAGGATGTAATTGCCAATATTGAGCACCTGATTATACCGCAACTGAAGGGGCAGGACCCTTTCCAGATGGTGCGATTCCACGAGGAGCTCAAGGCGAAAAATCCGCTTATGCGGTCCACATTGGCCATGGTGAATATGGCACTCTACGACCTGATGGCGCGCAGGGCCAGGTTGCCGCTGTACCAGTTGCTGGGCGGCTACCGCAAAAAGATTCAGACCAGCATCACCATCGGCATCGAAACAATGGATGAAACGCTCAGGCTTGCGAGGGAGTTTTGGCAGGAAGGCTTCCGTATTCTCAAGCTCAAAGGAGGGCTGAATGTAGAAGAAGACATCGAAAAAGTATTCCGGCTCCGGGAGAGGCTGGGGCCGGAACTGACCCTCCGCTTTGACGCCAATCAGGGGTACAGTATCGCGCAATCGGTGCAGTTTGTTGAGCAAACCAAAGAAGCGAAGATAGAAATACTGGAGCAGCCCACCCCCTACGGTGAGGATGAGGCGATGCGCAAGGTGGTCAACAGCGTGGAAATCCCGGTCATGGCCGATGAGAGCATCCGTTCCCTCAATGACGTGTTCAGGCTATCCAAAAACGACAGCTCTGATATGATCAACATCAAAATCATGAAGGTCGGCGGCCTCACCGAAGCCCAGCACATCAATTCGGTAGCTAAGGCGGCCGGCATGGAAGTCATGGTCGGTTGCCTGGATGAATGCGCACTGGGCATCGCCGCAGGGCTTCATTTTGCCCTCTCGCGCCCCAATGTGGAGTATGCGGACCTGGATGGGCATCTGGATTTTACCAATGACCCGTTTGCCAGCCTGTTTACGATACAGGATGGGTGGATTGCTCCAACGGAAGAAATTGGTTTAGGGAAAATAAACTTGTAAAAGCGTTGAAAATGCATGGGGGCAAGCCTGTCCGGATAGCGTTATCAGGCTGTGAAAAACCATAGACTGGCTTACCCCCGGCATGTCCTGTTACTTTATTTTAATGCCGGTGCCCCGGCTCGTAAATCAGCCGGACGAAAGTGCTTAAGCGCTGATTCTCCCGCTCCACGGGAATACCGGCTACAATACCCACCAGCAAATTGTCTGCCAGCCCGACCCGCATCTGCGGGCGGATGACCATGTCGAAATCGCCCCGCCGGAACTCCTGATTGAATTCCACACCGATAAAATTTCGGGTGCCGGTAATCATGTAATGGAAGTTGAAGTTGGCTTGCCAGGATTGCTGAAGGTCCACTCCATGCACGGCTTCCAGCACCGGCCCCGTATACAGCAGGGTGTGGTAATTCGTCCCCCACCGTTTGGCCATCACCAGAAAGGGGTTGAAAATATGCCCTTTGAGCATGGAGGTGCTTCCGTACAATGAGAATTCAGGCAGCTCAAACTCGTGGATGTAGCCCAGGGCCATGGAGGTGCTTTTCTTTTCGTTGACCAGGAAGGTGTACTGGGCGGCCATTTTCAGGCTGTTCAGGCGGCTGCCGGGCGCAGACATGCCCTCCTCTATCGGGAAGTGAAAAGTGAAGGGCAACTCGACTTCCAGCCCAAGCCGGTCAACCGGTGCCCATTCGTACTCTACCAATGCTTCATAGGTATCAAAAACCTGATTGTCAGTCAGCCCTAAGCCTACGTTCCATTCCTTTTCACCCTTGCGCGCGCCCAGGTCTCTGATCAAGTCAATGTAGAGGGGCTCGGCGTGCAGGACTTTGGGGCGTAAGCCGCCGCCCTCTATTTCCAGTACGTAGAGGCTGTCCTGCTCAGCGGGAGTTTGGGCAAAAAGTACTACGGGAAGGCTACATAACAAAAGTAGCGCCTGATTAATCAAACGATTCATAAATTTATAGTTGGGGCATAGCACAGCCTTTGCAGCTGGTGCTATACCAATTTTTTGATAAGAATTTGAAAGCCTTCGGTTGCCAGGAAGCCAAACCGAAGTAGTGAAAAGGGAAATAGACCTTAGCTCAGCTGAACGAGACTATGGTCTCAGTAGCTTAAGACAAGGCTAATTCAGGCAAGAAAGTCCGGTGGCGGGGTCAGGGGCGTGAGCCAGATGTCTTTGGGGTGCAGCAACTGCGTTTGCGCACAACGATTCAGTCCGGAGCGGGGCCCGGGCGACAATGGCATCAGCGTTGGGAACAGAAATGCGTCGAGGCTTGAACGCTTTTTCAGCAGCGTTTTGCCTGCATCATCGTCATCGTACTCTTCGAAGAAATCTTCGTATTGCAGCACGCGCTCGACGAATACTTCCAGCACGCTTTCCATCTCGTTGTAGGAAAGGTCTTCGGCTACGGCATCGGAATAGAGGTCTGGTGGGTCCACCACCCCATTCAGAAAGATAACCGCCATGAAAGCGATCACCACCCTGAGGAATCCCCCGTTTCTAAGTTTTCCGATGATCATGGAATGTTCTTTTGCGCCACAAAGATAACGGAATCTGGTCAGCCGGAAGCGAAAGGCGGATCAATTAACAATCATTTGGCGTTGTATGGGCGCAGGCTGTTGGGCGCTCCGCCAGACTAAAAAGGATGGAGGTCAGCAATCGCTTACAGGAAACCTGAACGTCAGGTTTTAGAGCGTTGAAATACGTATATTTGAGTTTGTCCAAAACAGAAAGGCATGATCCGTTCGATAAGGTTGACAAATTTCTTTAGCTTTCGGGACGAAAGGATAACATTTAATGAGCGGGTAAATCTGCTTGTCGGCATCAATGGTTCCGGCAAAACCAACCTGCTCAAGGCCATACAGCTACTGAAAGCAGGCGTGGAGGGCAATGCTACCGATAATGCCTTGCTTGAGCTCATCACGCAGCAATGGGGTGGTTTTGACAATATTTACTGTCAATCTACAAACCCCTCTGATTTCAAGGACTCGATAGGGCTGGAGTTTCGGCTGGATGCCGGCGTACTCAACCAATACAACGATGGAAAATCAGTGTTCAGGGAAGATATCATCTACACGATCCGGCTGATCAGGAAACCAGCCATAGACAACTACTACCTGAGCGAAGAAATAGCCACGGAGGGGGGGTATTCCTACCTCAACTTTATTAATGGAAGCGGCAAGGTTAGAGAACGTCGGGCGGAGACAAACGGGATTCCTTTTGTGCCTTACGATGATTATGACCCGCAGGAGTTGGCACTCTCCAAGATATCCGAATTTGATAAAGACCGGTACCTGCCTCTTGTGATCATTAAGCGTGCGATTAAAGACCTTGCTGTATACAACTACTTTGACACTACGCCTGCCAGCAAACTTCGCAGCGGCATGAGCGCAACGGCTAAAGAGCGTAAGCTTCGCTTTGATGGCAGCAACTTGCCGCAGATTCTCAACACCATTAAAATCAGCAACAAACCGCAATTCCGGCTGATTCAGTCCAAGCTTCAGGATATTAATGCTTTCTTTTCCGAGATCGACTTTAATATGCTGGGCGGAGGGCAGTTTGAACTGATGCTGGGGGAAGAAAAGCTGCGCTCATCTGTGCACGTTACTCATATTTCGGATGGTACGCTTCGTTATCTGTGCATGCTGGCTATTTTCTACAATCTGCAACGCGGGAAGCTGATTTGCATAGACGAACCGGAGGTGGGGCTTCATCCGGATATGATTTTCAATATCGCCTCGGCTATTAAAGAGGCTTCTGCAGATTCTACCATGCTCATTGCCACGCATTCGGAACAGTTGCTCAACCATTTCAGGGTGGAAGACGTGCTGGTTTTTGAAAAGGCAGAGGATAACACCACGATAGTAAGACGGTTTTCAGAAACAGAGTTTGAAGGCTGGTATGAACACTTCAGCCCCGGGCAGATGTGGCGGGAAGGAGACCTAGGCGGAACGCGCTGGTAAAACTCAACTTCTGGACGGGTCAAAATTAATGGACACATTCGAAGACTTCAAAAGGCTAGTGGAAGCACTCAAAAGAGGGAGCTGAACCGCTTTTTACACGTTTTTTTCTCCCCCGATTCAACGGCTACTCCATCATTTACCCTGTAGCAAAATTGATTGCTAACAACCGAAGCGATCTCTGCCCTTAGACTATGTTGAGATTTCACCCTTTGGGCTGCATTTGTCAAATTTCATCCTGCACTTCGTTGCTCTCCCGCCTGCCAAAGTCTTGTACGGCGGGCAGGTCAGTCGCTTAGCTCAGGCTAGGCTCCTTCATCGCGCCCCCGACGATGAATGTCGGGATCAAAGACTTGTTCAGAATAAAATTTGACTGCATTCGCTCCAAAAGCGAATTCCCAACATAGTCTTACTCCCCCACTTCAATCGCCATCCCAAACGTATCTTCCGCAAAAGTGCCCTCATCGTACACTAAGTTGCCATTGACAAAAGTCTTGAGGACCTTGTTGTGGAAAGTGGTGCCTTCCAGGGGCGACCAGCCGCACTTGTACAGTACGTTGTCCTTAGCGACCGTCCAGGATTGGTTCAGGTCTACCAGCGTGAGGTCGGCGTAGTAGCCCTCGCGGATGTAGCCACGATTTTTCATGCGGTAGAGGCGGGCCGGGCTATGGCACATCTTCTCCGCGATTTTCTCCAGCGAAATCTTGCCTTGCTGATGGAACGCCAGCATGCAATTGAGGGAGTGCTGCACCATAGGCGCGCCCGACATGGACTGGAAGTAGGGCTTTTGCTTCTCCTCCAGGGTATGGGGCGCATGATCGGTAGTCACAAGGTCGATGCGGTCATCGAGCAGGGCCTGCAGCAGGCCTTCCTTGTCTTTTTTGGTCTTAATGGCCGGATTCCACTTGATGAGGACGCCCAGGCGCTCGTAGTCCTCATCCGAGAACCAGAGGTGGTGGACCGAGACTTCGGTGGTGATTTTCTTTTCTTCCAGCGGGATGTCGTTGCGGAACAGGTGGGTTTCGGCCTCAGTGGTCAGGTGGAGGATGTGCAGGCGGGCGCCGTGCTTTTTGGCCAGTCCGATGGCGCGCTCCGTGGCTTCGTAGCAGGCTTGCGTGCTGCGGATGATGGGGTGGAATTTCACCGGCACGTCATCGCCGTACATTTCGCGGTATTGCTCCTCGTTTTGCTCCACGATCTGCTCTTTCTCCGAGTGGATGGCGATGATGGATTTGCAATTCGCAAACAGCTTTTCCATCGTCTCCGGGTTGTCAGCCAGCAGGTTGCCCTTTTTGGTGAAGTACAGCCCGTCATCGGAAACACCCATCAGCTTGCTGGTATCGGTTTGGATGACTTCATCCAGGTTATCACCATTAACACCCAGAAAGAAAGAGTAGTTAGCCAGGGATTTTTTGGAAGCAATCTCGTACTTCTCGTTCAGGCGCTCCATCGTCAGGGTATTGGGGATGGTGTTGGGCATGTCGATAAAGGAAGTGACGCCGCCCGCGACCGCTGCCTTGCTCTCGGTGTGCAGGTCGGCTTTATGAGTGGCGCCCGGGTCCCGGAAGTGCACCTGCCCGTCGATGATGCCCGGGAAGAGGTGCTTGCCGGTGCCATCGATAACCTGATCGCCCGGCTGTGCTTCAATCTCCCCTATCTGCGCGATCCGCCCTTCAGATAGCAGAACATCCGCGACGACTGTTTTTCCTTCGTTTACGATGGTTGAGCCCTTGATTAAAATCCGCTGGTTCATGGTTTATGTTTTGTTTGGTTCGATGATCCTGGAATTTTGGCGCCCTCTTCTGAGGCAACCGCCTAAAGCTACGAAAATAGTAAACATTCGGACAAACCCCTCCCCTGTCAGTGTGCATGACAAAGGTTGCCGGGGTAGAGCTTCCCGCTCTGCTCCAGCTTATCCAGGATTTTTGGGCAATGCACCAAAACAGGCTAATAGCAAATGCTGCCAGGCTAATCGAAAAGTGCAATATGTTGTGCCCCCCTGCCTTTCCGGAAACGGCACCCAAACCCCGCCGGGCTACTGGCCAAAATGACCTCAGCATTTTAGCAATTTTTTAAACTCAAGAAATTTTTGGATGAGTAAAAGTAAAATTTAGAATTCAAATCTGCATCTTCCACCAGATATACCCTCCCGCCACCAGTAAAATCAAAGCAAAACCGATAGAAGACTGTTGGCGCAAACGGCGGTTCCCGAACACCAAGCAGAAGCCGTATTTGACCAAGGTATTCGTAATGGTTGCCAGGACGATAGCCACTCCGGCGACCTGAAGGTGGTTGCCCCGCTGGCGTATTCTGACATGGATACCGTAATGGCATCCATATTGGCAAACCCTATCCCAAGTGCAATCAGCAGCCCCTGTAACTGCCGCAGCAGGTCCAGGTCCCAACCAAATGCACTAAGCTGTTCCATCCTTTGTCTGTTAAAGCTTTCCTCGTAAATTAGACGCAGGGGCAACCAGGATTTTGCGAAATCCCTCCCTGCCATTCTTGCCGGAAAGCACAGGACACTCAAACAGCATTACAACCGTACTTTCAGATCATCCATTTATCGAAAACAGAAAAAACCTGAATATGACAGCCACCGATCAATTTTCCCATGTTGATTATCTGTGGGATGAGCAAAAAGCCGCCGCCCTGGAAGGCGATGAAGTGGGCTTATTTCTTTACCGCTCTAATATTCTTGGCGCAGATTTGCGGATCACCAACTTCGGAGGGGGCAATACCAGCTGCAAAACCATCGAAAAAGACCCGCTGACCGGGGAGGAAGTCGAGGTGATGTGGGTGAAAGGATCGGGTGGCGATATTGGCACGCTGACCCGCTCGGGCATTGCTGGCTTGTATACGAGCCGGCTACGCGACCTGAAGAATGTATACCGGGGCATTGAGCACGAAGATGAGATGGTGGGGCTTTTCTACCACTGCCTGTACGACCTCGACAGCCGTGCCCCCTCTATTGATACGCCCCTGCACGGGCTGCTGCCCTTCAAACACATCGACCACCTGCACCCCGATGCTCTGATCGCGGTAGCTGCGGCTGAAGACAGTAAAGCCGTCACCCAAGAAATATGGGGCGACACCATGGGCTGGGTGCCCTGGCAGCGCCCCGGGTTCGACCTCGGGCTGCAGTTGGAAAAATGCCTGAATGACAATCCTGGCATCCGGGGCATCGTACTCGGCAGCCACGGCCTGTTCACCTGGGGGGACACCTCCTACGAGTGCTACATGAACAGCCTGGAAGTCATCGAACAAGCCTCCCGCTATATCGCAGAGCGTGAGGGCAAAGACCGCCCGGTATTTGGTGGCGCCCGTATGGAAAGCCTGCCTGATGCCAGCCGGAAGAAACAGGCGGCAAAGCTGGCACCCATCCTGCGGGGGCTGTGCTCCAGCCACAAACGCATGATCGGCCACTTTACCGATGATGAGCGGGTCCTCCAATTTATCAACAGCCACGACCTGGACAAACTGGCGCCCCTGGGCACCTCCTGCCCCGACCACTTCCTGCGCACCAAAATCAAACCGCTGGTGCTGGAACTGCCTGCCAATGCCGACCTCACCAACCCGGAGGCCATCAAAACACAACTGGAACCAGCTTTCGAACAGTACCGGAAAGACTACGCCGAATATTACGACAGCTGCAAACACCCCGACAGCCCTGCAATGCGCGACCCCAATCCGGTCGTCATCCTGTACCCGGGCGTGGGCATGTTCACTTTCGCCAAAAACAAACAGACGGCCCGGGTCGCCAGCGAATTCTACATCAATGCCATCAATGTGATGCGGGGAGCGGAGGCGATTTCTGCCTACACCGCCCTGCCCCGTCAGGAAGCCTTCAACATCGAGTACTGGCTCCTGGAAGAGGATAAGCTAAAACGACAGCCCCCGGAACAACCCCTGTCCCGCCGGGTAGCCCTCATCACCGGAGGCGGTGGTGGCATCGGGCGGGCCATTGCTGAAAAGCTGGCTGCTGAAGGTGCTAATGTGGTGTTGACGGACCTGAAAAAAGACCGGCTGGAGGAAGCCAATCAGGCTTTCGGGCGGGATATCTCCGCTATTGCAACCTGCGATGTGGCCGATGCCGATTCCGTAGCCACCTCTTTTGACGAGGCCTGCCTGGCCTTTGGCGGCGTGGACATCGTGGTGCACAGTGCCGGGCTGGCGATTTCCAAATCTATTGAAGATACGGAACTTGCAGACTGGGACCTGTTGCAAAATGTGCTGGCCAAAGGGCAGTTCCTGTTGATCAAAGCCGGCGCCAAGATCATGAAAACCCAAGGCTTCGGCGGCGACATCATCAACATCGCCAGCAAAAACGGACTGGTTTCCGGACCAAAGAACATTGCTTACGGCACTGCCAAGGCGGCACAGCAGCACATGAGCCGCCTCGCTGCCGCCGAGCTGGCCGCCGATGGCATCCGCGTCAATACCGTCAACCCCGATGGCGTCATCATCGGCAGCAAAATTTGGGAAGGCGACTGGGCGGAGGGCCGCGCCAAAGCCTACGGCATCAAGGTGGAAGACCTTCCCGCCCACTACGCCAGCCGCAATTTGCTGAAGCAGATTATCCGTCCGGAAGATATTGCCAACGGCGTGTTCGCCCTGGTTGCTATCCTGGACAAAAGCACCGGAAACATCCTAAATGTGGATGGCGGCATGCCGGACGCCTTTACGCGATAAACGACCGTAAAAAGGAATTTGAGTTACAATTTGGTTTTATTTGGTTAGGGCTGTGGGAATGCATCTGTTTTTAAGGTGCATTCCCCACTTTTTCAAACGGACAAAGCAGGGAAGATGAAATTGGAAGCGACACAACTGGCAGCACAGAATGCCCCTCATCAGGACACGCACGAACGGGCCTGGGAAACCCTAAAGTCACAACTCGAACACAAAGGGCTTGACACCGGGCTATTGCTCCGGCAACTGAGCAACCTCCAAATTGCCATCCCAAGTTGGGCGCTGGGAGCGGGCGGCACCCGTTTCGGCCGCTTCTCCTTTGGGGGCGAACCCGCCAGCCTGGAGCAGAAAATTGCGGACGTAGGCCTTTTGCATGCGCTGAGCCGGTCGGCAGGGTCGATCTCTCTGCACATCCCCTGGGATATCCCGGAAGACCCTGCCGCCATCCGCGAGCTGGCCGAATTACACGGATTAACCTTTGATGCGGTGAATTCCAATACCTTTCAGGATCACCCCGGACAGGCGCAGAGTTACAAATTTGGCTCCCTTTGCCACCACAGCGCGGAAGTGCGGGCACAGGCTATCGAGCACAACCGGGAGGTCATTCGGATTGGGGAAGCCCTGGGCTCCAAAAGCATTACCGTATGGCTGGCTGATGGCGCTTCTTTTCCGGGGCAGCACAACCTGAGAGGCGCTTTGCAACGTACGCAGGACAGCCTGCAGGCTATTTATCAGGACCTACCGGATGACTGGCGCATGTTTATCGAGTACAAACCCTACGAGCCCAACTTCTACAGTACGGTGATCGCCGACTGGGGCACTTCCCTCATGCTGGCCGAAGGCTGCGGCCCGAACGCCTATACGCTGGTCGACCTCGGGCACCACCTGCCCAACACCAATATCGAGCAGATCGTTGCCACCCTGATGATGAAGGGCAAACTGGGCGGCTTCCACTTCAATGACAGCAAATACGGAGATGATGACCTGACGGTAGGCAGCGTTAAGCCCTATCAGCTGTTTTTGATCTTCAACGAGCTGGTCTGCGGCATGGGCAACAACACCGCCAATAATCCGCCCCTGGCCTGGATGATCGATGCCAGCCACAACCTGAAAGACCCGCTGGAAGACCTGCTGCAGAGCCTGGAAGCCATCCGGATCGCCTATGCACAAGCCCTTTTGGTGGATCAGGAAGCCCTGGCTGATGCGCAGGCCCGGCAGGACGTAACGGAAGCCCAGGAAATCCTGCAGGATGCCTTCCGGACCGACGTGCGCCCGCTGGTACGCGAAGCCCGCCTACAGGACGGCGGCGCCCTCTACCCTATCCACGCTTACCGCAAACTGGGCATACGGGAACAACTGATTGAACAGCGCGGCATGCACACCGTAGCTACCGGCCTTTAAACCACCGCTATGGATGTCACTGCAATTTTCGATATCGGCAAAACCAATAAGAAATTCTTCCTCTTTGATTCTGAATTCCGGGAGGTGCACCGCGCCTATTCCCGCTTTGAGGAAGCCACCGATGACGATGGGGCACCCTGCGATGACCTCCAACAGCTGACTGCATGGATGAAGAAAACCTTTGCAGCGGCCCTGGCAGACCCACGCTTTACCGTCCGAAGGCTCAACTTCTCGACTTACGGAGCCAGTTTTGTGCATTTGGACGAGCACGGGAAGCCGGTCACCCCCCTCTACAATTACCTCAAGCCTATGCCGGAGGGGGTGTTGCAATCATTCATGGACCGGTATGGCCCCTCCGCGGAATGGCAGGCGCAGACCGCCTCTCCGCTGATGGGCATGCTCAACTCCGGGTTGCAGCTGTACTGGCTGAAATATCAAAAGCCGGCACAATTTGCCAAAATCCGCTGGTCCCTGCACTTTCCGCAGTACTGTGCCTACCTCTTTTCCGGAAAGGCGCTTACGGAATACACGAGCATCGGCTGCCATACCGGGCTCTGGCATTTTAAGGAAAAAGACTACCACCCCTGGGTGTACGCCGAGGGCCTCCACCGCCTGATGCCACCGCTCTGCCCGGCCACTACGGCCACTGCAGTACGCTTTGGCAGCCGGGAAGTGAGGATAGGCGTGGGTATACACGATAGCTCATCAGCACTGCTGCCCTACATCCTTGCCAATGAGGAGCCCTTCCTGCTGTTGTCAACCGGCACCTGGAGTATTGCCCTCAATGCCTTCAGCACCCAAATCCTAAACGAGGAAGACCTGGCCAATGACTGCCTGAACTTCCTCCGGGTGGACGGCATGCCGGTCCGGGCAGCGCGCCTGTTCCTGGGCAACGAATACAAAATCTGGGCCCGTAAGCTGGCACAGTATTATGGCAAGCCCTACGAAGCGCACCGCAGTGTAGCCTTTGACCCCGGCATTCACCAACAGCTGCGAAGCATTACCGAGCCGGTTTTTCAATGGGAAAGCATCAGGCGCCCCGGAGAGACCGCCCAACATGCTGCGGAAACGCCACTATTACGTTTTGATTCCTACGAGGCCGCCTACCATCAGCTGATGCGGGAACTGGCACAGGCCCAATGCCAAAGCCTGAAGCTCGCACAAGGCAAATCTGACATCCGAAAATTGTATATTGACGGAGGATTTGTGGACAACTCGCTATTCCTGCACTACCTAGCGGAAATGTTGCCTGGTTATGCTCTGATCACGACAGCATCCCCCCTGGGCTCTGCTTTGGGTGCTGCTATGGCCATACACAACCGGGTAGTGGACCCGGAATTTATCCTCGACCATTTTTCGCCACAGCTACAAAAGCCGTTAAGGACGTGAAAATCGCTTTATTCATACCCTGCTACATCGATCAGTTTTACCCTCAGGTAGGCATAGCCACGCTTGAGCTTTTGGAAAGCCTCGGCTGCACCGTACATTTCCCGGAAGGGCAGACCTGCTGCGGCCAACCGATGGCCAATACGGGCTGCGAACGGGATGCCATTCCCACCTACGAGCATTATGTCGAGACTTTTAGCAGTTACGACTACGTGGTAACGCCCTCGGGCAGCTGCGCCTACCATGTACGCAAACATTACGACATCATTGAGCAGACGCCCGAAGTGCAGCATTTGCGGCAGCGTACCCTGGACCTCTCGGAATTCCTCCTTGATGTGCTGGAAGTGGAACAATTGAACGCCCGTTTCCCGGCCAAAGTGGGCTTGCACCAGAGTTGTCATGGGCTGCGCGGGTTGCGGCTCGGGCCCGGCAGCGAGCGAAACCTGGATGCCCCTTCCGCCCTGCACACCCTGCTGAGCATGGTAGACGGGGTGGAAATCGCCGAACTGGCACGGGCCGACGAGTGCTGCGGCTTCGGCGGCACCTTTGCCATCAATGAGCCCGACATCTCCGCTAAAATGGGCAAGGATCGCATTGCCGATCACGCCCGGGCAGGCGTGGAGGTCATCACTGCCGGCGATATGTCCTGCCTGATGCACCTAGAGGGCATCCTGAGGCGGCAGGGCAGCCCCATACAAGTGAAGCATATTGCAGAAATTTTGAACAGCAAAGCATGAAAGAACACGCGACCAAAGCCGCCGCCTTCATCAAAGACGAGGCCCGCACCGACTGGCACGACGAATCGCTCTGGTTTGTGCGTTCCAGGCGCGACAAGGCGGCGCACGGCATACCGGAATGGGAACAGCTGCGGGAACTGGCGTCTCAGATCAAAGACCACACCCTGTCGCACCTCGATGAATACCTGGAGGCCTTTGAAGCCAAAGCCATAGAGAATGGCGTTACAGTGCATTGGGCAGCGGATGCAGCAGCACACAACCGCATCGTACACGGCATTTTGCAGGAGCATAACGCCCGCCGCATCGTCAAAAGCAAATCTATGCTGACTGAAGAGTGCGGGCTGAATGAATACCTGGAAGCACAGGGTATTGAGGTTGTCGATACTGATTTGGGCGAGCGCATCATCCAACTGAAGGAAGAGCCGCCCAGCCATATTGTGATGCCCGCCATTCACCTGAAAAAGGAGGAAGTGGGCGAACTTTTCCATCAGAAATTACAAACCCGAAAGGGCGCAACCGACCCTCAATACCTGACCGAAGCCGCCCGTCAGCACCTGCGGCAGTCCTTTCTGGAAGCCGACGCCGCGATCACAGGCGTCAACTTTGCAATCGCCGAAACCGGTGGCGTAGTGGTCTGCACCAATGAGGGCAATGCGGACATGGGCACCCACCTTGCCCCCCTGCAAATCCACTGCATGGGCATCGAGAAAATCCTGCCCAAAGCGGAGCACCTGGGGGTCTTCACACGCTTGCTGGCGCGCAGTGCCACGGGGCAACCCTCGACCATTTTTACCTCCCACCACCACAAAGCGAAGGACGGCGGCGCGATGCACATCGTCATCGTGGACAATGGCCGCACCACGCAATTGGGCCGCCCCGACTTCCGCAATTCACTGAAGTGCATCCGCTGTGGGGCATGCATGAATACCTGCCCCATCTACCGGCGCAGCGGGGGGCATAGCTATGATTCCACCGTTCCCGGACCGATCGGCTCCATTCTCACCCCCGGCATAGACCTGAAGAAATACAGCGGTCTGCCGTTTGCCTCCACGCTTTGCGGCTCCTGCTCCGATGTCTGCCCGGTCAAGATCGACATACACGAACAGTTGTACAAATGGCGGCAAATCATAGCCGAAGAGGGGCTCTTGCCCACCGCCAAAAAGCAAAGTATGGTAATGGCAGGCAAGGTCCTCTCCCGCCCCGGCTGGTACAAAGCTGCCGGCAAGTCCGCCCGCTGGGTCACGCGATGGCTGCCCCGCCCCCTGATTTATACCCCGCTGAATACCTGGGGCAAAGCCCGGGAGTTGCCTGAAGCGCCCAAAGAAAGCTTTCAGGAGTGGTACCGCAAAAACCGATCTGCATCATGAGCAAAGCCCATATTATAAAAGCGATACAAGCCGTCAGGCCTGACCCCTGCCCCTTGCCTGTTGTACCTGATTTTGAAGCAGGGGACAGGCCGGTACGCGAGGTCTTTGGGAGCGTTGCGGCACAGTCAGGCAGCCGGGTAGTAAGAGCCGAAGATTTCGTAGGGCTGGCAACCGCCGTGCGGACGATATACCACAAGGAAATAAAAATTGCGACCCCGCTCCGGGCCATCCAAAGTGATATTGACTTACAGCAGGCCTCCCCTGCCGACCTGAACGGTATTGATGTCGCGGTCCTCCCTGCACAGCTGGGGGTGGCCGAAAACGGAGCCGTCTGGGTGACCGAAGCCGATTGTGTGCACCGGGTGTTGCCCTTTATTACTCAACATCTGGTGCTCGTACTGCCGGAGGACCGCATTGTCCGCAACATGCATGAAGCTTATGCGCAAATAAAGATAGACGATACGGGCTTTGGCGTATTCATTGCCGGCCCTTCCAAAACTGCTGATATTGAACAATCGCTGGTCATCGGCGCGCAGGGCGCCCGCAGCCTGACGATCATCCTAACCTGAAACTATGTTTAAAAGATTTACGGCCAAACTCAAGAGCGTTCAGGAATACGAACGGGAGCCCATCCCCGACGCCAAGCTAAAGTCCACCCGCAGTTTCCTCGGCATGTACGCCGGGGAGCATACGGCTGGTACGGAATTTGTGATTGGCCCGCTGTTTGTGGCCCACGGTGCGAGCGCAGTCGATCTGATTTGGGGGTTGTTGCTGGGCAATTTACTGGCCGTGCTGAGCTGGGCGTTCCTCTGTGCGCCCATTGCGGTGAAAGAGCGGATCACTCTATACTACAAGCTGGAAAAAATCTGCGGCAAGGGCCTGACCACCGTTTACAATCTGGTGAATGCCCTGATGTTCTGTTTCCTCGCAGGTTCCATGATTGCGGTGGCGGCTACTGCCGTGGGTATCCCCTTCGATATCCCCATGCCGCAGCTAACGGACTGGATGCCGGGCAGTATATCCTGGGTCATTACTGTAGTGGCCGTAGGCATCGTTACCACTCTGATTGCGACCCTGGGCTACGAGCAGGTCAGCCGCTTTGCCAACGTTGCAGCGCCCTGGATGATTCTGGTCTTCCTGGCCGCTGCCCTGGCGGTCCTGCCTGAGTTGGGTGTCAATGGCATTGGTGATTTCTGGCCGGTAGCGGAGACTAAAATCTGGACAGGCGTCCCCCTGGAAGGGCAGTCGAAGTTCACCTTCTGGCATATCCTGTTCTTTGCCTGGTTTTGCAATATGGCAATGCATATCGGTATGGCTGATATGTCCATCTTCCGATACGCGCGCAGCTGGAAAGCGGGTTTCACGTCGGCGGCTGGCATGTATGTGGGGCACTATATCGCGTGGCTGGCTTCGGGCATTTTGTACGCGGTATTCCTGCAACAAAGCCAGAACAGCCTGGAGTTTGCGCCCGGGCCGGTGGCCTACTACGCGGTGGGCATTACCGGAGCGATTTGCGTCATCATCGCCGGCTGGACCACTGCCAATCCTACCATTTACCGGGCCGGGCTGGCCGTACAGGCGGTTATTCCTAAATCCCAGACCTGGAAGGTGACGATCATCGTGGGGCTGGTCACGACTACCGCTGCCTGCTTTCCGGCTCTGGTGATGAAGCTGCTCGATTTTGTTGCCCTCTATGGCCTGATCCTGATGCCCATGGGTGCGATTATTTTCATCGACTACCACCTCTTCCCACGGCTGAAACTGACAAGCGAACGGGCACTGTCTACCGGGCAGTCCATCAACTGGGCCGCAGCGGGTACCTGGGGCATCACCCTCACCGCCTGCCTGCTGATCAATCAGTACTTCGGGGTGGAGATTTTCTTCCTCGGGCTGCCGGGGTGGTTCATCGCGGTGCTGCTTTACATCGGCTTAAGCTACCTGCTCAAACCCTCTGCTTCACTCCAACCTAAACTATCATGAAGAACCTCCTGATCCCAATCATTGCTATTGCCGGGCTGGTGCTGACGCTGATCCCTGCCTTGCTCGTATTCACCAATCAGATGGAGGCGCCTCTGCAAAAGCAGCTCATGGCGCTGGGTATGGTGCTTTGGTTTACGGCAGGGCCGGTTTGGATGCGGGGGAGGCGGGGGTAGGACTTTTACTTGTATTCATGAGCCGGTAGCTCATCGTTTACAAGCTTTCCTGGCAATATTGAGTGATAAATAGTAAATTAGGAATTCAAACCAAATGCAGAGGGATATTACCCTTTGCCAGCGTAAGTGAAAGAACTTTCTTCTACTTAAAGAGGTTGGACACCAAAAGCATCTAACATGGAACTTAAGCTCAATATTGGGTATCAGGAGCTTGTTGAACTTATAAAACAACTCCCTGCTAATCAGATCAAGAGGTTAAAAACCGAGCTGGCCTTAATCGAAAAAGATCATCCTACGGAAGACGGAGGGTCCGACTTTCAGGAGTTCCTGTCTAAGGGACCTGTAATGAAGGAAGAGCAATATCAGGTTTTTCTCTCTAACAGAAAGTACTTTAACGCATGGCGAAAGAAGTAATTTGCCTGGATTCATCAATACTGATTGATTACTTCAGGAAAAGTAAAAAAGAGAATTCATTCTTTTTTGAATTATCCAATCAGTACTCCTCATTTGCCGTTTCTGTAATTACTGAGTTTGAAATCCTAAGCGGAAGCAATCAAAAACAAAAAGCGTTTTGGGATCAGTTTTTCCGTTATACTCTTGTGATACCATTTGATCGTAAATCGAATGAAGAAGCCATCAAAATATTCCATGACCTCAAGAGCAAACGCAAATTAATTGACCTACCTGACCTATTTATTGGAGCCACCGCCAAAGCTAATGATCTGAAGCTGGCTACCCTAAACCAAAAAGACTTTTCAAGAATTTCTGGTCTTGAGCTACTCACAAAAGAGAATAAATAAGTATAAAAGACACAAAAAATTGGTTTTTTCACTTTTTCATTTATTCAAAATCCCATCCTCCAAGGCCGGTATCCGATGCTTTTCCAGGCTGCTCGGCCGATACGCCTGATCAAACCGCTCCGCCAATTGCTGTACCACTTCAGGATAATCCTTAGCTACATTTTGCTGCTCGGCAGGGTCTTTTTTAAGGTGGTAAAGCTCCAGCGTGGGCGGCTCTTCATCCGATAGATGGCGGCACAGGAGCTTCCAGTCGCCCATGCGTACTGCTGCCTGTCCGCCGTAGCCGGGGAAGGCCCAGATGAGGGCATCGTGCGCTTTTTGGGTGCCTTGTTGCAGCAGGGTAGGCAGAAAGCTGATGCCATCGGTCCCGCCTTCCACTTCAAACTCCAGCAAATCGGCAACCGTAGCCAGAAAATCGTAGTGGGCAGAGGGGTGAGCCGTAGAAGTGCCTGAGGGAATATGCCCGGGCCAGGTGGCGATCATGGGTACCCGGATACCACCCTCGTACAAGTGGGCCTTGCCCCTGCCTTTGGTGCCCGCAAAGGGCGCAGCGCTATCGAAGAACACCGGGTCGGCACCGCCGGCGAAGGTCGGCCCGTTATCAGAGGTGAAAACGATAAGGGTATTTTCGTACTGACCGGTGGCCTTCAGATGGGCGACGAGCTTGCCTACATTCTCATCCAGATAGGAAATCATGGCGGCGTAGGTAGCCCGGGGGTAGCGGCTGGGGAAATAGCCTTTGCCGGTGTAAGGCTCCTCCTCGCCAAACTTCCCAACGTAATAGTCTACCCACCGCTGCGGGGCCTGCAGGGCAACGTGCGGGATGGGCGTGGCCCAATACAAAAAGAACGGTAGTTCTCGTTGCTGTTGCACAAACCCCATCATTTCCTCAAACATCACATCCGGTGCGTAGTCTTCCAGCTGATAAGGCGCGTAGCTTTTCATGTCGTAAGGATCGGCACCTTCCGGCAAAGGCGTATGAGGCGCAACGGTATCATTGCGCAGGTACACCCGCGACTCATTCCTATACAGATGCACCGGATAGTAGGTATGCGCCTGCCGTTGGCAATTGTAGCCGAAGAAGAAGTCAAACCCCATTTTATTGGGCGTGCTGACTGAACCGGGGCTGCCCAGCCCCCATTTGCCCACCATACCGGTTGCATAACCCTCTGCCTTCAGGTAGTGGGCCAAAGTGCGGGTATCCGCAGGCATCGCCCGTTGCCCTTCCAGCACGGAATCGCGGAGCATCGCGCGGTAGTCCCAAACATTACCCCGGGCATCTCCTTCGTCATTATTCCGGATATAGGCATGGCCGGCATGCTGCCCGGTAAGGAGCATATAGCGGGCGGGCGCACAGACCGGCGCACTGCTGTAGTGGTCGGTGAAGCGCATGCCTTCCCTGGCGAGCGCATCAATATTGGGCGTTTCGATTTTGTCCTGTCCGTAGGCGCCTAATTCGCCGTAGCCGAGGTCGTCAGCCAGGATGCAGATGATGTTGGGCGGAGTAGCGGGCATGGCTTGCTGAGCAACGAGTACAGGCATTGCACTCAGCAAAAGGAGCAATCCAATCAGGCAGGCTTTAAGCATAACAAGTGGTTCGTTTTCTGTTCACAATAATCCATCCTCCAAAATAAGGGAACCGCGCTGGTTTTGGGCATAAACCACCCGATTTTGAAAAACTTAGCCACAACGCTTTTGCTATTATTTTTTCTGGCTCTCCCTTTTGCAGCACAGGCCATAAGCGTGAAGAAAATCCTCCGCAAGCATGCCCGGGCTATGGGCGGGCTGGAACAGCAACTCAACTCCTAGCGGCTGACCTTCAAAAAGCCAGAACAGCGGCAACTCCTCATCACCTGCCGGATGCCGGACCAGATTACCTTGGATTTCCAAAATGGCAGGCAGTTCCTACGCAAAGGCTACGATGGGACGCATGGCTATATCGTTAAGAATGCCCTTTACCAGCCCATGCGCCCCGGAGAGGCTGTAGAAATGGCAGAGGAGCCAACATTCTATTCCGACCCGATGGAGGCTTACGCTCAAAACGCCCCGGTTAAGCTTGTGGGAAGAAACAGTCGATGGCATTCCGTGCTATCTACTGAGCTGGCAGAAAGGGCCCAATGATGAGCAAATGTACTGGGTCAATCAGGAGACTTTCCTCAATATGCAAACCGGTGAATACGCTGAAGACAAAGCCCCATGCTGGCATTTACTACAAAACACGCCTGAAGAGCTACCGCCCCCAGTATGCCATCATCAAAATCGCACCGGCTGTGCCATCCATCGTTGGCTCATTGGTGGAATAGTCCCCGATATCATCGTGATAGACCACATGGGGGTTTTGATAAGCGGCAAACTCATCCGGCTCGTTGAGCTTCAGCCCGCGCAGGGACCCGAAAATCGTGGCATAAACCGGCCCGTCAAGCAGGCCGCCGGGGACTTCCTCCCGGGTGAGCGCCCATACGCTGGTGTGTACGTCCAATGGATACTCCCCGTGGGCGGGCAGGCTGGTGAACATAGAGGTGCCCCAGGGATTGCGCCCCATCAGCCAGTCGCGCTGCTGTACGAGCAGGTCGTGGTAGCGGCGGTCGCCCGTCATGTCTTCGTACAGGATGATTTGCGTGATGAGGGCGGTCACGAGATTGTTGGAGCACCAGATAAAAGGCACCCCTACCCCGTAGGCATTGGACTGTGCCCGCTCCAGCGTATGCTCAATGCCACTACGGTAGTAGCCCGCCAGGGTATCCTGAAAGGCTTCATCCACTAAATCGTACAGCGCATAGTGCCCCATATTGACAAAAGGGTAATAACGGTAATGCTCAGCCGTATCCAGTGGCATCCACGAAACGGTGCTGGCCTGCCGGGCGTAGGCTTTGGCTTGCTTTAGGTAAGAATCTTCTCCGGTCAGCCGGTAGAGCTCGGCGGCGCCCCACTCCATGTCATCCGTCCAGGTATCTTCGCTGTAGCGGTATGGAGCACCGTAGGAATTGCCCTGCTGAAAGCCCTCCTTGGCACGCCCCAGGGCGTAGAGTGACCGGGCGGCCTGTGCGCATTTATCGGCATACACGCTATCCGAAGACACCTTGGGCCAAAGCCTTGCCGCTATGGCCATAGCCGCCGCGCTCCGCCCCGCGAGGTTGGCAACGCCAGTAGCCTGACTCTTGTACTCGCGCAACCCCTGTGGCTCGCCCGTAGCAAAGTAGGCAACACGGTAGCTGTTCGCGCCCCAGCCGTAGTCGGAATTGTCCTGATCGGGCATCTTCCAGCCCCGGTGGTCGCGGTCGTCCGCTACCTGATGGAAAAGCTGACCGGGTGCGGGGTGGAGCTTGTGTATCCAGTCCAGCCCCCAGCGGGCTTCGTCCAGCACATCCGGAATATCGTTCGCCCCGGGCTGCCCCAGGGCATTCACCTTATCTGAGAAAGCCTCAGGGTACAATTCCCAGGCCTTGAGCATGTGCGCGGTGGCGTAACTCCCGGTGATGAGGTACTTCAACTGATCGCCGGCATCGTGCCAGCCGCCGGAGACATCCACAAAAGTGGAATCCGGCATAGGCCCGAACATAGCCCGCCCGTCCCGTTTATGGCAGACCATATCCAAGTGGGGGTTGTAGCCACACCGCTGCTGCCGCATGAAAATCAGCAGGGTATCCGCGTAGCCCTCGTAGGCTTGCGCACTGATCTGAAAAGGCACGGACTGCGCCTTGCCGTCCGCCGTGACCAGGTAGTACCAGCCAGGTTTTTCTACTTTCGTAAAATCGGCTTGCCAGTGATGGGAGAAGGTGCCCCAGCCATTCGCATCAACGGGCGTCAAAGCCAGCTCGGCTGCAAAGGCTCCGTCCGGATGAGTTTTGAGCTGCAAAACAGGCCGCTGCGCCTGATGGCTAAACACAATGGCCTGCTTGGTTTCTGAAGGCCAATACCCCGTTTGATTGATCCGAATGTGGTAGTCCTGAGCAGAAGCAGTCAGGCTCAGGGCCAACCCGGCCAGAAGGAGGAAAAGTCGGTACATGGGTTAATCGTTTTGAAAGAGTTCCTGCAAATTCACCAACCGGTAGCCACGCTTGCGCAGCTCACCGGTCAGCGCCTCTAAATGTAGGTAAAATTTGTCGGTACGGGCAGGATCGGTGCCAATATGGAGCAGCAACAAAAAGCCGTTCAGGCCATTTGCCTGCTCTGCTTCGTAGTCCAGAATACTATTGAAAATCTGGTTGCTGCTCCGGTAGTTGGGCATCTCCGGCGTGGTGTAATCGGCATGTGAGAGGGTGCCATAGGTCATATTGATGAGCTGCAGCCCGGCCGCTGCTGTCCACTGCACGATGCTATCGTTGTACCACTCGTAGGGTGGCAAAAACCAGGGCGCTTCCGGGCGGGCGATGCCCAGCTTTTCCATTTTGGCGTAGTTGGCATTCAGATCGTGCAGAAAGCTATCGCAGGAAACGAGCAGGCTGTCCCGCGCCGACCAGGGTGCATACAGCAAATGCTGATCAGAATGCGCGCCGAGGTAGTGCCCGTCCGCTCTAAGCTGCTTTACCAACGGCGCGTACCGCTCGTAGAAGATTCCTGTAAAGAAAAAACTGCCGGGCACCTGCTGCTCCCGCAGTACCTGAAGGATGTGGCGGCCCCCGTCGGCATACTCATGCCCGGTAAAGATCAATGCGATTTGGCGTTTGGTGGTGTCGCCCCGGGTGAGGGCTACAGGCTTTACCTGAGCGGAAACCAGTGGAAAATTCAAACCAATACAGAAAATAGCAATGGGCAAAACATTCCAAAAAATCCGGCAATTAGTGCTTGGCATTTAAGGTCACGGTTGGTCAGGGGCTGTAAGATAATACCTCCTCCCCTACTCCACCAAAAAATGCCCCAAACAGTGGGAGACACCATTCAGGGCAAATTCCATCCAACCTTAAATTTTTCCTTACCGGCTGGCCAATTGCTGAGCGAGTGCTTTCAGCTCAGGATACTGTGCCTGTGTAGCTTTGGCTTTTTCCAGGTGGAGGCTGGCTTTTTGGGCGTTGCCCATGCGGGTGTAAATTTTAGCCAGCACCCGGTTGACATCGATATTGGCGGGGCGCTTCTCATATTCGCCCAGCGCGTAGGTCAAGGCCTTGTTATGGTCTTCTGCCAGATCGGAGTACAGATTGGCGTACTCCAGGCTCATATCGTGGCCACTATCCGTATCTTCCTGCAGCATCACCCAGAGCTCGTCCATCGTTTGCTGATAGTCGGCCTCGCGGCCGGTGGACTTGTAAATTTCCGCCAGCTGTTCGTAAAAGCCAAACTCCGGTATCGCGGTACAAGCTTCTTTCAGCATTTGTTCGGCTTTTTCATAATGGCCTGCCTCCGCTTCCAGGTTGGCCAGGGCGGCGATGGCGAAGGGATAATTCGGGCGCTCTGCCAGTATTTGCTGATAGGCCTGCCGGGCAGCATCGGCTTTGCCGTAGCGCTCGTACATTTCGCCCAGCGTCAGCCTTGCCCATGCGGTGGCTTCGTAACCGGGATAGCCCGCTTTCACTGCCAGTTGCATAGCTTCGAATGCGCCATCTACCTGACCATGGATTTCCCGAAGGTAAGCCACCCGGGCATAGGAACGCATGTCCGGCCGGATGCTGACCATCTTGTCTGCCATGGCCACTGCGGTTTCGTATCGCCCCAGCTCCACGTTGGCATCTACCAGGGCACCGTAAATCTGAGCATTGTAGGGGTTCAATTGTACGGCCGCCTCTGCTGTTTCCAGCGCCTTTTCAAAATCATGCAGCGAAAGCTCCACGCTTGCCCGGGTTGCGAGTTTCCGGAAACGGATATCCTTATCGGGATGGTCTGCCGGAATGTCAGCCAGGGCCGTCAGAGCCGCCGGATAATAATGCCCATGCTCGCCGGTCACCCGCGCTTCATTGATGAAGAGGTGTGCCATTTCGATCCGGGCTTCGGCTTCATTTTCTTTTTGGATGGAATTGCGCAGGCTTACATATTGATTCTGAACGGTTTCCCATTCCTTGCCATTGCGCAGGGCTTCGTTCCGGCCTAAGAGGCTGGGCACCTCTGCCGCAGCAGCGGTTTTGGGATCTTCTTTAGGTTGGGTCGCTTGCTGGCAATTGGTGATTAGGAGGGCCAGCAGGGCTGTCATTAATAAGGAGTTGAAGGATTTCATGTCATTGTATTTTTTTTTGGAAAAGAGGCGTGCAGGGCTGTCCTCCCCGCACGCAATCTCAAAATCAGAGTGGTCTTTGAAGAAATTCAAAGATCCCCCAGCTACTAATTCGTCTTCACCAGTTTGATAATTTGCAGCGTTTCACCATTACCGGAAACAGCTCTGGCGAAATAAACGCCCTCAGGATACGGTCCGGCCTGCCAGTCTACCGTATAGGTGCCAGCCTCCTGTGGCTGATCAACCAGTGTAGACAGCTGCCTGCCATTGACATCGTACAGGCTGATGTTGATTTGCTGCGGAGCTTCCAGGTGGTACCGAAGGGTGGTCTGTCCCTGGAAAGGATTAGGCGCTGCCGCCATCATTTGCACCTGTCCGGTCGTATTTGCCGTAAGGTTCAGAGCGGAGGCCTGAGGCCCCGGGCTGGTCAGTCCGGCTATCGTGCCACTGCATTCGCCATCGCCCGCAAAAGGCATGGCGAGATAGGGGAATTCCGGACGGAAGGGCTTGTCATTGGCTTCCACGCCTGTGGTGTAGGTCAGTACGCCCAGCAGGTCATCCGTTACCGGGTTGGGGTCACCGGCGGTGTAATCATCGTACCAAAGGCCAATAGCAGCCAGCACGACGCCGGATACGGCCTGTAGTTCGATGCGCGTCACATCATCCTCCAGCCGCCGCCCGTTGGGGAAGCCATCCATATTGGGAATGAATTCCAGATCAGCAGTACCGTTGTAGGTGGGGTCGGTCAGCCCAAGCACGGCAGCCTGAATGAGCCCCAGCGAACTGAAGGCTGGATTATCACGCGGGGTAGCTGGGACCGCCATGTTCAAGCGGAGCATATCACCGCCATTGGGCAGGAAGTTGTTGACAAAAGGCTTGCCTGCTGCCAGCGGATTCCCTTCTTTGCCAGTGGCTAACTGATAGGGTGGGAAGTTAGGTACTCCGGTGTGGAAGGCTGGCCAAAGGTCGACCGAGCGGGGCATACCAGGCCCGGGCAACAGCAAAGTGCCAAAGACATCATCATCCAGCGCAGTCCCTTCCACCGCAGCGGTCCCCTTCAACGGGAACAGACCATCCTGGCCATTTCCAAAGTCAAAAGACTGTAGGGCGTTGCGCTGAATGCGCAGTGGGCCAAAGGCAGGCACAGCACCTCCGAACAGGCTGTCGTCCATATACAGTGCCAGCTCCGGATTGTAGAAATAGTTGTCCAGCAGGGTGTCTTCCAACTCCTGATAAGGGGTCAGTGCATTCCAGTAGTCTTTCATACCTACGGGAATCACCGCCTCATTGGTCAGTGGCATACCCAGGCGGGAAACCTGCACCCAGTCGCCATCGTAAGATTCGCTGCCGGGTTCGAGTGTACGAATTTGCGGGCGGCTTGCGGAAGCCCATACGCCAATCACGTAGTTAGGGTCCAGAATATTCTCCGGACTGCTGGGCGCACCTTTCCTGAGCAAAAACTGGATAGGAATCTCCAGCGCAATGGCACTGGTATTCAAACAAGCCAGCCCATCGCGTGGGTCGCCCATCTGCCGGGGCGCGTCACCGAGGTCAAAAATACCGCCAAGGTCTACAAAGAAGGGGTCATCCACCGGGCCGGCAAAGATTTTCTCTCCGGTGTGGGCAGAACGCACGGCGTCTTCAAAAAGCTCAGCGTAGTCGGCATTCAGTCCTACCGGAGAAGAGATGGACCGCTCACCAACGTTATTGGGCGGCACCTTGCCATTCACCAGGATAGGAATGAAGCCTCCGCCGTTGATACTTTTCTCTACGGTATAGCGGGTCATGAGGTTTTCCTGCCCCAGCCGGATGTTGAAAAAAGTGCTTGGGTCTTCATTCTTTTTCTCAAAAGTGAATCGGTAGACAATTTCATCGCCCGGACGGCTGGCATCATTATCGATATGGATTTCGTACCGGATGTTCTCACCGAACTGATAGTAGTTCGGACCGCCGTGCGGCAGCTGCATGGGTACGTAGGTCGCAATCAGCACAATATTGCGCGGATTGTCGGGGCTGCGGAAAGCGTACACATCCACATTATCCGCCAGTGGGTCATTGGAGATGAGGGGCGCCTCCCGGTGGCTGGAAGCCTGCAATGCTTCCCTGCCGCAAAACAGCAGCAGCAATACTGCTGTGAATATAAATTTGAATCTATGGTGTAACATAAAAGTTTTTTTGAATGAGTGAATGGGCGATTACTGGTCCGTCTCCGTGCCACGCCAGGGCGCTGCCAGATAGGGGAAGGAATTGGTAAATGGCTTATCATTTTCCTCCACGCCTGTGGTGTAGGTCAGCACGCCCAGCAAGTCATCAGTCACGGGATTAGGGTCGCCGGCAGTGTAGTCGTCGTACCAAAGGCCAATGGCAGCCAGTGCGACTCCGCCTACAGCCTGCAGCTCAATGCGCGTCACATCATCCTCCAGGCGGCGCCCGTTGGGGAAGCCGTCCATATTGGGGATGAACTCCAGATCAGCAGTGCCATTATAGGTTGGGTCGGTCAAACCGGCCACAGCAGCCGCAACGATTCCCATAGGGCTAAAGTCGGCACTCGCCCGGTCCGTCACCGGCACGGCCATATTCAGGCGGAGCATATCGCCGCCATTCGGCAGGAAGTTGTTGATGAAGGGTTTGCCTTCTGCCAGTGGGTTGCCTTCCTTGCCGGTGGCCAGTTGGTAAGGGGCCACGTTGGGCACTCCGGTATGGAAAATAGGCCAAAGGTCAACGGAACGGGGCATGCCCGGACCAGGGAGCAGCAGTTCGCCGAAGACCTGATCATCCAGTGCGGTACCAGCTACTGCTGCGGTACCTTTAATGGAAAAGAGCCCATCCTGTCCGTTTCCAAAATCAAATCGTTGGAGGGAGTTGCGCTGTATGCGCAGGGGTGCAAAGGCGGGTACGGCAGGGCCAAACTGATCATCGTCCATGTACAGTGCCAGTTCCGGATTGCAGAAAAACGGGTCCAAAATGGTGTCGGTAATCTCTTCGTAAGGCGTCAGGGAGTTCCAGTAGTCCTTCATGCCGATGGGGATAACCACCTCATTGGTGAGGGGCATGCCGAGGCGGGATACCTGAATCCAGTCACCACTGTCCTCGGGCGCTTCACCCATCATGCTCAAGGTACGTACGGCGGGGCGGCTCGCAGAGGCCCACACACCGATCACATAATTCGGGTCCAGGATATTGGCAGGGGTATCCGGTGCACCGTCCTTCAGGAGCATTTCGATTGGTACCTGAATGGCAATGGTATGCACATTAAATTCACCAAGCCCATCTCTTGACGGGCCGTTCTGGCGAGGGGCATTGCCCAGATCGAAAATACCGCCCAGGTCCACGAAGAAAGGATCGTCAACCGGGCCGCAGAACACCTGTTCTCCGTCCGGCGTCTGAGTGATCGCTTCGCTCATCAGGCTGGCATAAGTGGAGCCCAGCCCAACACCGCTTTCAATGGAGCGCGGGCCGATATCATTCGGCGGCACGACTCCTCCGGTCACGATAGCCTGAAAGGTGGCGCCACCGTCCATACTGCGTTCCATGGTGTAAGTGGTTTTGAGGTTTTGCTGCCCCAGCCGGATGTTAAAGAACGTGGTCGGGTCTTCGTTGACCTTTTGAAAGGTAAAACGGTAGATGATCTCATCGCCAGGCATGCCCGCATCATTATCGATGTGGATTTCATACCGGATGTTCTCCCCAAAGGTGTAGTAGTTGGGGCCACCGTGGGGCAGTTCTGCCGGGATGTAATTGGCAATGATGGTAATCGTGTTAGGGTTGTCGGGGCTTCTGAAAGCATAAACGTCCGTATTGTCTGCCAGCGGATCGTTTGCAATCAGCGGAGCTTCGCGGTGGCTCGATGCCAGCAGGCCGCTACCGAGCAGCAGGCACAGCAAAGCGCAAACCGCAAGTCTAAATACATTCATACTGTCTGATTTAGGTGAGAAAATTAAAGCATCACGAACCGGACAAGCACTACAGTGGCTAACCGAAAGTTGCTGTTGGAGCAGCACCCCGGTCAACCCAGTTGGGTTGCAGCTGTCTTTTAATCGTGATTTCAGTAGTACTTACGGAAGGTGGGACCGTGGCGGATTGAAACCCTTAGGATTTTTTTAAGATTTCTTAACGAGCTTTTGTAAATTGAAGCGAAACAACGCCCATCATGCCTGTAGAAATCACCGAAATCTTCTACCCCAAAAACCGACCGGAATGGCGGCAATGGCTGGAAACCCACCACACCACCAAAACTGAAATCTGGCTACGCCGCTTCAAAAAAGCGACCGGCAAGCCCTGCATCACCTACGATGAGCTGGTGGAGGAATGCCTTTGCTTCGGCTGGATAGACGGGGTGGTGAAAAAGCTGGATGAGGAAAGCAACGTACAACGCATCACGCCCCGCCGCAAAAAGAAGACCTTCCTCTCGGAACTCAACCGGCAACGGGTATGGAAGCTTCAGCGCGAAGGCTTGATGACGCCTGCCGGCATCGCCCCCATCGAAGACCAAATCGGGAGCCCGGATGATCGCTGGGAGATACCAGATTGGGTGGAAGCCCAACTGCACGAAGACGAGGAAGTCTGGGCTAACTTCCAGGCTTTTCCCCACCTCTACCAGCGCCTGAAGATCGGCTGGATCAAAGAGTGCGGGGAACGGCGGCGGGAGGAGGCACAGAAGCGGCTGAATTGGCTGATTAAGAATACGAAAAAGGGGAAGATGTATGGGACGGTGCCGATGGTGGAATGACGGCCCGCCCGGCAGGTAGCTCCCGTATAACTATCGGGGCCAAAGTTGCCACTTGACTTGAAGCGAAGATCAACTGCCCAACATTGCATTTTTCCGTTCAAAGCGCTATTTTCCAAACTGCATTCCACATACGCACCATAACTGATTTTGCCAAGCTGCCTGCCACCGACCAAGAACTCCCTGAGCTGGGTATTCGCGAGGACATTAATGATGGCTGCGCGGTTTGCGGCTGCGCCGCTTTGCTAAACACATAGGCACATAGGGTACATAGGCTTTGCTGTTCGTTCTAAGTCTCTTATGGGATGCCATAACACTTTCATCTATCTGTAGATCATGCTTTTTGCGGGCTGCGCCGTTGTGCTAAACACATAGGCACATAGGGCACATAGGATTTGCTGTTCGTTCTAAGTCTCTTATGGGTTTCTATAACGCTTTCATCTATCTGTAGATCATGCTTTTTGCGCCTGCGCCGTTGTGCTAAACACATAGGCACATAGGGCACATAGGATTTGCTGTTCGTTCTAAGTCTCTTATGGGTTTCTATAACGCTTTCATCTATCTGTAGATCATGCTTTTTGCGCCTGCGCCGCTTTGCTAAACACATAGGGACATAGGGCACATAGGATTTGCTGTTCCTGCCCGATATGTGACCCTATGTGCCTCATATGTTTCCATAACGCCACACTACGTACCCTATCTGGCTATGTGTTTCCATAACCCAACACTACATGTTTTCACCTCCGTAACTTCACTCCTCCGGCAACAATCTAAAGTATTCATTCACAAAAGTCTTCTGCCCCTGACGGACTATGTTCTCACAAGTGAAATTAATGAGCAATGCCTTAGGCACTTTAAGCAGCCTGCTATAGGTCATCACCTGAGCCTCGAATATAGGCAGCATTTCCAATACTGCCTTAAGCTCAACCACCAGGCAATCTTCCACGAGCAGATCGCACCTTAAATCCGCCTTCACAATTTTACCCTTATAGTTCACAGGAACCTGCTGTTGCTGAGTCACCTGAATACCTCTTAGTTCCAGCTCATGCACCATACACGCCTCATAAACACTTTCCAGTAAGCCCGGCCCAATTTCCCGATGCACTTCGATAGCTGCTCCGATCACCTCATAAGTCAACTTATTGAGATAGTCTTTGGTCAATTGCTTTTTCATAATCTCAGATTTATGGTTAATGAATCCGTATTTTTCATTCGACTCTATCTTCACTGCGTGCTATACATCCTGCTGAATCTTCCTTTACAAGACCTGCATACGCAGTTGGCACCCGCTATGCGACCCTATCTCCCTATGTGTTTCAAAAAACCCGCTACACCCCCGCTATGTGACCCTATGTGCCTATGTGTTTCAAAACCCGCTATGCGACCCTATCTCCCTATGTGTTTCAAAAAACCCGCTATGTGACCCTATGTGCCTATGTGTTTCAAAACCCGCTATGCGACCCTATCTCCCTATGTGTTTTAAAACAGCTGGATAAAACTCGAAAAACCACGACTGAGTGCCTTCGTAAAAAAACTTCTGCTACCAATAGATATGCCATGTTAGCATCTCCAATAAAAGGAATAAAATTATAAGATACCTGTTCCGCTTGTCGATCTGTGGCATTGAAACAGGAAAAGGCTATGCTAAAAAAGCACTGCCCCACCCCAAACGGGATGAGGCAGCCTTAACATTTCCGGAAGCCTACTTAATCTATCGTACGATGTTCAGCTTCCCGATTCCCCTTACTTCCTTGTTATTTTCCATTATGCGGTATACGTACAGCCCGGCCTGCAGGTGCGCAGGAAGATTGCAAGGTACAATTTGCCCCTGCAGACCGCTTACGGGCCAGGTGGCGGCCTGACGGCCCAAGGCATCCAAAAGCTGCAGCGTGCCATTTTGGATGGTGGCGGGCAACTCTACGGAAAGCGCGCCCCCGGCAACGACCGGATTGGGGAAGGCCTTTGCCTGCAGTGGTTCCGCTGTCGGCTGTGAGGTAGAACTGATCAACTGGGTGATGTCATCTGAGATCGTGAAGGAAGTGATTTCGCCATTGCCATTCACCGCGATATTGGCGGCGCTGCGGGGCAGGCCCTTGGCATAAACGAAATAACGGGTGTTGAATTGGATTTCCCCCTGTTCGAGCCCAAATGCATCAAGCATCAGTTGGGGCGCAGGCTGACCAGCCAGGGTGTAGTTATTGGTTGTGATCCGGTCCCGTTTGATCAGCAATCCTTCTATGCTGACGGGTTCCTGGTCAGCGCCTTGCGGATTAGGCAGAATAACGGTGCCATATCCGGCGACCTCATAGCTGACACTGTCCTGTATGGTCTGCCCGGCAGGCACCCCCTGCAGGCCGAAGCCTGCCACAGTTACCAAAAAATCTACATTATAGGTGGCGTTATGCGTCCATGCATCTCCGTAATTCAGCGGAAACGGGAGGAGGGTCCTGCGCTGATCGAATTGAATCACCAATTCAAGAATGGTCAGGTTGTCCGCATCCATACCCGTCACAGGGCCCAACGGAACGCTAACCTCTTCTCCTATACTCCCCCAACTGCCATAACCACTATCATCAATGGAATTGTAATTGAAGCTGTTTTGGATACCAAGCCCACCTAATAAAGTGGCGAATGAAGGCTCCGTGATATTAGCCTCGGGGAATAGCGGGCTCGAAGGCACTTCATAGTCTGCTGTAAAGCTCCCATCAAGGGTAAGGCTACTGAAATCCCAAACTGCGCCTTCGCCCACCTCTGGTGCAGAAGCACCGGCATGGTCCAGGTACCAGCCTTTCGTTTGAATACCAGGCTCCAGGGTAAAGTCTTGCCGTTCGATAGTAATCTGGGCATGTGCCAAAACACTGGAAAACAATAGCGCAACAGTTGTAATAATTAGTCTCATCGATCATTTTTTTTGGTGGGGAGGCCATTGCATTTGCAACTTATGCTGCTCCCGCTTTGAATGAAAAATTGGTCATTTTGTGCGGCCCCGGAAAACGACTGGGGCAAAAAAGGAGGTAGCTACCAAAATCAAAAACCGGATGGTACAAAGGTGGGCCAAAGGGCGGCAGAAAGGGTATCAAAATCGGATCATAGGGTATAAAATTTCGATCAAACCTTTATGAATACTAGCTTTTGGGCGAATTTTTCGAAAAACTGCCGGGCGTTTCCCCGTATTTATCTTTGAAGCATTTGATGAAGTAGGCCGTGCTGCTGAAGCCGGTTTGGAAGGCAATTTCAGCTACCGTCCCGCTCTGCTTCCGGAGCAAGTCGGCGGCGCGCTGCAGGCGGATGGACTGAATGAATTGATTGGTCGACTGATTGACCAGTGCGCGAAGTTTCCGGTTGAGCTGAGGCCGGCTCATGCCAATTTCCCGGGCAAGGACTTCCACGCTGAACTGCTCATCATCCATTCGGCTTTCCACAATGCCCAGCGCATTCTCCAGAAAATCCTGATCGATGGAATTGACGGCGACTTCCTCCGGCTTTAGTTCCACTGCGGCGGCGAAGCGCTGCCGTAGCTGTTGCCGAAGTTGGATGAGGTTGTGAATCCGCACCCGCAGTTCCTCGGCATCAAAGGGCTTGGCCAGGTAGTCATCCGCACCAGTGCGCAGGCCCTGTAGTTTCTCCTCCTGCTCGGCTTTGGCGGTCAGCAGGATGACCGGGATATGGCTGGTACGCACATCGCTCCTGAGGGCAGCGCACACCTCGTAACCATTTTTGCGGGGCATCATCACATCGCTCACGATGAGGTCGGGCATGTGCTCCCGGGCTTTTTCAATGCCGGATTGCCCATCGTTGGCTTCTAGGATCTTAAAGGCCTTGTCCAGGCGCTGCCGGATAAACGCCCGGACTTCATCGTTGTCCTCGATCAACAGCACAGTAGCCTCCGTTTGGGAGGAGGTGGGAACGCTTGGATTGTGCGCCTTTTCCCTTGCCGGTAACGGTGCCGCAAATGCAGTGCCCGACTGCACGGGAATTTCCACCCGCTCTTCTGCCCGCAAATGCCTGCTTCCCAACGGCAGGAAAACCCGGAAAACCGCCCCCTCCCCTTCCCGGCTTTCCAGCTCAATGCGGCCATGATGCAAACGGACAAGCTCCCGGCTGAGTGCCAGGCCCACACCGGTGCCCACCTCAGGGGAGGCCGACACCTGAAAAAACCGGTCGAAGACTTTATCCTGCTGCAACTGTGGTATGCCGGGCCCGGTATCCGCCACGCTGATGCATAACTCCTGACCTGCCTGCTCCAGGCTTACCGTCACACGGCCCCCGGTAGGCGTGAATTTCAGCGCATTGGAGAGTAGGTTGTTCACCACCTTTTCCAGTTTACCGGCTTCATAGTATAGATGAATGGAAGGCGCTTCGCTGCTGAAGGAGAGATGGATTTGCCGGTCCTGCGCCAAAGACTCAAAAGCGAAGACCAGGCTGCGCACCAGGGGCACCACATCCTGTTGGCTGGCACGCAATGACATTTTTCCAGCTTCCAGCCTGGATAATTCCAGGAGTTCGTTCACCAGATGCAGCTGATTGTTGGCATTGCGGAAAGCGATCTCCAGCAACTGCCGCTCTTTTGGCTCCGGCTGTCCTTCCAGCAACTGCTGCAAAGGGCCCATCATGAGGGTAAGCGGTGTGCGGAACTCGTGGGAAAGATTGGTGAAAAACCGGGTTTTCAGAGCGTTGAGCTCCTCAAACTGTTCTTTCTTTTTGCGCAGGGCCGTAACGCGTTCAAACAAGGTAAAGAACAATAATCCCGAGAAGAGCAACAGCCCAATCTGAAAACTGTACCGCAGCCCAAAACTGCCCGGCAGTATATCCGAATTGCCCAGTAAGAACAGAATGCCTCCCGCAAACAATATCCCAAAAGGCCAAACCAAAGTGCGGGCAGGGCTTTGCCCCTTCCATGCCAAACGGGCAATCGGCCAGATGCAGAGCAGCGCCCACAACCCCAGGCAGGTATCGGTAATCTGCCTGGCCATCTGTAAACCGTTGAGTATCCACACAAGCAGGTAAGGGGATACCGCCGTCCATCCGGAAAACCAGGCGTACACCTTATAATACCGGGGCATTTGCTCCCGCATTTGAATAAAATCAGCCACAAACAGGCCCGTGAAAACTACGATCCCGGAAAGCGCATAGACCAACGTAGGTAAAGGATCGGTAGGCTTCGGAAATTGCCCCAACAACCCAAGAAGACCGTACCGGTCAGCAAAGTAAAGGGCCGCACTCAGCATCATCCCGGCATAAAACAAAAACACCCGTTCCCGGAAAATCCATGCCATCAGTCCGCCCAAAATCGCAAGCAACACCAGCAAGCCAGAATAGAAAGCCTGCCAGGAAAGCCGGTTGATCAATCTATTCACGGTTGGCAATACCGGATAAATGAACAGGTGACGGTAATGGCCCTCCGGCGTATCTTCGTGAAAATAGGTTTGAAAGAAGAGGGTTTGAGCCGCTCCGGGGCCGATATTAAGCCACAGATACTGATAGTTGGAAGGCAGGCTGCCACTCCTGTCGGTTGTGTAACGGCTGCTGAACTGCTCGTCAATCAGGCTGCTGTCCTGTAGGACAAAGAGGCGAACCGCATCGGCATACATGCAAAAACTTAAAGCCCCACGCAGTGTATGATCTGTGGCATTGAACAACCGGATAGCAGACCAGGCACCATCAGCCGTTACATCCTGTCCGCTGTCCAAATAAGGCTGCAGCGATGCCACCGCTTCCAACGCATTGAAGAAGCTATACAGGCTATCCTGCAACTCCACCTCAGCTTCCACCACACTTTCCAGTCGAATGGCAGGGATATCCTGTGCAACCAATTGCTGACTGAAGGCTACACAGGCGGCAAGGACAACCAGAACTTTCATTAGGAAGGCGTTTGTTAGCAATGATTGGTTCTGTTTCTCTGCACACATAGGGCAAAAATACAGTTTTCGGGAGTAACCATTCTTACTTTAACGCTCCGGAACCGGGAACAGGCCATGAAGCTTAGCCCCCCATCTTCCGCTGATGGTAAGAACGGCGCAGAATCCGCCCCGCCACCGCTGGCATAAAAAGATTGGCAAAACCATTCAGCTTTCCCAACAGGGTGAAAATGCGCCTGGCCTCACGCCTTTCAATCATACGGATGATGCGGGCAGCAACCCCCCCGACGGGTTCCTGCCGGACGAAGTCGCGGGCCGGTTGTGGTATCAGCACGCCGTCTTTATCGTAAATGGCTTTCTGAGGGTCGTTTTCAGTAAATCCGACGAAAGCAATGCCCACATGCACACCGTGCCGCTCCTCTTCCACCCTAAGGGCTTCAGACAAGGTCTTGAGCGCCACTTTGGAAGCACTGTACACCGCATGCCCCGGAAGGCCACGGAAGGCTGCAATACTAGATACAAAAAACACGGTGCCCCGGTTTTGCCGGAGGTATGGCAAAGCCTGTTGTGTCACATACACACTGCCCAGGTAGTTGACTTCCGTTACCTTTCGGAAGACCTCCGGGGACAGCTCCCCTACATCGCCTTCCGCAGAAATGCCTGCGTTATTGACCACAACATCGAGCCGCCCGAAATGCTGTTGGGCCGCTTCCACCAACCGGGCACAGTCCGCTGGTTTGGAAACATCCCCCGGCACAGCTGCAATTCCCTGATAACCCTGCTCCTGAAAAGCCTGCAGCGTTTGCGAAAGGCGGCCGGCATTACGGGCGTTGAGCACCACACGGGCGCCTTTGTCCAGTAATTGCGCGGCCAGCTCCCGGCCAATTCCTATACTCGATCCGGTGATGAGAACGACTTTGTTATTCCAATCCATCAATGTTCCTTTTCTGACAACCTCAACTTGCAAGATAGCTTGTTGTGCTGCCAAAAATAGGAAGATTCGTAAACTATGCGCCCTGCTACTCCCTGAGCACCACCAACGGCAACCGGACAATTCCCGCTTTATGCCGCACTTCCACCCAGTAAAAGCCCTGAGGCAGGCCCTGCAGGGACAATTGGCGCTCCCGGCCGGAACGTACAGCCGGCAGCGTTCGCAGGCACTGCCCCTGAGCAGCGAGTATCCGGACAGCTGCCGGGGTTGCCGGGCCGGACAAGGTACAAAAGCTCCGGGCTGGATTGGGCGCCAGAACCCACCCGCCGATCTTCATCGACTTAGAAAGACTGGTGAGGATGCTTATTTCGTAGCGGACCAGGCTGTCGCAACCCGCATGGCTGAGGTGAACCTCCGTTATCGCCGTATCGGTGTTGACCAGTATCCCTTCCCACCAGCCGGCCTCTGTCAGCCCGACTTCCACCACTGTGGTATCCTGCAGTGTCAATACATCCACATGGTGCCAAACGACGCTATCCCGCAAGGGGGCCACAAAGCGTTCTTCCAGAATGGTATCTGCGTTCAGTACCTGCCCGAGGTAAACCGCTCCGGGGCAAAGGCTCGCATACACCACGGAAGCCACGACCGGCTTTTCAATTTGATGGGTTACTGTATTCGTAATGATGGGTGGATTGAAATCGAAATAAATGCCCGCGCGGTTTTCAATGACAGCAGCCGGTACAATGCCTGCACGGGGTTGAATGGAGAAGGCAAAAAAGCCGTGGCTTTCCGGCTCATTGCTGGTGCTGTCGGGCAGCAATATCTCCGGGTACTGAACAACGAGTACACGCCCCGGCAGCAAATACCACTGATGGTCATGCGAACCGCCCGCTGCCCGGAAAGTACCCAGGTCAAGCTCGGGCGAAAGCGTGTCCCGGATGGTCACGTTCCGGGCCATATCCGTGCCCACATTCTGAAAGTGGATGGTGTACTGCAGTTCCTGTGCTGCCGGGATGAGGTGGTCGGGGCCAAACCCACGCGGAAAGGCTTCCTTAATATTGGGGTCATAAGCCCCTATGACCGGGCGGCACTGTTCTACTTCAAAGATATTCCCGTTGTCGTTGGGAAAGGCGCTGACCAGACCGGTATCAAGGGCTGCCAGGCACCCCTGTGCCAACAGGCGGATCGGTTCGGGTGCGGGATGCCCTTCCGGCTGCGCAGCTTCCAGCAGATAGGCGGTGGAATCGGCAGGCGCGGCAAGCAAAACGGACTCCCCTGGCAAAACCTCAAGCCCTCCACTCTGCAAAAGCACAATATCATCATTAACGATGTTGAGCGCGTAAGGCACAGGGACCGTCACCGGACCAAAGCCGGTATTTTCGATTTCCCATTTCAGGCTGTCCTGCTCACAACGGTAACTGCCCCGAAGGTTGCCCCCTTCCCAATCGGTCAGCCCCGGCGCGCACAAAGTATCCGGGCTGATGCGGGCCTGATAACAGAGGACCTCGCCCAGTATCAATTGCGCACAATCGGGTTCCATCTGAACCATGATCTCGCCCCCGGCCTCCACTTCGACAGCCCCCAAATTAAAAGTCAGGGAGGTATCGGTTTGCATGCTCCAGGGCACAGAAGCGGATACCGGTGTCATCCGGTTATCAAAAAACAGCTGAATCACCACGGAGTCCGCCGATACCGTACCGGCATTATTGTAGTGCAGCATTACATTGGAGTTGAAGCACTGCCGGACCGGGCTCAGCGCCATATCCAGCTCCATAAGCGGGCAGGAAACCGTTGGAGATACGGCGAAATTGACGGTGTGCGGCCCGGGGCCCTGCAGCACGGTATCGGGCGGGCAGGCCTGCCAGTAGTCATTGGGCAGGACCGGAGCGAGGGTGTATGCCGTGGTGTCGTCGGGCAGGTAGCCAGCGTAGTAGCCTGTAGCGGTAGGTGTGAGCACTTGCTGAGTGCCGTCTTGCCCTTCCAGCAGCAATTGCCCATCGGGCAGGCCCGGCGAATCTGTGTTGAAAGTGCAATTGAGGGTCGTATCCCATACCAGTTGCCCCTGCACCAGTTGCTGACTGGAGAAAACGGGCTGATAAACCATAATCTCCTGACTGCCGGTGATCAACTCAGGGGTGCCATCCCCATCGAGGTCCGCCCGGCGGGCATTCTGATAAAGGGCCGGGGGCAGGTGATACTCAAATGGCGATGGCAGGAAAGGAGTAGATACAAATCCCGTTACCCCCACATTAAAGGAGAAGCCATCCCCGGTCACATAATCGGGCAGGCTGTCGGTATTGAGCCTTTCCTCAGCAACTATGTAGGTGTTTCCAACATAACCACGCTCCAATGCCGGTGTGAATGCCTGCTGAACCGTATCGTAAGACACCATTCCCAGCACTCCCTGAATGCCCTGAATAACGTACCGGCCCCGCAAATCCTGCCGCCCATCCAGGTCATAGTCGCCAGCAAACAAATAGTCTACGCCAAACATGCCCTCGATTTCCTGTAAATCGCTGAATTGCCCGTTGACATCCTGCTGTAGGGCAAAAAAGGTCCCGTCGTTTAGTCGGAGCACAAGGTCCGCATCCCCGTCCTGATCAAGGTCATCCATTAGAATACCGGAATAAGCATAAGCGGCTCCAAATTGGCCCGGGATGGCCACCTGAGGGGTTAAGCTGCCTCCGTTGCCCCATTCATTCCATAGCAGCACCACGCCGCTTTCCCGCGTAAGCAGCACGATATCCTGATCGCCATCCCCGTCGGCATCAGCGACATCAAAATGATGCCCCTGCCGGAGTTCAAATCCTGGAAAAGACAGCGTATCTCCCGTACTGCTGTTCCAAATCACCGGCAACCAACTCGCAATACCAGTGGAGGCCGTACCTACGCCATCTGGCAAACCGTCTCCATCAAGGGCGGCAAACTCAAAATAATCAAGCTCAGCCGGAGCATCCCACAAGGAAACCGGCGTTCCGAAATTTTGGCCTGCACCTTCATTGCGCAACCAGGCGATGCCTGTATCATCGCAAAACAACAGGTCCGTTTGCCCATCTGCATCCCAATCCCAGGGCAGGAGATCCCGCAGGTAAGACGTACTGCGGTTGAGCAGGACGGGCGGAGCCGGGCTGTTTAAGGGGCCCGCTCTCCAACCGATTGGAACGGAACCGGACACCAGGTCATTATCGTCGCCATAGGTAAGCAAACCGGCTATGCCATCTCCGTTGAGGTCAGCCGAAACCAGTTTGACCCCGGTTGGTGTGCCGTCGATCAGGTTATTGGTGAAGCCAAGCTGACCATTCGGCAGGCGTTCCATCCAGACATAGCCCAGATTTTGCTGAAAGGCGATGAGGTCCGTGTCCCCATCCTGATCTGCATCCGCCACGGTGTGGGCAGTCATGCCTGAAGTTTCGCCACTTTGCCAGAAAATCTGAGCCTCCCCCCAGGGCGCCAACTGCAGGAAATTCGTGTACGCGCGGCCATAGGCTCCGTTGCCGGTATGGGAATAGACCGCATCCGGGAAGCCATTGCCGGTAACATCTACAGCTGAAAGATCGCAGTCAAACCAGGCGAATTTGTCTGGCTCAAATTCCAAAAAGCTGCGGTACATGGAGCTATACTCATTCCCGGTCCATTCTAACACATGCAACGCCAGCTCCGTACTCTCTGAGGTGTGGTAATTTTCCAGCATTAAAATATCCAGGTCACCGTCCTGATCCACATCTGCCAGCTCCATGTCCACCAGGGAAGGGTGATGCACCACATCATTGTAGGCCAGTTCAAATGAGAAAGCCTGACCGTTGCCAGCGCTGAGGTTTAACCATACCAAATCGGCATCGAGCCCGATGACTACATCCAGCCAGCCATCCCCGTTGACATCCCCCACCTTGAACCGCTCGTAAGGCTTTACAGGGCCGTAATCGTAAGGCTCATTACCGCCCGGCAGCAGATGTCCCAAGCCATCGTTGGCCCAATACGGCACGGTTTCCCTTGCCCGGTAGGCATCCACGACATCCAGGTCGCCATCCTGATCCATATCTGCCAGCTCAAACTCACCCTGAAAGTTTCGGTTGTTGGCCCAGGCAGAATCACCGTACAAACGCGGCCAGGCTAAATGGCCTTGCCCGTCCAGATTTTCGAATATGGCAATGTGACCGTCCCAGCCCTTGCAGGTGGCTACCACATCCTCGTCCCCATCACCGTCCATGTCCCCGGTTTTAACCGCCAGCAGGTCGAAGCGGTCCATTATTACCTGCACATGCTCCCGCTCCAGTTGGGCGTGCAAGTTCCAGCAAATCATCCCGGCCAGCAGGCTCAGCAAGGCTCTTTTTGTGTAGCGTACCATCATGATATTCCTTTTCATGCTGCTAAAATGCAGGTATTGAGCGCGTACTGCAAGAACAATTTATGCTATTTATACAAGTTTTATCTTATTTTTAATGCTGATTTTCAATATTTTAAATTATAAAAACTACAAATTGAAACGCCCCGTTGCCTTCCAGCTTTTGCAAAGTTTCCGCTCTTCGGAGCTACAGTTATTCCACGTTTTTCTGGAAAGTCCTGCTTTCAACCGCAGGCAGGAGATGCCCCGGCTGCTGGATTACTGGCGGCAAAACCGGGCTGAAGCACCGGATGCCCGGGCCATTTTCAAAGCGGCCTGCCCCGGACAGCCCTTTCGGAAACAAGATTACTACCTGCTGCTGAGCCGTTTTCACAAACTGGCTGAGCAGTTCCTGGCCTGGCAGGCTTTTCAGCAAAATGAGCAGGCGCATTACACCTACCTGCTGCAAGCGCTCCGGCAGCGACAGCAGCAGCCACTTTTCCGGCGCAGTATGAAAAAGGCGCGCAGCCTGAAAAAACCTCAGGACAAGCACGCTGCGGACAGCCTGCACTTCGCTTACCACCTGGAGCGGGAGCAGTACGACTTTATCGACAGCCACGACCGCACCAAGCCAACCAACCTGCAACAGGCCACTGATTTGCTCGATGCCTACTACTTCGCGGAGAAGCTGAAGCAAGCCTGCCTGGCACACACCCGCTCGGTCATCAACCGGGAGGCCTACCGAATCGGTATGATCCCTGCAATTGAAGCGGAAATTAAAACCCGGCCTGCCCTTTTAAAGCATCCGGCAGTCCTGATCTACTATGCCTGCTACCGGGCCGTGGTGGTGACGGGGGCACAGCGCAGTTTCCAGGAGCTGCGGCAACACATCAATGCGTACAAGGAAGGCTTCCCCAGGCAGGAAATCCGGGATTTGTATTTGCTGGCCATCAACTACTGCATCCGGGCCCTCAATTTCGGGGACACCGCCTTCGCACAGGAAGCCCTGCAGCTCTATGAGGAAAGCCTGGAGGAAGGTTACCTGCTTGAGGATGGCTACCTGCCGGAATCCACCTTCAGCAATATGGTGTCTCTGGCCCTCAAGCTCGAGCTTTATGAATGGGTGGAGCGATTTATCCGCGATCATTCGGGCCAACTAAAGCCGGCTTTCCGGGAGTCCTTGCCCTGGTACACTTCCGCAAAACTCGCTTACGAACTTGGAGATTCCGGCCGCGTGCTGCAGCTCTGCGCCAAAATAGAAGCCCGGCAGCCTTTCCTGTATCTCGGCACCAAAACCTTGCAGCTCAAGGTGCTCTATGAGCAGGAAGCGTGGGATGCCGTAGACAACCTGCTGGACAGCATGCGGGTGTACCTGCAGCGGCATAAAGATGTGGGGTACCACCGGGAGCACTACCTGTTGCTGGTACAGTTTACCCGCCGGTTGCGGGGGCTTATCCCCGGCGACCTGAAAAAGGTATTTGAGCTGGGTGCTGAGGTGGAGACCGCCAAAGCCTTCCGGGAAAAACCCTGGATGATGCTGCAAATCAGCAAAAAAGTGAAGAGATAAGATAGTATCGCTATCAAAAAAAGCCGGGCACCTAAATCAGGCCACCCGGCGGTTTTATCATTCACTAAATACACTATCTTAGAACAGCCCGAATCGGATGCCCAGGTTCAGGGCCAGCCCGTTGATGTCGCTGCTTTGAATATTGACCAGCTCATTGGCCGGGTTACTGTACTCGTAATCCAGGCCCGAGGTAAAGCGGTAAGACGCTCCCGCAAACAGACGGGCATTATTGATCAGATTAACTTCAGCCTGTACGCCCGGCTCCACAAAAAAGAAGTAATCTTCACCGAAGGGGTCATCGCTAAAGTCCAGGTCTCTCTTGTAATCCATAGAGGCCTCTCCTCCGCCAATCGTCAGCGGAAAGCTAAAGTGTACCAGCTTGTCAGGATTGAGGATGTACTCCGCGCGCACGCCGCCGTAGCGCAGGTCGAGGTAGAGGCGGTCGTCCATTTCCATCTCAGGCGTGAACTCATTGAGCGTGGTGTAGAAAGCAGCGCCCAGCGCAAAACGCTTATTGAAAATCACCCCCGCACTGCCCTGAAAGCTATGCACCGTTTGTCCGGCAGCCTGCGTGAGCTGATAGCCCGGTGCGACGTAAAATCCGATTTCGGCACCACCGCCGCCATTACCAAAGAGGGTCTTGGGAGCATTGTCTTGTGCCTGAACAACAAACAGGCTGCAGAGCAGCATAGCGAAAGTGAAAAACGTGTACTTCATTGTATTTAATTAGTTTAGCTTTTGTTTATAATAGCAATACTATTCAAAAGACAACTTACCGTTCGAAGGGTTCTTTATCCGCGCGTTTTTTTTTTACTTTTTTTATCGGTCATCCGGGTCAGACAAGGTGTTTTCAAATCGGCGATTGTTTTTCCGGCTGATCTTCAATTCCTTAACTTTATTCTGTTTCCCAACCCGCTTACAGATCACAAAAGCATCGTAGAGCGATCCGTCTACCATGAAGGCCTTGTAGTGGATTTCATCCTGCCCTACCTCTACTACCTGATACAGCTGTGTATTCTCAGCAGCCCGTTCCATCCACGCCTGCTCGGTGATGCTGTACATCTTGGGGCCGCTTACCGAAACCGCATAAACGGTCTTTGAAGCCTCCTCAAATGGATTCGTACCGGTAATCAGCCCCTGCCCGCGGGCGTAGGAATGATCGTGCCCCTGCAGCACCAGGTCTACCTGATGCTGATCGAGCAGGGGTTTCCAAAGCTGCTGTACCTTATCGCACTGCCGGTCGCCGGAAGGAGAAATGACCGGATGGTGGAAGGTAACGATTGTCCAGCGGTTGGGGTTATCTTCGAGCACACCGCCCAGCCATTCCGCTTGTCTTTCAAAATCAGCATTCGAATCCATGGAGATGATCCTTGCCCCCTGATAGTCTACATAAAAACAACGGTCTTCGAGCCCCTCCGGCCCGTTGTCCGGGAAGTTGAACTGTGCCCCCCAAAACGGGGAGATACCCACTTTCCGCTTTTCAGTATTTTTGATGTATTCGTGATTGCCCGGAGGCACTATAACAGGCATAGAGCGGTGAATAAAGCCCCCAGCCTGAAACCACTCCCCCCATTCATAGTCGTTTTGGCTGTGATTGATGAGGTCTCCGGCGTGCAGTACCCAGGCGGCATGCGGTGCTTCCCGGTAGGCGGCACGTATGGCCCTTGACCAATGACTGTGCAAATCGTTTTGTGCGTCACCAAGGTATAAAAAGGTGAGAAGCTCCTGCCATTTGGGGTGGTAATGAGGTTGCACATGCTGACAGACAGGTTACCTGTTACCCGTAATTAGGTAACCGGTACGGCACATTACCCTTTTTTAGGTAGCCCCTACCCAAAATTGCCAAAGCCGAATTTTGCCTAACAAACGGTATTGAACCCTTCCCGGCCATGTGCTTACTTTGCAATAGTCAATTTATTTAAATCTAGTCTAAATAAAAGCCATGCGAACACCTTTACTCTTCCTCGGCCTCATGACCATTGCAGTCAGCCTGAACGCGCAACAGTTTCGGGAGGTTACCTGCGGACCGAATTATACATTATCCACTTATTTCAAATTTGGAGATGAGGAGCCCATCAGCCTTGAGCACAATGCCTGGGATATAGCCTTTACCGCACAGGGCTTGCAGGATGCGGGTATTTTTATCAATGAAGCGGCCGGGCTCGAAGGCACGGAGCTGGAATTGTACCTGATTCCTGGTGCTGAATTTACCGATGACATCGACCTCACTCAGTTGGGCGAACGGCTCCTCAATGACGAAAGCAACTGGACAAGCGGTGGCGCTTTCAACCAAATGCGCGACCCCGGCAATCCCCTGGACTACGGCTGGGGGCAGTATAACCCTGCTACGCAGTCGGTACAGGGGCAGGTCCTCTTTGTCCTCAAACTGCGCAATGAGACCTTCAAAAAACTGGAGATCAGCAGCCTGGACGGCACCACTTACCACTTCCGCTACGCCAATCTGAACGGCAGCGAAGAGCAGTCTCACACCCTCAACAAAGCGGACTTTCCGGATAACGATTTGGTGTATTGGTCATTCAGCAGCAATGCTGTGGTGGACTACATCCCCAAGTCCGGAGACTGGGACCTGCTTTTCACCCGCTACTCCACCCCATTGGATGATGGCGAAGGGAATATCCTGAATTACCTGCTCACGGGTACCCTTTCCGGGCCTGGCGTGGAGGTCGCTCAGGTGGATGGCATCGACCCTGCCACCATTACTTTCGAAGGGTACGAAGATTCGCTAAGCACCGACCTTGATATCATCGGGCACGACTGGAAGGCCTTTGACCTGGGCACCTTTTCGTGGGCACTGCCTGCCGACCGTGTTTACTTTGTCAAAGCGGCTAATGACGAAGTCTGGAAACTGGCCTTTATCGACTTTGAAGGGTCGAGCACCGGCAATATCGTCTTTCAGGAAACCAATATGGGCGTCGTCAATACGGTTGATCACCCCCTGTTTGAAGACCTGAGCGTTTTCCCCAATCCTGCCCGGGAAAGAGCTACCGTCGCACTAACTTTAAAACAAGCCGCCCCGGTACAGCTGAATGTCTTCAATGCCACCGGGCAGTCCGTTTGGTCAGCAGTAAGTGAAGAGCCTGCCGGTTTCCAAACGGTCAGCATCCCGGTCAGCCACCTGCCCGCCGGCACCTATTGGCTGCAGGTACAAACGCCTGGCACCGCGCCCATCTCCCAACCTCTAATTGTAGCCCCATGAACCGGTTTCTAATCCACTTTCTGAGCATGCTTGCCCTGGGGCTAAGCCTGCATGCTTGTCAAAACGCCCCGTCCACTGCTGAAAACGCCACACAGGAGGCTTCCTACGAGCGCCTCGTTTCCCTTTCCGGCAGCGTCACCGAATTGCTGTTCGAGCTGGGGCAGGGCGATAAAATCGTAGGCATTGACGTGACGAGCACCTATCCGGCGGCACGGGTGGCGCAGCTGCCAAAGCTGGGGCATGTGCGTCAGCTCAACGTAGAGGCTTTGCTCAGCCTGCAGCCCGACCTGGTGCTGGCAGAGCGCACCGATGAAGCCTCCGCCGCCCTGCAGCAACTGGAAGCGGCAGGCGTGGAAGTGCTTTGGCTCGACGGCTCCTTTACCCTGGATAAGCCATTGGCGCAAGCCGAACAGATCAGTAAAAAGCTGGGGCTGGACCAAGAACTGGAACGGCTCAGGCAGGCCTACGAAGCCGACAAAGACAGGCTGGCAAAAGCCCGTCAGGCAATGGAAGGTACGCCCAAAGTGCTCTTCATCTACGCCCGCGGCAAGGGCAGCCTGATGGTAGCCGGGAAAAACACCGCTGCTTCCGCCATGATCGAACTGGCGGGCGGACAGAACGCCGTACAGTCCTTTGAAGGTTTCCGCGCCCTGTCTGCTGAAGGCCTGATGCAAGCCCAGCCCGAGGTATTGCTCCTCTTCGACAGCGGCCTGCAGAGCCTGGGCGGCGTGGAAGGCCTGTTGCAGGTGCCTGGCCTGGCGCAGACGCCGGCGGGGCAGCAGGGGCATATCATCGGCATGGACGGCTTGTACCTCCTGGGCTTCACGCCGAGGGCCGCCCGCGCCGCGACGGACTTGTCGCAACAGCTGCAAACGCTGTCTGATGCCTACACCCTGAATTAAAAAAACATGATACCAAGCCTGCCCAAATACCGTTCCCTTTCCCGCTGGCTGTCGGCTCCCGTGCTGACGCTGCTGCTGGCTGCTTCCACGCTGCTTGCCCTGCTGATCGGTGCGTACAGCCTGCCGGTACAGCAGATCGGGCTGGTGCTGGGCGAGCGCCTGCTGGGGCTGGAAGCCGGGCTGCCGCAGACGCTGACCTACCTGGTCTGGGACATCCGCCTGCCGCGCATTTTGCTGAGCGTATTTGTGGGTGGCGGGCTGGCCATTGCCGGGGCAGCGGTGCAGGGGCTCTTCCGCAACCCGCTGGCAGACCCGGCGCTGATTGGGGTGACAAGCGGGGCGATGGTGTTTGCGGTAGCAGGCATTCTGTTTTCGGCCTCCGTTTTGGGCGTGCTCGGCAGCTGGCTGGGCTACGCTACGGTCACGGTCATGGCATTTACCGGCAGCCTGCTCACCACCTTTCTGGTGTACTGGCTGGCGAGCAGCAAGGGCTACACTTCGGTGGTCACCATGCTTCTGGCAGGGGTAGCCATCACGGCTCTGGGCGGTGCCCTCACCGGGCTGATGACTTACTTTTCGGATGAGGACGAGCTGCGCGATATCACCTTCTGGACGCTGGGCAGCCTGGGCGGTGCCAACTGGCAGATGCTCGCGCTGCTGGTGCCGCTGGTGCTCCTGCCTGCCATCCTCCTCTGGCGGCAGTCGAGCCAACTCGACCTGTTGTTGCTGGGCGAGCGGGAAGCCGCTTACACCGGCGTCAATACGCAGCGTACCAAATGGATTGTCATCAGCTGCGCGGCCCTGATTGTGGGTGCCTGCGTAGCGGTGAGCGGCGTGATCGCCTTTGTGGCATTGGTCGTCCCTCACCTGGTCCGGCTGATACAAGGGCCACGGCATCGCAGTTTGCTGCTCGGCTCGGCCCTGCTCGGCGGGCTGCTGATGGTCTGGGCTGATACGGCTGCCCGCACGCTGATCGCGCCTGCGGAACTGCCGATCGGCATCCTGACCGCCCTGCTCGGCGCGCCATTTTTCATCTGGCTATTGCTCAAAACCAAACGCAGCTTATGATCGAGGCTAATCAGATTGGCGTTCGGAAGTCCGGCCGCTGGATTTTGCGCAAAGCAGGCGTAAAAGTACGGGCCGGCGAACTGGTGGCGCTCATCGGTGCCAACGGTGCCGGCAAGTCGACCCTGCTGAAAGCCGTAGCGGGTGAAGTCGCCCCGGAAGAAGGCACGGTCAGCATCAACGGACAGCTTTTGGCAGACTGGCCGGCGGCAGGGCTGGCGAAGGTGCGCGGGGTGCTCAGCCAATCGGTGCAGCTGCCCTTCTCCATGCCGGTGATCGACCTGGTGGAAATGGGGCGCTATCCCTATCAGGGGCAGGAGCCCGGCGGGCGCATCCGGGAGATCGCCCGGCATTGCCTGCGGCAGGTGGGGCTGAGCGGGTACGAAGCGCGGGACATCTGTACGCTTTCCGGTGGAGAACAGCAGCGGGCGCAATTGGCGCGGGTGCTGGCGCAGGTCTACCGTGACGAAGCGGCACAGGAGCGTTTCCTGCTGCTCGACGAGCCCACCGCCAGTCAGGATATTGCGCAGAAGCAGCAACTGCTCAGCCTTTTGCGGAAGCTGGCAAATGAGGCTGGCCTTGGCATACTCACGATTCTGCACGACCTCAACCTGGCCATGCAGTACGCCGACCGGGTGGTCTTGCTGCGCGGCGGCCATTTGCTGAAAAGCGGCCCGCCCGAAGCGGTGCTTACCCCCGAGGGGATTGCACAGGGATTTGGGCTCAAAGCCCGGGTGGTGCACACGCCGGGGGAAGCCTGGCCGCATATTTTGACCTGCCCCACGGCAGTGGATCTTTTTCAAAACGAAGAAACATCTATACCATGAAGACAACAACAAGCATCAATCCGGAATTACAGGCGCGGTACGAAGCGCTGAAGACAGAACAGCCTAAACTGCGCATCCGCAATGCGGCGGAAGCCTTGGGCGTGAGCGAAATGGAATTGCTCGAGCTGCAACTGGGCAGCACCGCGGTACGCCTCAGCGGGGGCTGGCAAAGCCTGCTGCAGGAGGTGGAAAGCCTGGGGCATGTGATGGCGCTTACGCGGAATGAATTTGCCGTGCACGAGCGCAAAGGGGTGTACCACAATGTCTCCTTTATGCACGACGGCAAAATGGGCGTGGCGGTCAACCCGGACATCGACCTGCGGCTGTTCATGTGGGAATGGGAATACGGCTATGCGGTGGAAGTGCCGGGCCGCAACCGGGTGCTGCATAGCCTGCAGTTTTTTAACGCCCGTGGTGAAGCGGTCCACAAAATTTACCTGACCAATAAATCAGATCAAGCCGCCTACGATGCATTAGTAAACAAGTACCGGGCGGAAGACCAAAGCCAATCGGCTGAAGTGGACCACAGCCCGGCCGCTGAAAAAACGGTGCTTCCGGACTCGGCCATTGACGTGGCCGCCTTTCAGGAAGAGTGGCGCAATCTGCAGGATACCCACGATTTCTTCCCCCTGCTGAAAAAGCACGAGCTGCAGCGTACGCAGGCCCTGCGGCTGGCACCGGAAGGCTTTACGCAAAAAGTGCCCAATGAAGCGGTGGCCAAAGTGCTGGAAGCAGCAGCGGAGCGAGAAGTGCCCATTATGGTCTTCGTCAACAGCCCGGGCTGCATCCAAATCCATACCGGCCCGGTGAAGAAGCTGATCCCGATGGAGCAGTGGTTCAATGTGATGGACCCGGACTTCAACCTGCACCTCAACCTGGAGGGCATCGCGGAAAGCTGGATCGTGAAAAAGCCGACCAAGGATGGCATTGTAACGGGCCTGGAGGTCTACGATGCAAATGGGGAGTTGATTGTCTACTTCTTTGGCAAGCGGAAGCCGGGCATTCCGGAGCTGGAAAGCTGGCGAAAGATTATTGATGAATTGAATTTGGCTTATGCTTAAACGGCACCGGAGAGATGGCATAGCTCTCCGGCCGTTTGGGCTCCCTGCAACCTATAAAAGCACATGAGGACGATATTTTTTGTTTGTTGTTTCTTCATTACGATTGGTACTTGCACCCCGCTGTATAGCCAACCCTCGCCCCCGCCCGATTCATCGCTTTGGGCGCTGCAGTTGCACGATGTGATCGTGACGGCGCAGTACGCACCTACCGACAGCCGCAATGCGGTGCACGATGTGTACACGATACAGGAAGAGGTGATTGAGCAGCGGGGCGCTACCAATCTGGAGCAATTGCTGCAGCAGGAAGCCAACATCCGCATCCGGCAGGATATGGTGCTAGGCAGCAGCATGAGCCTGCTGGGCATCGACGGGCAGAATGTCAAGATTATGGTGGACGGGGTGCCGGTGATCGGCCGGCAGGATGGCAATATCGACCTCAGCCAGCTCAACCTCAACAACATCGAACGGGTGGAGATCGTGGAAGGGCCGATGTCGGTCAGCTACGGCACGGATGCCCTGGGCGGCGTCATCAACCTGATCACCAAAAAATCACAGCTCGGCCGCTACGACCTGAGCCTGACGAGTCAGGTGGAAGCCCGGGGCGAGAACCGCTACGCTGCCGCTTTCGGGGCCCGCCTGACCGATGATATCACCCTGCGCCTCAATGGCGGCTACGATGTGTTTGGCGGTTTTAGTGAAAACGACAGCCTGCGCTCTGTGCTTTGGAACCCCAAGGAGCAGTGGTTTGCCGACGCCTACCTCGGCTACCGGCTGGACGACAAGCGCAAGCTGTTTTACACCGGCAGCTTCTTCGATGAGGAAGTGCAGAACCTCGGCAACATCCGCCGCCCGCAGTTCAAGCCCTACGCCTTTGATGACTTCTACCTGACCCGGCGGGTCAACCACAGTCTGGCCTACGAGGGGCAGGTCGGGAAGCAATACTATCTGCAGGCGACCACCGGCTACAATCAGTTCCGCCGCTACAAGCGTACCCTGCGCAACAATTTTGAGGAAAACGAACAGCTGGAAGTCCCCGGCATGCAGGACACGGCCCGTTTTTCGGGAGCCATGCTGCGCGCCACCTTCGCCAGTCAGTACGCCGACAGCCCGTTGAACTTTCAGTTGGGGGTAGATTTGCGCTACGATGATGCAACGGGCAAACGCATACAGGACAGCCTGAGCAGCCGGGAGGGCTATTCTCAAATTGGCGACTACGCGGTCTTCGGCAGCCTGCGCTATCAGCCGTGGGAAGCCCTGACCGCAGAGGCCGGGCTGCGCTACGCTTATAATACCCGCTACGAAGCCCCGCTTGTGCCATCGTTTCACTTAAAATACCGATTAAATGAGGAATGGGCGATCCGCGGCTCCTACAGCCAAGGCTTCCGCAGCCCGGATTTGAAGGAGTTGTTTTTTGAATTCATTGACATCAACCACTTCATACTCGGCAACCCGAACCTGCTGGCGGAGCGCTCGGACAACCTGCAGTTGGGGCTGTTCTACGAGTGGCGGGGAGAGGAACAGCGCCTCAAGGGCAAAATCAAAGGCTTCTACAACGACATCCGCGACAAAATCGAGCTGTTTGAGTACATCGAAACCGACGAGGGCATTGCCCCGGCAATTGACACCTCCACCCTGCGCTTCGCTTACTTCAATCAGGCGGTGTACAAAACGCAGGGCATCAACTTCTCACTCAGCTATACCACACCCCGGCTGGAACTGTCTGCCAACGCCTCCACCATCGGCTACTACAATCCGGCGAGCGAGGGACTGCCGGAGCTGGATGAATTCACCTACGCCATGGAGTACAGCGGCAGCGCCACCTACCGCTGGTTGAAGGCCGGGCTGACCGCTTCCCTTTTTGTGCGCGTCAATGACCGGCAGGTCAATTTCTTCCCCACCACAGATGCGGAGGGCAACACCATTGCCGGTCAGCGCATACAGGACGGCTTCACGATGGCAGACTTTACCCTATCCAAAACATTCTGGAAGGAGCGCATCGACCTGACTTTGGGCGCCCGCAACCTGCTAGATGTACGGCGGGCCAATATACAGGGTGCGGCGAGCGGCGGGGCGCACAGCGGGGGCACGGGCAGCGCGCCAGTGAGCCCGGGCCGGAATGTGTTTGTGCGGATGATGGTGGACCTTGGCTGGAGTCGCGGAGGCGTCGCTGCAACTATGCGCTAAGGATTTTATAGAGCGGGGGGGCCACCCTTCACTTTTTCCCGCAGCAGTGTTTATACTTTCGCCCGCTTTGGCAGGGGCATGGCTCATTGCGGCCTATTTTGGTTTTGCTTTTTGTGGGGGATTGCACCGGGGGAGACAAAGGCTTATCTACCGGCTCTTCTTCGGAATTTATGCCACCGGATTGCATCAGGATTTCCATCATTTTTCGAGTGTATGGATCCTGAGCCATTTTTTCCAGCTCCATTTTGTCTTCCTGGCTGGGCTCCAGGATTTTTCTACGCTCATAATACGAGCCATCATAAGCCTCGGTGATATTTTTGGGCAATGGATTGAGGTCACCCTCATCGCGGGGTGCATTGAATAACTCGATAATTTCCGGCCATTCGCCAACCACGTCTTTCGATACGGCCCCTTTCTGACAGAGCGGTTCTATGACTGGCAGCAGCTCTTTCAGGCTGAGTTCGCCTGCCGATGCTATCATCCAGGCTATGAGGTCAGAATCAATGAGGGCTTTGTCATCTATGTTAAGCTTGTAGTGCTCGAAGATGCTTCCGAACCAAGCGCTCACTTCCGGCAAGCGTTCTATGTTGTGCCAGGCTATTTGAGCGACGGTAGAGCTCACCATTATTTTAGAGTAGGGGAAAACATATCTTTCCTGCATAAATTGCTGCAATTGGGGCAGTTGAGCAGAGGCGATGCGGATCAGACAAGGGAAAACGAAGGACTCTGTTTCTTCACCAAACCAAAAATCCAGGAACTCTTCCTCCTGGCGCAAAACATCAAGCACGACCGGCAGGCAGTCTTCGTCACCATATAACGCCAGGAAATAAAAGGCGTGGGGCATGAAACTGACTTGATCCTCTTGCCATACCTCCCATTTTCTGCTTTGCCGCTCAAAATACTTGTATCGCCGCAGACCGTCTTCTAAAACCCGTTTCAGATCCTGCACCAGTGTAGTTTTCGGCAGTGCAGCTATGGCGCTTATGTTTGCCTTGGGCAATGCTTCCAGATCATAGCGGTAGAAAGCCTCTATTTCAGAGTGGTGAAAAACCGGGGCTTCCTTTACCTGAGGGTAAGGGGCCGTAATGCGGGTTTTCGCCTTTCGCTTGTTGCGCTGCGCCTCCTTCATCCGCTGCAAATTCACCATCATCTTTTTGCCCAAAATGTACTCGGTAACACGTTCTGTGATGGAATGCTCTGGGTCTATTTTCAAGAGGATGCCATGGCGATCTTCCCCGCCTTCAATATCTCCTTCTTCGAGCAGCAACAGGACAGCAGACTGGTAATAATTCATCACTTCGCTAACATGGAAGACTTTGCGTTCAGGGTACAAATCCTGAAGCAGCAAACGCTCGCCCATTAAACGCCGGGCGGCAGCCGTGTCTTTTTTATTCTGTACCAGCAGGTTTGATTCATTAGTAATCCCGAACAGGTAGTTGGGGTGGTTTTTGCGGAGTTCACGGAGCAGTCGCCTGGCTTTACGCCGCTTGCCACACATCATATACAGCGTGTAGAGGTGATTTTGGGCCCGCGGTAAATGTGGGCACTTCCTTACGAGTTCTTCCAGCGGCTTGATCGCCTTCGGGTTGCCCGCTACGACCTCCGGATAGAGCGCATTCATCAATTCTGCTTCTTCTTCAGTGACATTAGCATCTTCCATGGCATCGTGCTCCACGGCATAAGGGATGAGGGGATGGTCGTAGGTGAAGCGGGTCTTGTATCCTGGCATAGCGTATGGGTTATATATTCGGGTGCAAAGTTACAAAACGAGTACGGGTTGGCAGATCAAAGGAACATTTAGCAGGTAAAACGGTGCTGCGTAATTGGCAGGATTTAAAATGGCGGCGAAAGGGCTAAGTAGATACTCAAAAAAATATCCGGTGGCCAGTTTCTCTTGCGCGGTGTTCCACTCCTTACGGACCATTTCCTTTTTTCAGCCGTTACCTGAAAAAAGGAAATGAAATGACCAAATACGAGCGTGTTGGGACTTTGGTCTTCTAGTCGAAAACTAACAATTTTTTGGTTAGACGAGGCGCGAAAACCGGAGTTTAGCCTTAGCTCAATAGCCTGTCCCGCAGTTTGCGGAAAGGGTTTTCGGGACGAAATACAAGCAAACCTGCTTGCCGAAGTGTTCGGCAGGCAGGAAAGTGTCCCCTTCCAGGGAGCGGGACTAAAATCCCAACAAACGCTTACTCCATGCTTTTCAAATATTTGTAAAGATCGCTATCGGTGGAAAGGACCACAGTAGTGGAGGTATCAAATGTATTCACGAAAGTTTCCATGCTTTTAACGAAGCTGTACAGTTCAATTGACCGACTTGATTTGTTGTAGGCCTCAGCATAGATGCGGGTAGCTTCGGCATCCGCTTCTCCTTTGATAGTTTCCGCTTCTTTATAGGCTGCCGATTGTATCTGGCTTAATTCGCGCTCTTTCTCTCCGTTAATTCTTGAGGCTTCGCCCTCGCCTTCAGACCTGAACTTGTCGGCAATACGGATGCGCTCGCTCTTCATGCGGTCGTAGACCCGTTCCCTGACATCCTCTACGTAATTGATTCTCTTGAACCGGAAATCAACGATTTCGATACCGAGGTCCTTTGTCTCTTCGTTGGCTTTTTCCTGAATGATATTCTGGATTCTTTTCCGGCCTACTTCGATCTGAGCAAGCGAATCTTCGATCATTATACTGATTTTCGCCGTGGTGTCAGCCTCCCGGTTGGTATTCCTGACCACTTCCTCGAGGCTGTGGCTGGCCACCTGATCCCGTGTTTCCCCGTCAATGATATCGTCGAGCCTGCTCTGCGCGCCCCGTTCGTCGGTGAGGCGTTTGTAAAACTGCAGGGGGTCGGTAATATGCCAACGGGCATAGCTGTCCACAAAAATGAACTTTTTCTCTTTTGTCGGGATTTGGTTAGGGTCGCCATCCCATTCCATATAGCGTTTTTCGAAGAAATTCGCTTCCTGGACAAATGGCGTTTTGAACTTCAACCCGGGCTCGGTCACGGCATCACCGATCGGCCGGCCAAACTGGGTAATCACTACCTGTTGCGTTTCGTCTACGATGTAAATGCTTTGAGTAAGGACAACCACACCGGCAATTATAAGGGCGGTAATGAGTATTAATCTGTTTCTTTTATTCATCATTTAGTCTTTTGGAATCTGTTAAATGGCAGAAAGGCCTGGTATCAATTCAACTCCTTTTTCAGCAGCGGAATCACATTATTGCCATTCTCGGAAGTGATAATTTTGTTGCCGAGCTTGGGCAGCACTTCCTGCAGGGTTTCGAGGTAAATTCTTTTCTTCGTCACTTCGGGCGCTTTGATGTACTCGTTGTAAAGGGCGTTAAACCTGGCTGCTTCACCCTGTGCATTATTGACGCGCTGGGTAGCGTACCCTTCAGCTTGTTGTATGGTTTCCTGCGCCTGCCCCCTGGCCCTGGGGATGACCTTGTTGTATTCCGATTTCGCTTCGTTGATCAGGGTTTCTCTTTCCTGCTGGGCCTCGTTTACGGCATTGAAAGCCTGTTTGACGGACTCAGGAGGGTTGATGTCCTGAAGGACCACCTGAGCGATCTGAACCCCTAATGAGTATTCCTTGGTCATATCCTGCAACAAGGCTTTTACTTCATTGGCAATTTCGGCTCTTCCGACCGTTAGCACTTCATTGACGGTCCGGTCGCCTACGATCTGCCGGGTAACGGCTTCGGAAAGGTCGCGCAGCGTATTATCAGGGTCGCGTACCTTAAACAGGTAGTTGTAAGGGTCGCTTACGCGGTATTGCACCACCCACTGCACATTGGCGAGGTTGAGGTCACCGGTCAGCATGATCGCTTCATCTTCGGTGACCGAACCTGTGCGGCTGTATTCAGTCCGTATCCCGGCCTGCTCTGTACGGAAACCGAATTCCTGCTTTTTTTGCCTTTCTACCGGCACTTTGTAAATCCTTTCAACAAAAGGTATTTTCATTTTCAGTCCAGGCGAAACCGTCCGGACATGCTTGCCGAAGCGCGTCACCACCCCTGCTTCTTCTGTACCTACCTGAAAAAAAGCGCCAAACCCAATAATCAAAAGCACCACTGCGGCAACTACCGCTTTGTAATACTTTCTTATCAGGTGTAATATCTGGTTGAAATCGATTTTTTGATTTCTCATAGTTGTTTTTGAATTTGCAATCTTTCAAAGTACAACTAATTAAAGAGTTAGACGATAAATCCGGGTTATTTCTTCATTGCTTAACCCCTATTATGGAGAATCCTTTCCGCTGCAGGGGGCGCTACTTCGGCAGGCAGGCGTGATGCAGAGCCGGTGAAAAAAGCCATTCAGGGTCCTACAAAACTTGCGTAAACAAACTTGCTTTTCATCATTTCCGACCACCTACTGATTTTTGGTTTCAATGATCGATATGCACATAGGGAGAGACCACTGAACTGTGTCTGCGTCAAAAGCAGATACAGTTCAGTGGTCTCTCCTGGTGCCCCGCACTCCAATTTGCCCAATCCTTGTCATTTCTTCATTATAAATGGCGATCCGCCAACAAGTTCCCCACCGCAAAGTTGATTCGGTATCTACTCAGCTTGCTGAGCTGTAACCATTCTTTACCAAATCAATCCATTATGAACAACCCACTACTTTTTCTCCATCCGAACAAAGCCTTTAGCCGGAGCTTGCTGCTCTGGCTATTCGCTTTCTGGGGCGTGCTGTCCACTCCTCTACTGGGCTCGGAATTTACCCCATCAGTAAACAGCGCCGGCGACTGTGATGCCGAAGCGGCACAGGTGGAAGCCGTAGAGGTCGGCTGTATTGCCGGGACACTAGACCTCGAAGCAACGGTAATTGCAGAACCGGTTATTCCGCACCATTTTGAACAAATCTTTCTGCTGGCTAGGGGCGCCAACCGAACCATTGTTGCGCTCAATGACCAACCCCAGTTTACCATCGATGAAGCAGGGGAATACAGCATTCATTCGCTGGTGTACCGCCCATCTTCTTTTAATCCCAACAATATCAGTTTGGGCGACCTGCGGGTGAACGAACTGGCATTATTCTTTGAACAAGGTGGAGGCGTGCTCTGTGGCGCATTGGATACCCAGGGCGCAGGTTTTCACATTGGAGCCTGCCCGTGCGATGCAGAAGCAGGAACGCTGAATGCTGCGGGCGTTTGTTTTGACAACAACCTGGCGGAAATCAAGTCGGCTCCAAGTGGTGATGCTATCATCCCTGCTGGCTTCGAGATCATCTATGTCCTGACTTCAGGTAACGACCTGCTTATTGAAGGGGTCAATGAAACACCAGAGTTTATCGTCAGCACCGATAAAAACTACCGCATACATCCGCTGGTTTATGACCCTTCCACTTTGGATTTGAGCATTGTAGAAATTGGCGTGACCACCGGTTTTGAGGTCAATAGCCTTCTACTGCAAGGCAACGGCAGCATTTGCGCTTCCCTGAATGTGGAGGGCACACAGTTTAACTTTGGAGGATGCGATGCCTGCCTGGCCAATGCAGGAACCCTCATGGCAGATTCTGACAATTGCCTCGACGGGGAAGCCGAGCTGATTGCATCGGAAGATACTGCGCCGAATGTACCGGCTGGGTACGAAGTGCTCTATGTGCTCACTTCTGGCAATGATTTGGTCATTCAGGAGGTGAACGCTGCGCCACAGTTTACCGTAACCGAGACCGGGCTCTTCACCATCCACACCCTCGTGTATGACCCGGCAACCCTCGACCTC
>JANSXW010000139.1 GCA_024742755.1 bacterium | reverse complement strand
TTGGCTGTACAGCCGCAGCACAAACTGCCGGGCCTGGCCAACGATGGAAGACAGTGCCGCCGGGGCTTCCTTTTCCTGCATGCCATGCGATTTTGTTACTGCTCGGAAGATACGTAAATTAGCCCCGCATTTGCAAATGATGGCCCGCCTGTGCACCTATTTAGCAAATTGATTGCCGGGAGACATTCTCAGTTGCAACGCAACGCCCGCAACAACTGCACCTTTGATTAACTTTGAGCAACCACTATCCCCGCTTGCTGAAAAGACACCCACAAAATAAATCAGCATTATTTCCTGTTCATAGACAGGCAGAGCAGCATTCTGCTTTGTTTCGTACCAACATATTGCTTGTATGACCCAAAAATCAACCTTTTTCATCCTGCTTGCCGTGGTTTTTTCCTTCACAGGCTGCCAGGACTTTGAAGACCTTTCCGGCATTGATGGCGCCCACTACGATGCCGAATATGCACTCCCTATTGTCAATTCCCGGCTGTCCATACGGGATGCCCTGGAAAGCACCGGCGACCTTGCGGCACTATACATCGATGAAGAGGGCGTTATCCACTTTGAGTACCGGGGGGATATCATTGCTCAGAATAGCGATACGCTCTTTGCCCGCATCAACGAATCACTCAACGGGCAGCTCATCCCACTCATCGCCCAACGAATTGGCCTGCCCCTGAAAACCGCAGAGGGTGCGGAGTTCGACCGCCTGAAAATTAAGCAGGGACAACTGGTCTGGGCTTATCAAAATGCCCATCCGGAGCCGGTTACAGTTACCCTGACTTTTCCGGACTTGTACAAGGATGGGGAGCAACTGCAGCTCACCGGCTCAGCAGCAGGTTATGATGGGGAAGGAGCCCTTTCATCCTACTCCAATCTTTTCAGCCCCTTCAACCTGGCCGGCACCGAAATCATCACCGCGGAAGGCACAGACTCTATTTACGTAGAGTATGAGCTCATCCGCGAAGGCGGGCAGGAAGATACAATGGCCATTGGGGGCATCACCCTTTCCAATCTGGCCTTTTCCTACATGGAGGGCTACTTTGGGACCGAAGTGCAAGCCGGCGGCCGGGATACCATCATCATCGACTTCTTCGATGACTGGGTGAAGGGCGATATCTACTTTGCTGACCCCACCGTTACTTTCCGGGTGGAAAACTCCTTTGGCATACCGACCCGTTCCAGGGTCAACCTGTTTAACGTCTTTACCGTAAGGGGCGAGACCCTGCCACTGGAGGGCGAACTCATTGACAACGGCATCGACTTTGTCTACCCGGGGCTGGACGAGATCGGAGCGACTTACATAGAGCGCTACGTTTTCAACAAAGACAATTCCAATATTGATGAAATCCTGGGCGCAGGCCCACTGGCGATCGACTACGATGTGGACGCCATTACGCACCCCGACAGCAACCGGAGCATCCGCGGGTTCCTGACCGACAGCAGCTACTATCAGGTGGACGTGGAGGTGGACCTGCCGCTGTATGGCAGCGCAGTGGACTTCCTATCGCAGGACACTATTGACCTTTCCCTTGGAGAATTGGGGCAGGAAGTTTACAAAGCCGAGTTCAAGATGGTGACGCAGAACGAGTTGCCCCTCAATGTCTCCATTCAGGGTTACTTTCTGGATGAGCAGGGCACGGTGCTGGATTCACTTTTCACCGGCGAGCAGCTCATCATGGAGGGTGCAGCAGCTGACGACAACGGCATTTCCACCAATATTGCCGAAAAAATCACCTTCATCGACTATCCGGAAGACCGGTTCGACGGCATCCGCCCGGCGGCTTCCATGCACATTGTGGCGACCTTCACCACTACCGGCGAGGGTGCCAAAAATGTGAAGCTGCTGGCTGATCAGGGCGTGGAGGTGAAGATTGGTGCCATCTTTGGCAGGCGGAGTGAGTAAAAGTGGAACCTACCGTCCATACGGAGCATGCTGCCCAGGTATTTGCCATAAAGTTCATACCCGGGCATCATTCTTCTTCCAGCATTTGCACTATCTCCAGCTTCATATCAGGCAGTTTGCTTTCGATCGCATTCCATACAATTCTGGTATTCACCTTATAGTAGTCGTGCACTAAGATGTGCCTGAAAGCGATGACTTTTCTCCATTCGATAATACGGTTTGATGCTCTTACCTCTTCAGGAAGTTGATAGGCAGCCTCTCCAATAATTTCAAAGTTTTTTATGATGGCAAACTGCGCCATTTCATTTTCCGAAAACGCTTCGTAGGTCAGGTTTTCCTGAAACCGCATAATCCGGTCAATCGCCTCCAAAATGTGCAGCAACCGGTCGTTACTGGACGGCCTGACGTACATAAATCAGCTTTTTTTCTTTGGCGATCACAGGTTGAATCCTGGGGTCCTCCTGCCCCTCCTCTACCAGGTCAATTGCCCGGCCTGTCAAATCTTCGAGGTCTTGCTTGATTCCGATGTAATCGAATAAGTCAATACGATGGCCGTCCTCAAACCGGACGAGCAAGTCTATATCACTGTCGAAGTTGGCTTCATCTCTCGCAAACGAACCGAACAACCACACCTTTTCTACCGGTTGGCTATCCAGGTAGTGCCTGATCTTGGTGAGCAGCTGTGCCTTTTTGGTCCCAGGGCCCGCACCAGAACTGCTTTGCTCCAGTCTCCGAAGCGCTAACCCCAAGGCCTCAGCGCCATAGGCCACATTCCTGATTTCGTGATAAATCCGTTCACTCCAGTACCGTTTCTGAAGCGTTTGGAAGTCTATGTCCAGACAAAGGGCCAACGCCCGGATGACCCTCGCCGGAGCTTGCACCTTATTTCTTTCGATTTTACTGAGGAGGGACTGATCTAAGCCTACCTGCCCGGCCACTTCCCGGATAGGCAAGCCAAGCGCTGTTCGCTTTTTTCTAATGAATTCGCCAAAAGTCACTGAATCCATCTGGAATATTTTTTCTGGAAAAATTATTCCAATTTAAAGAAATTCTTGCCTTCCCGCAAGCTCCGCCTGATTGGGGAGGGGGTGATGATCAGTGCGTTTCCGGATAATGCTCCAGGTAATCACGCAGTCGCTGCAGCTGTCTGCTGTTGCCCAACACGATAAAGCTCGCCCCCTTTTCCAGTATCGTATCAGGGGAGGGATTGACCTCGTAGTGCCCGTCCGGTGCTTTGTAGCCAATGATATTGCTGCCGGTCTCCTGACGGATGTGCAGTTCCCGGAGCGACCGCCCCTGACATTCGGCAGGCAGGTCGGCATAGGTCACCTCCTCAAAACCGATATCGGATTGGTATTCATTGGTAATGTAGGAGAAGAACTCCACGGCACCGGGCTTACTGAACAGGGTCGCCATGTAGAAACCACCAATCTGCTCCGGCATGACCACATGGTTCGCTCCCGCCATCAGCAGCTTTTTTTGGGACCGGAAGTCTTTGGACCGGCTGATGATGGTCAGGCGGGGGTTGAGCTGCCGCGCGGTGAGCACGGCAAAGACGTTGTCGGAGTCATCCGGCAGGGAAGAAATCAGGGCACTCGCCCGGGAAATACCGGCTTTCACCAATACTTCATCGTGAGTGGCATCATCTTCCAGGTAGAGAATGCGGTCTTCGCTTTTTTGCAGTTCCTCGATCTTGTGGGGGTCCTTCTCAATGACCACAAAGTCTACATCGTGCTTGTGAAAATGCAAGGCGATCTCACGCCCGTACTTGCCATATCCACACAGGATAACATGGCCGGACAGCTTATCAATAGATGCGCTAATGAGGTTAAAGTGCATGTTTTTGAAAATTTCACCCTGGATTACGTAGTAGGAAAACACCGCCAGGACATAGGCGAAAATACCAATATTTGTAATGATCAGCCCGGAGGTAAAAAAACGCCCGACCGGGCTGAGCGGCTGCACTTCTGTAAAACCCACCGTGGAGATGGTGATGACCGTCATGTAGAACGCTTCGGAAAAGGAGTAGGACTCCAGCACCATAAACCCAACCTGGCTAATCAGCAGCTCGGCCACAAGCAGGATGACGGCCACCCTCAGGCTCAAAAACGAGGAGGGCACCTGGTAAATATTAAACCGATGAATGTTTAGCCTTTTGAGCATATTGATAAAAATCAGCTTTTTCCCTTGCGGATTCTCAATCCGAAGCAGCCTGCAAAGGCTTTAATTTTGATATAACCAAATTAAATCAAATTATGCCAAACTTAGCTCATTTTACCGCAATACCCGGCCGAAAACCTGAATCCCGCCAACCTGTGCCGCCCTAGCTGCACATTAAAGCATCTCTGTTGGTCCACCAAAACCTTACTGCCATGAGAAAGATGCTCCTGTTTTTATTCGCTGCGCTTTTCTATTTACCCGGCCTCCCTGCACAGCCTCTAATGGAACGGCTGCAGGAATTTGCCGATGCGCAGCGCCCCTCGGCAGTTTCCATTGCAATGATCAGGGACGGCCAGGTGACTTACCACCACTTCGGCCAAATATCAAAGGCCGATCACTCCGCGCCCGATGAGCATACGCTTTACGAGATTGGCGCACTGAGCGGTGTCTTTACCACTACCCTCATGCTACGCCTGTCTGATGAAGGCTTATTCAATCCGGAACGGGAAATCAATGCCTACCTGCCCGATAGCTTATCTCCGCCCAGATTCCAGCCTCAACGCTGTGCGGAAGTGGTGCTCCCGGGCAATCCGGTACGCCGTATCATGAGCTGTTCCAATGACCGCTCCCGGGCATCCGTGTGCATCACCGGCTGCGATTTAGCCAGCCACGTTTCGGGCTTGCCGAATTCCGGGCTTGGACTGTACGACTGGCACCCCATCGGCAAAGCGGCATTTCTTACCGGGCCTGCCACCGGGCTCGGCAATACGGAACTGCTCCAAAAACTGGGGGAGGCGCCTTTTAAATCAGAACCAGGGCACAGCTATCATTTTTCCAATGCCGGTATCGCATTGCTCGGCATGGCCATGGAAAGCGCCACCAATCAGCGGTACGAAGATTTGCTCCACCAGCACATTCTGCGCCCCCTTGGGCTGCAGGACACCAAAGTGGCCATTAGCGCCGAACAGCGCACACGCCTGGCAGAAGGGCATAATGATCGTGGACGGCGTACCGATAACTGGCACTTTAAAACACTTGCGCCTGCTGCGGGGCTAAAGTCGACCACTGCCGACCTGGCAGATATCCTCAATGCTTACCTGAATCCGGAAAAGAACTGGGAAAACACCATACTTGAAGGCCAACAGGCGCGGGCAGACGTCAGCTTTCCCACCTTGGAATACAGCACACAGGCTGCCTACGGATGGCTCGTATCTTACCTGCCAGAACCGAAACCCAGATTAGCGGTATGGATGAACGGTGGCACCGCAGGCTACAACGCCTTTGCCGGTTTTGTGAAAGATGAGCAGATCGGGGTGGTGGTCCTGACTGCCCAGGCCGGTTCGGAAGCGACACAACTTGGCATGGACCTCTTGAAACGGCTCAATTAGGGGGGCTGAGGCGCTCTACAGCTCTTTGCGAAGGCGGGCCACCGGAATATTGAGCTGCTCCCGGTACTTGGCAACGGTACGCCGGGCAATCTGATAGCCCTTGTCCTCCAGCGCCTTTTGCAGCTTTTGGTCGGAAAGCGGCTTCTTTTTGTTCTCCTGCCCGATGATGTCTTCCAGGATTTGCTTTACCTCCAGCGTGGAAACTTCCTCCCCGTCTTCTTTGGACATGGACTCTGAGAAAAACTCTTTCAGCCGCTTGGTGCCGAACTCTGTTTGTACAAATTTGCTGTTCGCCACCCGGGAGATGGTGGAAATATCCAGCCCGGTAATGTCCGCGATATCCTTGAGGATCATCGGCTTGAGCTTGGTGGAGTCCCCGGTCAGGAAGAAATCATACTGGTACTGCAAAATCGCATACATGGTGCGGTACATCGTGTCCTGCCGCTGCCGGATGGCATCAATGAACCACCGGGCGGAGTCGATCTTCTGCTTGATAAACATGATGGCCTCCCGCTCCTGCTTATTGTTGCGCCGCCCTGCCGTTTTCTTCTTATAGGACCGCAGCATGTCCTGATACTGATCGCTTACGCACAGGTCGGGCGCATTTCGGGAGTTGAGGGTCAGTTCCAGCTCTCCCTCCCGGTTTTGGATGATGAAGTCCGGAACGACATACTGATTGGCCCGGCTGTTGCCGCCACTGGAAAAGCCACTGGCCGGCTTAGGGTTGAGCTTGATGATTTCTTCAATCGCAGCTTTCAGGTCATCGTTCGTGATGTCCAGCCGGCGCAGGAGCTTATCGTAATGCTTCTTGGTGAATTCATCGAAGTAGTCGCGGATGATTTTGATGGCCAGGTCGAGGTCTTCCCGCTCCTCAAAGTCCAGGAAATCTTCCTCATCGTCCTGCTCCGCCTTCATCTCCAGCTGTATGAGCAGGCATTCCTGCAAATCGCGCGCACCGATACCCGGCGGCTCGAACCGCTGAATCTGCTTGAGCAGTTCCAGGATTTCGGCTTCGTCAGCGAAGATATTCCGGGCAAACATCAAATCATCAATGATAGAATCCGGTTCGCGGCGCAGGTAGCCGTCTTCATCAATACTGCCTACAATCTGCAGGGCAATGGCTTCCTTGCGATCATCTTCCAGTTGCATAAGGCCGACCTGCTCCTCCAGGTACTCATGGAAGGAGTGCTCGACGGCAATAGGCACTGTTCTTTCCTCTTCGTCAGCGCTGTAGTTATTGGATTGTGTTTTGTAGGTGGTGGGGTCGTCCTCAATGTATTCGTTGAGGTAATCGTCCAGCTCGTAGGGCTCGTCATCAAAGTCATCGTTGCCCTGCTCCTCGGCCAGGTCTGCGATCTCATCGCGTTCCTCGCCTTCCTCCAAAGCCGGGTTCGCTTCCAACTCCTCCTTAATGCGTTGTTCCAGGGTAGCCGTCGGTATCTGCAGCAGCTTCATGAGCTGAATCTGCTGCGGCGACAGCTTCTGTAGCATTTTCTGGCTTAGGCTCTGTTTCAGCATGGGGACTGATTTTAGGTTGACTGTTTGTTGTGCCCCTTTTGCTTAAAAGCAAGCTTTTGCTGAGTGGTTTACTTATCCGGCTAACTTCACCCGGGAAGTCTTTTGCGATAAATAGGTTACTGGCTACTTCAACAAACAGATTCTATTTACTGAATTTTCTTATCTTTTGCAAATCAGAAAAACGGATCGAGGGGTAAAGTGTTGCACGCGTTATTTGATTCAAATATCAAGGGAATTTTAATATTTAGCAAAAAATATGCCAAAAAAAACGTCGAATTTTTCCAAAGCCCCTGTTATGGGCAGGCTGCGGCAAGCTATGCAGGAAAACGGGCTCGATGCCTACATCATTCCAAGCCAGGACCCGCACCAAAGCGAGTACGTTGCTGACCACTGGCAGGCCCGCCGGTGGCTTACCGGGTTTACAGGCTCGGCCGGCACCGCAGTGGTCACCGCTTCTACTGCCCATTTGTGGACCGACTCCCGCTACTTCATTCAGGCGGAAGCCCAACTGGCCGGCTCGGAATTTGAGCTTCAAAAGTTAACCGTGCCCTACACTGCGGAGCACCTGGAGTGGCTGTGTGAGCATTTGCCAGCCGGTGCAGCGGTGGGCTGCGATGCCAGATTGTTTACTGTCAGTCAGGCGCGGTCGGCCCGCCGAAAGCTCGCCGAAAAGGACATTGAGCTGAGCTTCAGCAATTACCTGATTGATGACCTGTGGGCAGACCGCCCGCCGCTGCCCGGTGAGGAGGTTTTTGAGCTGGATCAAGCCTACGCCGGGCAAAGCCGCACCGATAAGCTCCATGCCGTGCGCAGCAAAATGAAAGCGGATACCTGTTATCTGGTCACTGCATTGGACGAAATGGCCTGGCTGCTCAACATACGCGGAAACGACGTGGAGTGCAACCCGGTCGCCATCAGCTACTTCCTCCTTGGGCCGGAAAGCGCGCAGTGGTTTATTGACCCGGGCAAAGTCCCTGACCGCCTGAAGCAAAACCTGGAGCAGGATGGCATTTCCATACATCCATATGCCGGCATCTCAGAAGCCCTCCGGCAGGCAGGCACCAACCAACGCATTGGCTATCAGCCGGAAGCCCTGAGCGTCTTTCTTTACGAGCTGCTGGAAGCCGCCCGGTGGACGAAAACGCCTAACCTCATCGCCCCCCTCAAAGCGGTGCGCAACACCGTGGAAAAAGAAAATCTAAAGCTTGCCATGCGTAAAGACGGTGTGGCGCTGCTCCGCCTCTACCGCTGGCTGGAAAATGCCTTAGCTCAGGGGGCAGCCCCTACCGAATTTGAAGTTGGCGAAAAGCTGGCGGGCTTCCGGGCGGAGCAGGAAGGCTATTTTGGCGAAAGCTTCCCGGCCATTGTGGGGTATGCGGGCAACGGTGCCATCGTGCACTACCGGGCAGAAGCCAATACCGCAGCAAGGATACGCCCGGAAGGCGTACTATTGCTCGACTCCGGCGGACAGTACCAGGACGGCACCACTGACATTACCCGTACCGTCGCCCTTGGCCCGGTAAGCGAGGAAGTTAAAGACCACTACACCCGGGTACTCAAAGGGCATATCGGATTGTCCAGTGTCATTTTCCCGGAAGGCACCACCGGTGTGCAGCTGGACATACTCGCAAGGCAGCACCTCTGGTCCGTTGGGCTCAACTACGGGCATGGCACCGGGCATGGCGTTGGGCATTTCCTCAATGTGCACGAAGGCCCGCAGGGCATCACCCCCAACCCACGGACCAGCCGCGGGCAAACGCCCATCATACCAGGCATGCTGACCTCCAACGAACCGGGCTTCTACAAAGCAGACGAATATGGCATCCGCATCGAGAATCTGGACCTCTGCGTAGAAAAGATGGAAACAGACACCGGAAAGTTCTATACCTTTGAGCCTCAGACCCTATTCCCTATTGCCACCGACCTGATTTTGTTGCCCTTGCTAAGCGCGGAAGAGCGGCAATGGCTCAACGAATATCACGCTCGGGTGTTGAAGGAATTGTCCCCACTGCTCAATAGTGCTGAGCAGTCCTGGCTGGAAAAGAAGTGCCGGCCGGTTTAACGGGGCAGGAAACGCGAAGCAGATACATCATGACTGTAACAGATACCGCTAAAGCTGACATCCGGCAATTGAGCCTGAACGAACTTCAGGAGGTCTTCCTGGGCATGGACGAGAAGAAATTCCGTGCCAAGCAGGTGCACGAATGGCTATGGAAAAAGGGCGCCCGCACGTTCACAGAAATGACCAACCTCTCGAAAGGACTGCGCGAAAAACTGGAAGCCCGCTTTGCCATCAATGCCATCATGACGGATGAGGTGCAGCACAGTCAGGACGGCACCATCAAGTCGCGCTTCCGTTTGCACGACGGGCATCTGATTGAATCGGTGCTCATTCCGGTGCCGGCCGACAACCGCTACACCGTTTGCGTATCTTCGCAAGTGGGCTGCAGCCTTTCCTGTACCTTCTGTGCTACCGGCCGCATGAAACGCCTGCGCAATCTTGATGCCGCCGAGATTTACGATCAGGTCGTAATGGTCAATCAGCAAAGTGAAGCCCACTTCGGGCACCCGCTTACCAATATCGTGTACATGGGCATGGGCGAGCCGCTGCTGGCTTACAAAAATGTGCTGGAAAGCATCGACCGCATCACCAACGAGGACGGGCTCAATATGTCGCCCCGCCGCATCACCATCAGCACGGCAGGCATTGCCAAGATGATCAAGCGGCTGGCAGAGGATGCCGTAAAGGTCAACCTCGCCCTCTCCCTCCACGCTGCCGATGATACCAAGCGCAACGAGATCATGCCCATCAATGAGCAGAACAATCTGGAGACGCTCATGGAGGCGCTGCAATACTACTATCAGCAGACGCGCAACCGCATCAGCTATGAATACATTACCTTCCAGGATTTCAATGATACCCTGGAGGATGCCGAGCGGCTGGCCCGCCTCTGCAAAAACTTTCCCGTAAGGGTCAACATTATTGAGTACAACCCGATTGACGGGGCGCCGTTCCGCAAGTCTACCGAGCACCGGATTGACGACTTCGCACGCCACCTCCGCGATCAGGGCATTATGGTCACCGTAAGGCGCAGCCGGGGCAAAGACATCGACGCTGCCTGCGGGCAACTGGCCAATAAGTAACTTTTAAAGCTATGGAAAATCCATTTCGGTCTTACATCGATAAGTTTTCTGAAAACCGGTTCTGGAATAAACTCCGGAACTACGCCCGTCAGGCAGGCCTGAAAACGGTCTACTCTGCCCTCCTCCTTTTCTACGCCTACCGCCGCAAGGATACGCCCTACTGGGCCAAGAATATCGTGCTGGGCACCCTGGGTTATTTCCTGTCGCCCATTGATGCTATGCCCGACCTGACGCCCATCATTGGCTACACCGATGATATCGGGGTGCTGGCTTTCGGGCTCGTGACCATCGCCGCTTATGTCAATCAGGAGGTCAAGGAAAAAGCCAAAGGCCAGCTCCACCGCTGGTTTGGCACTTATGATGAGGACGAACTGGCAGAGGTCGACGCCAAACTCTAGAGGCGCGTAACCGTAAAATCATTCCAAACTACTCTCGCGGCTTTTGTTCTTCCGGCAATTTTTGCAATTTGGCGCTTGCCCCTGTCCGGGCTTCCGGCTCAGGTGGCCAACCTGCTTATGACTTAAAAGCAAAAACATATGCGTTACGAAGCGATCAACTCCGAGCTTTTCCGATACAACCGGCAGCGGTTCATGCGTAAGATGCAGCCGGACTCTATTGCCATTTTCCAGTCCAACGACCTGATGCCCAGAAGCGGGGACACCTTTTTCCCCTTCCGGCAAAACAGCGGCCTGTTCTACCTCAGCGGGCTCGATCAGGAGGACACCGTGATTGTACTGTTTCCCGATTGCATCAAGGAAGACTTTCAGGAAGTGGCTTTCATCCGGCGTACCGACGAGCGTACCGCAATTTGGGAAGGCGATAAACTGACCAAGGAGCAGGCGCGGGAGATTTCCGGCATTGAGAAAATTTACTGGACGGATGAGATGGACAACATCCTGCACGAGCTCATTTTGCTGTCCAAGCGGGTGTACCTCAATCTGAATGAGCACGACCGCTTTGCCTCCGGGGTCGTAACACAGGACATGCGCTTCGCCCGCTCGCTGCAGGAGCGCTACCCCTTGCATAAATTCCACCGGGCACAGCCTCTGCTCAAAAAGCAGGCGATGATCAAATCACCTATCGAGATCGGGCTGATCCGCCATGCCGTGAATATCACGGGACAGGCCTTTGAGAAGGTGCTCGACTTTGTCCGCCCCGGTGTAATGGAATACGAAGTGGAAGCCGAAATCATCGCGGAGTTTATCCGCAACGGCGCCCGGGGGCATGCTTACGAGCCCATCGTGGCCAGCGGTAAAAACACCTGCGTACTCCACTACGTCCAAAACAATCAGCGCTGCATGGACGGCGACCTGCTCCTCCTCGATTTTGGGGCCGAGTACGCCAACTACGCCGCCGATCTCAGCCGCACCATCCCGGTAAACGGGCGCTTTACAGAACGACAGCGAAAGGTCTACGATGCTGTACTGCGTACCATGAGGGGCGCTCAGCAAATGCTCCTGCCCGGGACCCTGCTGGAAGATTACCACAAGGAGGTGGGCAGAATGGTGGAAAGCGAACTGCTACAACTGGGGCTGCTCGACAAAACGGATATCAAAAATCAGGACGAAAAAGCGCCGGCCTACAAAAAATTCTTCATGCACGGCACCTCCCACCACCTTGGGCTGGATGTGCATGACTTGTCCAACCGCTACGACCCAATACAGGCGGGCATGGTGTTCACCTGCGAGCCTGCCATTTACATACGCGAAGAAGGGCTGGGCATCCGCCTGGAAAACGACATCCTGGTTACCGATGACGGCCCGGTAGACCTCTGCGCCCACATCCCCGCAGATGCAGAAGCCATCGAAGAACACATGAATGCCAGCATCCTGAGCAGTACTTAGTCCGTTGACAAAACCTCAATCAATATGAACCTCATTTTTGAGGGGGTCAAAGTCGGCTTGATCCTCGCCATGCTCATTGGGCCTATCTTCTTCGCCATTATTCAGGCGGGCGTGGAGGAGGGGTTCCGGGCGGGGACTACTGTTGGCCTGGGCATTTGGGTAAGCGACTTTCTGTTCATCGCGGCTGTGTACTTCGGGCTGGCTTACATCAGTCAGGTGGTGGAAGGGCCCAACTTTGGCTTGTACCTGGGCATCGGCGGCAGCATCACCCTTTCCGCATTCGGGCTGGGCGCACTGCTTACCGTGCCCAAAGCCCACGAGCTGCCGGAGTGGTCGAAAGAGACGGTGCGCACCTCCTCCTATTCCGGGCTTTGGCTCAAAGGCTTTCTCATCAACACCATCAACCCCTTCACTTTTTTCTTTTGGATAGGTGTCGCCTCTACCGTGGTGGTAGACGGCGAGATGGAACTGCTGGAAGCCCGTTATTTCTTTGGAGGCATTTTAGGCACCATCATCATCACCGACCTGCTGAAAGTCCTGCTTGCCAAGCGCATCCGGCGGGTACTGCGGCCGATACATTTGCTCTGGCTGCGGCGCATCTCCGGGATCGCGCTGATCGTCTTTGCGGCAGTATTGCTGGGCCGGGTGCTTTGGATGATGTAAAAAAGGCTGTGCGTAGGAACAGCACAGCCAAAGAATTAAAGGGCTACAGTATAGGATATTCTTAGTCTTCGTTTTGCTCCTGCAAAAAATAACCAGGCAGGTGCCGGGCGGCACGAACCTGGCTTCAAAAAGCGACTTTAAATTGCAGGAAAGATTAGCATCTTAGTGGATTGAGCCGTATATATTTGACAATTAAGGTTCAGGCGCCTAAGCGTGAAAACAGTGCCAGATAATCCGGTCTAGTCGCACTAGAAAGATGTCTTGACAGCAAGAAATCAACATTTACAATAGCAAATGTCTTCTTTTGGCCTTAACTGAAGATGAAGTGGAGGTTAAGGTTCCTTTAATTCGCGGCTAATCCAGCCCCAGCAGCAGCTTGAGGGTAGGCAGGACGACCTTGGCACGCTTTTGGTCGAAAGCGGCTTTGGGCAACGCTTCTTCCTCCGCCCCGGGTTTGGTCGCACCCGTTTTGGAAAGGCTCAGCATTTTCTCCCGCTCAGGGGGAGAGAAACTGGCGAAAGAACGGCGCAGCAAGGGCAGAGTCTGCTCGAATACAACCTGGGGCAGTTCCGCAATCCATTCGTCCAGAATTTGCCAGAGCGCCGGCATATGAATCAGCAACAAGCCGCTACCGTACAGGAAACCTTCGAGCCACAGGGCACTTTGCTCGGCTTCAGCAGCGGAGGAAAGGGCATAGCGCATCTGTGTCGCCGCCGCCTCATCTGACAGGACAGATTTATCAAACAAAATACGGGTACAGAGCCCCCGAAGCAGTGGGTGGGCTGGTGCGGCATTGGCAATTTGCCCAAGCGACCGGTTCCACTCTTTGTGAAATGCCACCTCGTTCAGCAGGCTAATGGCGCGGTTGCTTTGCACCAATTGATGGAGCCAGTCCCGGGCCACTTCCTCTTCAATATTCAGCACCGCTGCCGGCAGCCCAATGGCAATACGGGGCACCATATGCCGGATGAGGGCCTCCACGGCCTCCGTATCCGTCTGCCGGGTATCGCCGTAGCGCTGAATGTCGGCCAGTACGGGCAAGGCCTGCATAAGGGCGTACACATCCTGAGTAATGGCCGCTGCGTCTTCCAGTTGGCGCACCAAAGGCGTAAAGGCAGCGGTGACCCCGGCTAGCAGTGCCTCCCGGGCCAGAGCGACCAATTCATCGAGCTTGTGCGTTTCCTGTGCCTTTTTCAACAGGTAGTTGTTGGCCGCCGCTTCCACCGTATTGCCCCACATGCCCACCTGTATGAGCCGGATGACGTACTCCGGTTGCCAATGAAGGTGCCAGTACTCGCTGAAGCTGCCCAGCTTGCCATCGGGCTGCTCCTGAACGCGCCCCCAGGGCATCTCCAAAATGCGCAGCTGATGCAGTAAGTGGCTGGCATCCAGGTGGGTGTCTTTACGCAAATCAAGCGCTTTATCCTCCGGTGCGCCTGACTTGTACAGCTTGGTCAGGCGGGCGGAGCGGATGCGGGCTTCCATATCCTGTTGCAGGGGGATTTGCGGGATGCTGTCCGGCACTTCCCCTACCTGTTGCCCAATGATCAGTTCCTGTTCGATCAGCTCCAGGGGCTCCGGGCTGCCTTGTGCAAAGACGGCCAGGGCGGCTTCTTTCATGGCATCAATGCCCGCTACCGGTTGCCCGCGCATGCCTGCGAGTGTATGGGCGAGGCGGGCTGCATCCACCGCTTGTGCGGCGCTGGCATCAAAGCCTTCACCCCTAAGCAGACCGGCTACCCGCGCCATCCAGTACTGCACGGTCTCCTCCCGCTTGTCAAAGAGCAGCTCGTAGTAGGCCGGAGAGACCACACCGGCCATATACCCGCTTTGAAACGCCAGCCGCTGATACGACCAGGGAATCCAGGTGGCAGTGGTTTTGCTCTTTTTACGTCCCTTGAGCAGGGCATTGTCGTCTTTTTGCTTGAAGCGGTCGAGGTAATGCAAAGCCGGTGTGTGCCAGGCACCGCAGACCACAGCGATGTTCTTAAACCCATCTTTTATAGCTTTGCGCAGCTGCTTGCGCATGTAGGCTTCCCGCAGCCGGTTGAGGGGGCGCTCTGCCCGCCCGAGCTCATCGCGCAGTGCGGTATTCAGGCTGATGATGGTTTCGAAAATATCGACATCGTGCTTGGGTTGCTCAAAGGTGGCTTCCCACCAGCGCTCGCTGTCCCGGTAGCCGGCCAGCCGGGCCATATAGCCCATGGGGTCGCGTACTTCGGGTGCTTCCCGGGCCGCATCCGGCAAGGACAGCGACAACTGCTGCTGCTCCTCGTCCAGCTGAAATTGCATGCTCATAGGCAAGTCCATAAACCGTACATCCAGCCCCTGTGCCAGGCCAAATTGCGCTGCCTGCCATTCGGGCGAGAATTCTGCGAAGGGCAGGTAGGAGGCATGCCGCAGGTCCTTGGCATCATAGATGAGAATGGCGACCGGTGGGTGCAGCCCCGGGTGCAGCATATACTCCAATGCCGGGCTGCCATCTTCCGGCGCTTCGATCAGCAGGCAATCGGGCTGCTGCGCTTCCAAAGCCTGTAAGAGGCTCCGGGTGGAGCCCGGCCCGTGGTGCCGTATGCCGTAGATTTTGTACATGTGTCGTTCTATACTTTTCGCAAGCGCTCACCGGCGGCCCGCAGCGTCTCTTCAGTCTTTGCAAAACAGAGCCGGATGATCCGCTCGTCCCGCCCGCTTGTGTAGAAGGCAGAAACCGGGATAGCCGCCACGCCATGCTCCGTGACCAGGTGATGCGCAAAGACCCGGTCGGGTTCATCGCTGATGTCGGAATAATCGAAAATGCAGAAATAAGTCCCCCGGCAGGGCAGGGCTCTGAACCTTGAGCCCTCCATGACTTCCAGCAACCGGTCGCGCTTTTGCTGGTAAAAATCCGGCAGGCTTTGGTAGGTAGCCGCATCCTGCAAATAGTCGGCCAGCGCATGCTGCGTGGGGCGGTGCACCGCAAAGGTATTGTACTGATGCACCTTACGGAACTCCACTGTCAGCTCGGGTGGGGCCACGCAGTAGCCAATTTTCCAGCCAGTGTTGTGGAAGGTTTTTCCAAACGAGTAAGTCGCCAGGCTGCGGCTGCGCAGGCCCGGAAACCGCAGCACGCTTTGGTGGCTGGCCTCATCATAAATGAGATGCTCGTAAACCTCATCGCTAAGTACCAGGATATCGGTGCCGGAGGTGAGGTGCTGCAGGGCCAGCAGGTCGGTGGTTTGAAGGGTGGTGCCTGTGGGGTTGTTGGGCGTGTTAATGATAATCATGCGGGTAGCCGGGGTTAGGAGCGCTTCCACATGATCCCAGTTGACTTTGTAATCAGGCGCTTTCAGTTCATAGATGACCGGTATGCCTCCGTTTACCTCCACAGCGGGCCGGTAACAGTCGTAGGCGGGCTCCAGCAGGATGACCTCGTCGCCCGGGCGGACGAAGGCAGCGATGGCGCAGTAGATGGCCTGTGTCGCCCCCGCAGTAATGGTGATTTCCGAACCGGGATCGACCCCGACACCGTACATCAGATTGATTTTACCGGCAATCGCTTCCCGCAGTTCCGGCAAGCCCGGCATGGGCGCATACTGATTGTACCCTTTCTGCAGGTAATCACAAACCAGGTCGGTAAGCCGCTGCGGGGACTCAAAGTTGGGAAAGCCCTGAGAAAGGTTGATCGCCCCGTGCTCATTGGCCAGGGCTGACATCACAGAGAATATGGTGGTGCCGACATTCGGCAGTTTGGAATACACTTGCATAGTTTAGGTGGTAAGCTTCTTAGTCGTTTCTTCTGCAATGATCCGCAGCCCATCGAGCGTCAGATGGGGGTCGATGGCATCAAAATCAGCTTCCAGGGGGTGCAAAATAGCCGATAGCCCTCCGGTAGCCACTGCCATGTATTGTTCCCCGACTTCCGCCCGGATACTGGAAAGCATATGCCGCACCAGGCCCACATACCCTACCAGGATACCGCTCTGAATGGCCTGTACCGTATCTCTGCCAATAGCCGACTCCGGCATTTTCAGCGGCACCTCCGGCAACTGTGCGGTCTTTTGAAACAGTGATCCGATGGCCGTTTTCAGGCCCGGCGCAATGGAAACGCCCAGCAACTGCCCTTTTCGGTCCACTACCGTAAAAGTCAGTGCCGTACCGAAGTCCACGATAATGCAGTCCTGCCGGTGCAGGTAGTGCGCCGCTACGGCATTGGCAAACAAGTCCGTGCCCAGCTCCTCGGGCCGGTCGATTTTCAACTGCAGGTGCTGGTAGATTTCAGGGGCGACCAGGAGCGCCTCCTGCCCAAACAGGTGTCGGCTCAGCTGTTCGAAGGTGCGTTTTAGGGCCGGGACAACCGTACTCACCACAACCTGCTCAATGGCCCCCGCTGCTATGCCCTGCTCCATCAGCCAGGAGGTGCAGCCCATTTGATAAAACATAGCAGACTGCCGGTCCGTCTTAGTAGGCAGGCGGTGAAAATGCGCCCAGTGCCCATTGGCGTACAGGCCGAGCGTTACATTAGAGTTGCCGATATCTATGGCTAGGATCATTATTTGGCTTTTGCTATCTCTCTAAGACTATGTTGGGATTTCACCCATTGGGCTGCATTTGCCAAATTTTATCCTGCACTTCGTTACTCTCCCGCCTGCCAAAGTCTTGTACGGCGGGCAGGTCAGTCACTTAGCTTAGGCTATGCTCCTTCATCGTGCCTCG